>JAGWPD010000068.1 GCA_028870705.1 Gammaproteobacteria bacterium
CTTGAGGTGCTAGTGGGGGAAACCCCTTGGAAGTTCGAGTCTTCTCGACCGCACCATTCCCGTCCCGCCAGCGGACTGACACCCGGCCACAAGGCCGGGACGCGATCCGTTCGGCATCCTGAGGAGTGACGATGGCCGACCAATTGCGCGACGGGGCGCTCGAATATCATCGTCACCCGACGCCCGGCAAAATCGCCATCGTCGCGACCAAGCCGCTATCGACGCAGAACGATCTGTCGCTCGCCTATTCCCCGGGCGTCGCCGCCGCGTGCATGGCGATCGTCGCCGACCCGCGCGAGGCGTCGAGCCTGACCGCGCGCGCCAATCTGGTTGCCGTGATCACCAACGGCACGGCGGTCTTGGGCCTGGGCACGATCGGCCCGCTCGCCGCCAAGCCGGTGATGGAAGGCAAGGCGGTGCTGTTCAAGAAATTCGCCGGCATCGACGTGTTCGATATCGAGATCAACGAGCGCGATCCGGACAAGCTCGTCGACGTGATCGCCGCGCTCGAACCGACGTTCGGCGGCATCAATCTCGAGGACATCAAGGCGCCGGAGTGCTTCGTCATCGAGGAAAAGCTGCGCCAGCGGCTCAAGATTCCGGTCTTCCACGACGACCAGCATGGCACCGCGATCATCGTCGCGGCCGCGGTGCTCAACGGCCTGAAGGTGGTCGGCAAGGATATCGCCAAGGTGAGGGTCGCCGGTTCCGGTGCAGGCGCCGCGGCGCTCGCCTGCCTCGACCTGCTGGTCGCGCTGGGCCTGCGGAAGGAGAACGTGTCGATCGCCGACAGCAGCGGCGTCGTCTATACGGGCCGGCCGAAGACCGACCCGGACAAGCTGCGCTACGCGCGCGCTACGCAGGCGCGCACGCTGGCCGAGATCGTGGCCGGCGCCGACATCTTCCTCGGGCTGTCCGGGCCCGGGGTGCTGCAACCCGCGATGGTGGCGAAGATGGCGCAGCGGCCGCTGATCCTGGCGCTGGCGAACCCCGAGCCCGAGATCCGCCCGGAGCGGGCGCTCGAGGTGCGGCCGGACTGCATCGTCTGTACCGGGCGCTCCGACTACCCGAACCAGGTCAACAACTCGCTGTGCTTTCCGTTCATCTTCCGCGGCGCCCTCGATGTTGGCGCGACGGTGATCAACGAGGCGATGAAGCTGGCCACCGTGCACGCGCTGGCGGAACTGGCCCAGGCCGAGCAATCGGATGTCGTCACGGCCGCCTACGGCGAGAGCGACGTCACCTTCGGCCCGCAGTTCCTGATCCCGCGCGCCTTTGATCCGCGCTTGATCACCACGATTGCGCCCGAGGTGGCGCGCGCCGCGATGGCCAGCGGCGTCGCCACGCGGCCGATCGCCGACCTCGCCGCGTATCGGGCCAGCCTGACGCATTTCGTCTATCAGTCGGCTTCGGCGATGCGCGTCGTGTTTGCGGCCGCCAAGCGGCGACCGCAACGGCTGATCTACGCCGAGGGCGAGGATCCGCGCGTGCTGCAGGCCGTGCAAGTGGTGATCGACGAGGGACTGGCGCGGCCGATCCTGATCGGACGCACCGAACTGATGGCGGCGCGCATCGACAAGCTGGGCCTGCGCCTCAAGCTGGGCGGGAACTGCGAGGCGGTCAACGTGCACAACGACCCGCGCTTCCGCGACGCCTGGAGCGAATACTACGAACTCGCCTGCCGCAGCGGCGTGACCCGGGCGCTGGCGATGGAGCAGATGCGCAGCCGTACCTCGCTGATCGGCGCGATGCTGGTGCGGCGCGGCGATGCGGATGCGATGCTGTGCGGCACGGTGGGCGACTACCTCGACCACCTCAAGTACGTGCGGCGCGTGATCGGCCTCCGCCGTGGCGTCGACACCGTCGCGACGATGCAGATGCTGATCCTCAATGACCGGCAGCTGTTCTTCTGCGACACCCACGTCAATCGCGATCCCGATGCGCAACAGGTGGCCGAGATGACGCTGCTCGCTGCCGAGCAGGTCAGGCGCTTCGGCATGACGCCGCGCGTGGCGCTGGTCTCGCACTCGAGCTTCGGCAGCTCGGATGCGCCCTCGGCGCAGAAGATGCGCGTGGCGCTCGGCCTGATCCGCGACCGCGACGCCGGTCTCGAGGTGGACGGAGAAATGCGCGCGGATTCGGCGCTGTCGAGCGCGATCCGCGCCAACGAGTTCCCGCAATCGCTGCTGCAGCACGATGCTAACCTGTTGATCATGCCGAACGTCGATGCCGCCAACATCTGCTACAACGCGCTGCGGATCGCGGCCGGCGGGGGCGGAGTGATCGTCGGTGGCATCCTGCTGGGCGTAGCGCAGCCGGTGCACATCATGACGCCCTCGTCGACCGTGCGCCGCATCGTGGACATGAGCGCGGTGGCCGTGGCGGATGCGGGCGCGGCGGCCGATGCGGCCGCCGCGCGCGCGCCGGCTGCGTCGTCGCCGTGAATATCGTCTACCGGAGCGATGCCGGACCGGTCTGCGCCGGCTGCCGGCGTGCGCTGGCGCAATGCGCCTGCCGCGATGC
>JAGWPD010000069.1 GCA_028870705.1 Gammaproteobacteria bacterium
CCGGCCGCTGGTCGCGCCGGCAATGGCTGGATTACCTGCGTGGCAACGGGCGGCAGCCGCCGGGTACCGCCGCCTCCGATCCCGTGGTGCTCGCGGCGGTCGCCGCCGCGCCGGCGCGCGAGCCCGCGCTCAGCGGGGCGGGCTTCAGGGTGCGCGCGCTGATCGTGCGCCCGGGCGGACGCGGTTATTTCATCTGGAGGCGCGATGCCGAAGCCGCGCGCGCAACGGGAGCAATGCCATGAACAGACCCGAGATCCACTCCAACAGCGCGCACATGAACCCGCCCGAGCGCCGGCCTCACTCTTCCCAGCGGAAACGCCAGATCGCGATGGCCAGGCAGACCGCAGCGCTGCCGATCAGTACGATGATGGGCGCCACCGCCGCATCGAAGGGCAGGCCGCGCCAGGTGGCGCCGTCCAGGCCGTCGACAGCCCAGCGGGTCGGCACGTAGAGCGAGGCGCTCTGCAGCCAGCGCGGGAATACGAAGGCGGGCACCCAGGCGCCGCCGATCATCACGAGCAGCAGCGTCGCCATGCTGGCGAAGCCGCGCGTTGTGGGTGCACTGCGCCCGAGCGTGGCCAGCATCAGGCCAAAGGCCGCATTCAGCATGCAGAAGGCAATGCCCACGCCGAGGAATCCGGGCCAGCTGCCTTCGACGCGCACCGTGAATACCAACGCGGCGGCAAGGTAGATGAGCGTGAACTGGAACAGGCTGATCAGCGTCGTGGCCAGCGCGCGCGCCAGCATGAAATCGCTACGGCGCAGCGGCGCGGAACGGAGCCGCTGCCAGATGCCGCGCTGGCGCGTGAGCAGCAGCAGCACGCCGGCATCGATGCCCGCGAACAGGATGAACTGCACCGTCATGCCGGCGAAGGCATGCGCATAACCGTTATAGGGCGTGCGCTCGCGCGCCGTGACTTCCGTGGACGCAACGGTGTAGGGGATGCTCAGGCCGAAGCCGCGCCGCCGGCCGGCGCCGGGCGCGCCGGCAGTGGCGTTGGCCTGCTGGTTGAGTTTGCGCGCCGCGCGCAGCAAGTCCTCGAGGTCGGCGTTCGACGCCGTCGATTGCTGATTTTCCAGGTTTGTGAGGGACTCGTCGATGAACTTGCGGCCGGACGCGCCCGTGAAGGCTGCCCGCGATATCTCCTGCATGGAGTACTGGGCCAGCAGTCCCTCGACGACTCGTGCACCGCTGGTCTGGCTGGGGTCGACCAGCAGTTCCACCCGCGGCTTGTCCTGCCCGGTGAACAGGGCCCTGGTGGTCCGCTCGCCGAAGCCCTTGGGGATAACCGCGGCGGCGTTCTGCTTGCCGGCCCTGACCGCAGCGCGTGCCGTGGCGCGGTCGAGTGCGCTGACCTGCAGCAGTTTGTCGGTGGCCAGGTCGGCCGCGATGGCGCGCGATACGCTGCTCTGGTCCTCGTCGACCACGGCAATCGGGATCTTGCCGGCGTCCCCGCTTGCGCCGTTGCCGCCGAATATATAGCCGAAGAATGCGGCGATCAGTATGGGCACCAGCACGCCGACGATGACGGCGCGGCGATCGGAGAAATACAGGCGGATGTCGGTGCGGACCAGCGCCACGATCGCGGTCGTGTTCATGCCTCGGCCCCATCGCGCAGCGCACGGCCGGTGAGCCGCATGAACGCGGCTTCGAGGTTGTCGTGCTCCTTGATGAAATGCGCGACGGTGTCGTCGGCCAGGATCCGGCCGTGGTCCATGATCAGTACACGGTCGCAAAGGCGCTCGGCCTCCTCCATGTAGTGCGTGGTGTAGAGCAGCGTCTTGCCACGGCGCTTCAGTTCCGCGAGATTGTCGAAGATCGCGTTGCGCGACTGTGGGTCGATGCCTACGGTCGGCTCATCCAGCAGGATCAGGTCCGGGTCGTGCAGCAGGGCCGCGGCGATGTTCAGGCGCCGCTTCATGCCGCCACTGAAGGTCTTCACGCGCTCGGTGCGGCGGCCGCCGAGGCCGACCAGTGCGAGCGCCGCATCGGCGCGTTGCTGGAGCTGCGCAGCGCCGAGGCCGTAAAGCCCGCCGAAGAGCTGCAGGTTCGACCACGCGGACAGCTCGTCGTACAACGCCAGGTCCTGTGGCACCAGGCCGACGCGGCGCTTGAGCTCATTGGCGTCCTGCGTGACGCGCTCGCCGCCGAGGCTCACCTGGCCGCTGTCCGGCCGGGTGATACCGCAGATCATCGCGATGGTCGTGGTTTTGCCGGCGCCGTTCGGGCCCAGCAGGCCCACGGTCTCGCCGGCGGCCACGGCGAAGCTGATGGCATTGACGGCCGGCCGATCGCCGTAGCGCTTGGAGAGATTCTCAACCCGCAGCATGGATGGATTCCTGGCGGCGCCAATGACGCGACGGCAACTACCGGGCGGAGGCGAGACCGCTCCAGCGTGCGCGAAAGCCGATCATCTCCGACGCACTCATGTCGGAGACTATCACGACGTTGAAGCCCGCCGCCCGCGAGCTCAACAGGCGGAAGCCGGCGATCGGCGCTGCGTTTGCGGCGGTCGCCGGATCGGGCCGCTCGCGCTCTGGCCACACGAACACGTCGACCTGGTGCTTGCCGTGACGATACACGAGCGCCGCGACCGCGCTGCGTTCGATGTAGTCAACGCGTGCGCCGAGCAGTTCATCGTCGGGCCCAGACATCTCGGGCACGGGCGGCGAGTAGGTGAGCCGCGCCGAGAGCCAGGGCTTGACCGTGTGATGATCGGAGGACAGCACGTCGAGTGAGCGCGCGCCCAGATTCGAGCGCACGTAGGCGCCGACCCATTCTTCACCAGCAATGCGGCGCACGGTCAGTGCATGGCCCGCCCACAGGCCAGCCAGCCCGACCAGCACGCTCGCCGCCAGCGCCCGCGGCCACTGCATCTCGAGCAGCCGCTGGCGCAAAGGCGCGCCTCGCGCGGGCACGGCTTGCGAGCGGATCTCGGCGGCGAGAGCGGCGGGCATCCGGTAGCGCAGCGGCGCCGTACGCAGCTGCGCACGCAGCGCACGCCGCTCGCCAAGCCAGGCGCGGCAGGATTCACATTCGGCCAGGTGCGCTGCGACGCGCACGGTGTCGCCGATCTCCAGTTGCTCGTCGAGATAGGCTTCGAGCAGCGCCCGTGCTTCCGCGTGGTTCACGACGATTGTGCCTCCGCACGCATGCGGGCGCCGAGCTCGTCGCGGGCGCGCGCCAGCCGCGACATCACGGTCCCGATCGGGCAGCCCACGATCGCGGCAATCTGCCTGTAGGCCAGGTCCTCGAATTCGCGCAACACCAGCACCTCGCGATATTCCAGCGGCAACTGCGCGATCGCCTGGCGCAGCACCCGGGCTTGGTCCTGGCTGATGAGCGCACCGAGCGGGTCGGCATCCCGCATGGCGCCACTGCCGGGCGCGGGTTCCAGCGGCTCGTCCGCCTCGCTCTGGTCCGGATGCGCCGCGGGCGGCCTGGATACCAGCCAGGTGCTGGCCGTGTTGCGCACGATGCGCAGCAGCCAGGAGCGCGCATCGCCGCCGCGGAAGCCCTCGAAGTACTGCAGCGCGCGCGCCAACGACTCCTGCACGATGTCGCGCGCATCGGTCTCGTTGCGGCTCAGCCAGCGCGCCAGGTTGTACGCGGCGCCGCCATGCGGCAGGACCTCCGCGCTGAAACGGCTGTTTCGTGAGGCTGTACTCAGGGGCACGTGCTTCGCTCTCCCTATGAGACCGGCGGGGGCGGCGATTTATTCCCGCGAAGGCGCAATACCTGCGGCCGGGAATAAACGCGCGCTCACGCCAGTCTCCATCGGTATTCGCCCATCACAAGGATACTCCCGATGTCCTCCGCGACAGAAAACACGGCCTCGCGCCGCCACGCGCTGAAGTGCCTCGCCTTTGGCGGCGCCGGCACGCTGTTCACGCTGGCCGGCGGTGTGCTGACGCCGGTCGATCTCGCCTGCGCCGCGGGCGAGGCAGGGAAACGCACCGGCCTCGGGGCGCCGCTGTTCGTGCAGATCAGCGACACCCACATCGGTTTCAACAAGGATGCCAACCCGGACGTGGCCGGCACGCTGCAGCAGACCATCGAACTGGTCAACGCGATGCCCGATCGGCCGGACCTGGTCATCCATACCGGTGACATCACGCACCTGTCGAAGCCCGCCGAGTTCGACACCGCGGCGCTCCTGATGTCGAAGCTCCGGGTCGTTGAGCTGCACACGACCCCCGGTGAACACGACGTCGCCGACGCGACCGCGAGCGAGTATTTCAATCGCTACGGCAAGCCCTCCGCCAATCGCGGCTACTACAGCTTCGATCACCACGGCGTGCACTTCGTCGGCCTGGTCAACGTGCTGCAGTTCAAGCCCAACAGCCTGGCGTCCCTGGGCGCCGGGCAGCTCGCGTGGCTCGAGGCCGACCTGAAGGGACGTTCCTCGAGCACGCCGGTGGTCGTCTTTGCGCACATGCCGATGTGGAACATCTACGAGCCCTGGGGCTGGGGCACCGCCGACGCGGAGCAGGCGCTGGGCTACCTGCGGCGCTTCGGGTCCGTCACCGTACTCAACGGGCACATCCACCAGATCGTGCAGAAGGTCGAGGGCCACATCACTTTCCACACCGCGCGTTCGACCGCCTATCCGCAGCCGGCCGCGGGCGCCGCGCCCGGACCCGGGCCGCTCAAGGTGCCGCCGGACGAGTTGCCGAAGCGGCTCGGCGTCAGCACCGTGTCGCTCAGGCAGCATCCACGCACACTCGCGCTCACCGATCGGACGCTGGCATGAGCGGCGATCGGGCAACGCGCGCAGCACGCGCCGCATGGCGCCGGCCGACCCGGTGGCTGATGGTGCCGGGCCTGTTGGCGGCCGGCGCACTGGGTGCGCGCGCGGGCGATCCGCCACGCGCTGCCACGATCGAGATCAAGGGCTACACCTTTGCACCGCGCACGATCACGATCGCCGCCGGCACCACGGTCACCTGGCGCAACCTCGATGCGGAGCCGCATACGGTGCGCAATGGCGACGCGCTTGTGCGCTCGGGCGCGCTCGACCAGGGCGACACCTACAGCCTCAGGTTTGACCAGCGCGGCGTCTACCACTACGGCTGTTCGCTCCACCCGCAGATGTCGGGCACGATCATCGTGCAGTGATGGCCGCGTGTCAGGGCAGCCCGAGCTGCCGCGAAAAATAACTGTATTCGAGCGCGTTGGTCGAGGCCTGCTCGGCGGCCGACAGCGCATCGAGATCGAGCACTGTCTGCCAGTGGCTCGCGGGGCGCTGGTAATCCTCCAGGCCCGTGCGCCGCCACAGGCCGTGCGCATGCGCGGCGTCCTTCCAGAGGTTGCAGACCTCGCCGTGGAGGAAGCCCGGCTCCGGAATCCGGTCCTGGGCCTGCGCCAGCCCCAATGCGGCCTGCTAGAGCGGTTCGTAGCGGTCGTCCCGTGAGCATCGCCCCCAGCAGCGCCGCCACCATGAACAGGTATCGCATGCCGGTACTCCCCGTCAGGTGCTTCATTGTGACCCAGGATCGCGGATAATCGCAGGCTGCCGGCCTGGCGAGGTGTGAGATGCGCAATCAGTGGTCGACGAAGCTCCTGCCGGCGCTGGCGATGGCCGGCATCGCCGCCTCGGTCGGTGCGTTCAGGCTGTCCGCTCCGGCGCCGGCCGCGGCGGCCGACGCGATCGTGAACGAATTCGTGTACGGCGGCCTGGCGCTCGCGCCGGTGGCGGCGACCGCCGCCGGCTACCACGTGCACGAGCGGCAGCGGCTCGACGGGCTGCTGGATGACTACAGCACCGCCGGCATCGACAGGGCGCGCCGCTTCAACCAACAGCTGCTCGAGCGCCTGGATGAACTGCACGGGGCCCGTCTCGATGCCGAACGCGAGGCCGACCTCGGGATCGTGCGCGACAACGTCGAGCTCAACCTGCTCGAGTACGACCGCATCCGCAACTACCGCCACAACCCGACCGTCTACGTCGAGCTGATCGGCAACGGCCTCTACAACCCCTACGTGCTGGCCTACGCGCCGCCCGAGGAGCGCTTCCGCCACATCATCCAGCGGCTCGAGGGCATTCCGGCGCTGCTGGCGCAGGCGCGCGCCAACCTGCTCGATGCGCCCGAAATCTGGAACCGCGTGGCGCGCGAGGAGAACGACGGCAACATCGAGCTCATCGACAGGACGCTGCGCGCGGCCGCGCCGCCCGCGGTGGCCGATGCGTACGCCCAGGCGGCGGCTCCGGCGCTGGCCTCGCTGCGCGCGTTCAATGATTACCTCGCGCACACCCTGTCGGCGCGCACCAGCGACTGGCGGCTCGGCAAGGACAACTACGAGCGCAAATGCCGTTACGTGCTGCACATCGACCGCAAGCCGGAGCAGCTGCTCGCGGACGCCGAGGCCGATCTCGCGGCCACGCGCGCCGAGATGGCGCGGCTGGCCGCGCCGCGCAGCGTCGAGGAAGCGCTCGCCGAGGTCGCGCGCGAGCACGCCACGCCGGCCACCTACATGGACCAGGGCCGCGAGACGCTGGCCGAGGCGACCGCCTTCGTGCGGCAGAAGGACCTGCTGACGCTCGCATCCGACAGCAACCTCGCGGTGATCGATACGCCGGCGTTCATGCGCGGCATCTACGGCGTCGGCGGCTTCAATCCCGCGCCGGCCCTCGAGCCGCAACTCGGCGCCTTCTTCTGGATGACGCCGATCCCGGCCGACTGGCCGCGCGCGCGCATCGATTCCAAGCTGCGCGAGTACAACCGCTACGGCCTGCAGCAACTGACCATCCACGAGGCGATGCCCGGCCACTACGTGCAGGCCGAGTACGCCAACCGCATCGAGCCGCGCACGCGGCGCGTGCTGCGCGCGATCTGGGGCAACGGGCCCTACGTCGAGGGCTGGGCCGTGTACGCGCAGCGGATGATGAGCGACGAGGGCTACCTCGGCGACAGCAAGGCGCTGCGCCTCACGATGCTCAAGCAGATGCTGCGCGGGCAGGCCAACACGATCCTCGACGTGCGGCTGCAGACGATGGGCATGAGCGAACGGGAAGCCCTCGACCTGATGATCAATCAGACCTACCAGGAGCGCGAGGAGGCCACCGCCAAATTCCAGCGCGCGCAACTCTCTTCGTGCCAGCTCGACATGTACTATGCCGGCGCAAAGGCCTGGCTGGCGCTGCGCGAGCACTACCGGCAGCGCCATCCGCGCGATTACTCGCTCAAGGCCTTCCACGAGCGCGCCCTGAACGAGGGCGCGGTGCCGCTGCCGATACTTGACAAGCTGCTGCGCTGATGCGCCGGGTCACGATCACGCGGATCAGGGTGCACGCCGACGGGCGCGGCCGCAGCGACGTCCCGAGTGTGAGCCGGCCCTAGGCGGTGGCCTGCGCCACTTCGACGCGCGCGTCATTGAAGCAGGCGCCGCCGGCGAGGTCGGCCTTGTGCGTCGGCGCGAGCGCCGAGACCGTCTGGCCGTTGCGGCTGGTGCGCAGCCATGCGCCTTTTTCAGAGCAGACCACGCCGGGGCGCACCGCGGTGGTCACGCTCAGCGGCAGGAATACCTCGCCGAGCTCGTTCCACATCCGCACCAGCGCGCCGTCGGCGAGCTTGCGGCCCGCGGCATCGCTCGGATGCATCTCGAGCACCGGCGTCGCGTCGTTGACCGCGAGCCCGCCGAAGGTCGAAGTGATGCGCTGGTCCGAGGCGGGCGTGATCAGCGCCAGCGGATACCGCGAGCCGACCGCCCGGAACGAGGGCAGCGCCGCGCCGTATTTCTGCGCCAGCGCCGCGGACTGCAGCTCGATCCTGCCGCTGGGCGTGGCCGGGAACACGTTCCTGAACAGCACCGGCTCGGCGCCCTGGTAGTGCATGGCGAGCGCCTGGTCGAGCGGCACTTCGCTCCCGCGCAGGCCCTGCATGCGCGGGTCGGCGCTGTCGACCGCGGCATCGAGCAGCTCGGCATCGCTGGCGGTGAATTCCGGTCCCGTGAAGCCGAAGCGCGCGGCGAGGCGCCGGAAGATCTCGGTGTTCGGCAGCGCCTCGGCGACCGGCGCGATCACCGGTTCGGCGCGCTGCAGGTATTGCTGGCCGTAGGCGGCATACAGGTCCGCATACTCGAAATGGCTGCAGGCCGGCAGCACGATGTCGGCGAACTGCATGCTGTCGGTCATCGCCACATCGATCCCGACGGTGAACAGGTCGGCGCGCGCGAGCGCGCGGCGCATGCGGTTCTGGTCCGGGTGCACGATCAGCGGATTGTGGTTGTAGATGAAGATCGCGTCGATCGGCGGCGCGAGCTGCGGATCGAGCAGCGAGCGCGCCGCATCGAGGATGTTCAGCACGCGCGTGCCCGGCGGAGCGAGATCGGGCCGCGTCAGCGGATCGCCCGTGGTGGGATAGGCATTGCCCGCGGCCGCGATCAGCCCGCCGCCCGCGACGCCGAATTTGCCGGCCAGCGCGGGCAGGGCCGCGATCGCGCGAATGCCGGCCCCGCCATTCTGGTTGCGCTCCAGGCCATTGCCCCAGGCGATCAGCGCGGGCGCGGCCTCGCGGTACCACTGCGCGAGCTGGCGGATGTCCTCGGGCGCCAGCCCGCACACTTGCGCGGCGCGCTCGGCCGGATATTCGCGCGCCACCGCCATGTAGGCTTCGAAGCCGAGCACGTGCGCGTCGATGAAGGCGCGATCGAGCCCGCCGCTGCGCTCGAGCTCGCAGGCGAGCGCGAACGCCAGCACCACGTCGGTCCCCGGCCGCACCGGGAGGAACAGCTGCGCCTGCTCGGCCGCCTTGATGCGCCGCGGGTCGATCACCACCAGCCTGGCGCCGTTGCGCTTGGCCATGTTGACCTGGCGCATCAGGTGCAGGTTGCAGGCGGTCGCGTTGTTGCCCCAGACGATGACCAGCTTCGCCAGGCTCGCCTGCTGGAGCGGTGTGCCGGGCACCTCGCCGAACATGCTGGCGTAGGCTTCGCTGCGGATGCCGCCGCACAACGCGCTGCGATGCAGCTGCGTCGCGCCCAGCCTGTGGAAGAAGCGCGCCGACATCGAATCGCCCGCCAGCAGCCCCTGCGGTCCGGCGTAGTTCAGCGGCATCACCGCCTGCGGTCCGTGCTTTGCGATGACCGTGCTGACGCGCTCGTGGATCACATCGAGCGCTGCCTCCCAGGAGATGCGCCGGAACGTGCCCGCGCCTTTCGGCCCGCTCCGCTGCTGCGGGAAGCGCAGCCGGTTCGGGCCGTGCACGAAATCCGGGTAGAAGCGGGCGACCTTCGCGCAGATGGCGCCGTGGGTGATCGGATTGGCCTTCGAGCCGCGCACCGCGATCACCTGCTCGTCGGCAACCGTCACCGACAGGCTGCAGGTGTCGGGGCAGTCGAGCGGACAGACACTGGGTTTCTCGGTGCTCACGGCGACTCCAGCGAAGCGGCGTAGGCGGCGGCGTCGATCATATCGCCAATCTGCAGGTTTGCGACCACCAGGCGCATCAGCGCGCCATTGCCGCCGGCGCGCGCGCCGCTCCTGAAGGCCACGAGCTGGCGCAGCAGGTAGGTTGGCGAGCGGCCCGCGAGGCGTGGAATGAGCGCGGTGCCCTGCAGCCTGTCGCCGTGGCAGGTGATGCACGGCGGCGCCGCGCTGGCGCCGCCGCCACGCGCGAGCA
>JAGWPD010000070.1 GCA_028870705.1 Gammaproteobacteria bacterium
CGCCGCCGCCGAAGCGCGGCGGCACGCGGCGCCAGTCGGCGGTGGCGATCGAGGGTGTGGGCGACATGCCGACGACCATGGCGCGCTGTTGCGCGCCCGTGCCGCCCGAGGCGATCGCAGGCTACGTGACGCTCGGGCGTGGCGTGACCGTGCACCGCGCGGGTTGCCGAAGCCTGGCGCGCATGAGCGCCCGCAATCCGGAGCGCTTGCTGCGCGTCGACTGGAACCGCAGCGAGGAACTGCAGATGCCGGTGCAGATCCGCATCGAGGCCTACGACCGCCGCGGCCTGCTGCGCGATGTGTCGGACGTGATGGCGCAGGAGCGGCTCAGCATCGAAGGCGTGAATTCGAGCACCGATCCGGCCGATCGCGTGGCGACCATCGTGATGCGCACCGCCGTACGCGACGCCGGGCAGCTGCGCCAGGTGCTGAAGAAACTGGCCGGCGTCAACAGCGTGCTGCGCGCGCAGCGGATCAGCGGTTGAGGTTGTCGATCGAGCGCTTGTCGGCGGCCAGCGCCGCCTCGTGCAGCGCCTCCGACAGGGTCGGATGCGCGTGGATGGTGCGCTGCAGGTCCTCTGCGCTGCCGCGGAATTCCATCGCCAGCACGGCTTCGGCGATCAGCTCGCCGGCCATCGGGCCGATGATGTGCGCACCGAGGATCTCGTCGCTGGCGCGCGCGACCACCAGCTTGACGAAGCCGGCGGTCGATTCCATGGCGCGCGCGCGGCCGCTGGCCATGAACGGGAACACGCCGATCTTGTAGTCGATGTTCGCGGCCTGCACCTGTGCTTCGGTCTGGCCCGCCCAGGCAATTTCAGGCGCGGTGTAGATGACCGAGGGCACGAGCGCGTAGTTCACATGCGCGTACCGGCCGGCGATGCGGTCGGCCACCGCGATCCCCTCTTCCTTGCCCTTGTGTGCCAGCATCGGCCCGCGCACCACGTCACCGACGGCCCAGACATTCTCGACACCGGTGCCACAGTGCTCGTCGACGCTGATGAAGCCACGCTCGTCGAGCCGTACGCCGCAACCCTCGCCCAGCAGCCCTTGCGTGAAGGGCCTGCGACCGATTGCCACCACCACACGATCGGCGACCAGCGACTTCGCGCCCTGGGCGTCGCCGTAGCGCACCGTGACGCCGTCGGCCCCGGCCGTCGCCCCGCTGACCTTCGCGCCAAGCCGGATGTCGAGCCCGAGCTTGCGGAAGTGCTTGCCGGCCTCGGCGGCGAGCTGGGCGTCCGCCATCGGCAGCAGCGAATCGAGCGCCTCGAGCATCACGACTTCCGCGCCGAGCCGGCTCCACACGCTGCCGAGCTCGAGGCCGATCACGCCAGCGCCAATGACACACAGTCGCTTGGGCACGGCATCGAGTTCGAGCGCGCCCCAGGAATCGAGGATCTGCCGGCCGTCGAATGGCAGGGATTTCAGTTCGGTGGGTGTCGAGCCGCTCGCCAGCACCACGTGCCGCGCGCGCAGCTGCGAGACCTTGCCATCGGGCGCGCTCACCTCGACCACGCGACCAGCCAGCAGCTTGCCCGCACCGAATATGCCAGTGACCCCGGCGCCCTTCAGGAGCGCGGCGACACCGCGGGTCTGTCCCTTGACGATCGTGGCGCGGCGTTTTTGCATGGCCGCCAGGTCCAGCGTCAATGCGCCGGTGCCGATACCGTGCAGCGCGAACTCATGCTGCGCGCGGTGCCAGAGTTCCGACGACTCCAGCAACGCCTTGGATGGAATGCAGCCGGCATTCAGGCAGGTGCCGCCGAAGGCATTGCTGCCGTCGCGGTTCTTCCAGTTGTCGATGCAGGCGGCCCTGAGGCCATGCTGCGCAGCGCGGATCGCGGCCGGATAGCCCGCGGGCCCGCCGCCTACTACGACCACATCAAAATCAAAATTGCCATCCATGGTATCAGACACCCAGCAGCATCCGGCCCGGGTCTTCCAGGCCGTCCTTGACGGTCACCAGGAACTGCACCGCTTCCTTGCCGTCTATGATGCGGTGATCGTAGCTCAGCGCCAGGTACATCATCGGGCGCGCGAGCACCTGCCCGTCGACCACGACCGCGCGCTGCATCGTCTTGTGCATGCCGAGTATCGCGCTCTGCGGCGCATTGACGATGGGCGTCGACAGGAGCGAGCCGAATACGCCGCCATTGGTAATGCTGAAAGTGCCGCCGGCCAGATCCTCGAGCGCGATCGTCCCGTCGCGCGCACGCTGCGCATAGGACGCGATGGCGCGTTCGATGCCGGCGAAATCGAGCGCGTCGGCATCGCGCAATACCGGCACCATGAGGCCACGTTCGGTCGACACCGCAACGCCGATGTCGTAGTAATCGTGGTAAAGAATGTCCGTGCCGGACACCGCGGCGTTGATCAGCGGATACCTCTTCAGGCCCTCGATCGCGGCCTTCACGAAGAAGGACATGAAGCCGAGCTTCACGCCGTGCCGCTTCTCGAAGCCGTCCTTGTAGCGGCCGCGCAGCTCATTGATGTGCGTCAGGTCGACTTCATTGAAGGTCGTCAGCAGCGCCTGCGTCGACTGCGCCTGCACCAGCCGCTCGGCAATGCGCTGGCGGAGCCGCGTCATCGGCACGCGCCGCTCGGCGCGGCCGCCGCGCGCCGTGCCCGGCGCGGC
>JAGWPD010000071.1 GCA_028870705.1 Gammaproteobacteria bacterium
GCCAGACGGCAGCTCCGTTGGTGGCGTCAGTGCAGATGAAGGTGTTCTTCGTGGCCGAGTTGAACCACCGGGAGCCAACTGCATAACCCGAAGATCCGGCGTCATTGACCGTCGGGTCAACGGTCGCAGTGTTGTTCTTTTCCAGCCAGCCGATCAGCGCCGACATGCTCGGGATATGAATGATTGCATCGGTGTAGGTCATGTCAGCCTCACGCGGTCAGGGATTGAAGGTCGGCGTCGGAAAGGCGGGTCGGGTAGTAGACCAGCGACTTGATGTGGCCGTTGATGCATTGAGTGCCCGTAGGATTGTCACCAAGGCGCATCGCTGTTGGAGACGAATTAAATGGTGCAGAGCTATCCGACGCAACAGAACCACCATTTAGGCAGATCGCCCTAGAATTATTGGTGTATGCAAAAGCCTCTCGCCTCTCAAGCCCTGCGGCAATTGTGTTTGTGGTTGGGATATTATTGGTCCCGTTCCACCAACCCGCGTTACCCGGAGGGCCTTGAACATTAAGCCCATTAGTCCACGCTCCATCGAAATTCAAAACGGAAGGGATGTTGGCGTAATTAGGTGACGTATATTTGACAACGAAAGTTCCAGCAGAGGGGTTCCATTCCGTCCCGAGCGTCCGAGTGCACACGTCCGCTGCCCGCGTCACAGCAGCCGAGGTCGTGGGGATGTAAGACGTGGCGAAGGCACCGGCTTCGAGTTGGGCGCCCCACATGTAGATGCCGGAAGCGCCATCACCAGTGTAATTATTCAAACCATTGGCCGTCGCCGTGAATACTTGAAACGCAAACGCGGTAGTTGTTGTGTTTGCGCTCGTGAAAGAAATGGAGCATTTATACCAGCCAGAGCCGCAGTTCTCTATCGTAGCTGTCGTTGAAGCTCCCACATTACCCACTACACCAGCAGAAAGGTCAAAGTAGGCGTAGTGGTCCAATGAACCATCGTATGAATCCAAGAAAGCCCAATTCCTGCCTGCAGCTTTCAAGAATACGGAAACTGTGTAATTTGTTCCAGAATTAAGAAGAATCCCGGAAGCGTAGTTAATGGCATGTGAGGCGGCGGCAGTATCTTCTACCAACTTATCAGCAGTCACATTTCCGTCTGGGGCGGAAGCCACATTTGCCGTGACTGATGAGTGTGTCTCACCCCACGCCGCATTGTCGAACTGCTCAGAATAGGTCAGCAGGTTCGTCCGGCTTTCCTCGATCAGCAGCCCGAGCGCGGCCTTCGATACCGGGTCGTAGTCGAACCGCGGCGCGTTGACAGCCGCTGTCTGAAGCGTGCCCGTGTTGTCGAAATAGGTGCCGGTCGAGGCCCGCGAGAAGGTTAGGAGGTCGGCGAAATTCTTGGTTTGCAGGCTCATTGGCGCACCCCATAGGTAACGTTTGCGAAATCAAGGATCAGGGACGGCTTGAGGCCATCCGGGGCGAAGTAGCTGCCGAACTGGCCGTCGGGATCGGCGCCGAGGCGGTTGCCGGCGAAGTCCAGCACCAGCGACGGCTGGATTTGCCCGATGATGCCGTAGCGCGCGAAGGGATTGCCCCGGTTGCCCGCCGTGATGCTGGCGCCGATCGAGATCATCACCAGCCCCCGACGATGCCGGTCGCGGTGGTGCCGGTAGCCCAGATGCGGCTGGCGCGGATCGGGAACCAGATCCCGGCGGCGACGTAGAGCGTCACGGTGTCGTTGCCCACGGTGGTGACCTTCACGAAGCCATCCGTCGCAACGTTGATCGCCCGGGTCGCGTAGGTCAGGTCGTTGGCGTCGTTCGGCGTGACAGCAGCCGCGTCAGAGATCGGGCCCTCGAGGCCGCGCGCGTTGGCTTGGAAGACGTCTTGTGCAGCCATGTTGGCCTCCTTTTACGCTGGCAGGTTCGGCCAGACGGGATTGGCGGGGTTGGTGGTATTCTTCGGTAGATCGCGCAGGGCTTGGCGGTAGGCCGCCCATTGCGCCTTCTTCGGGTCCGGGTTGTCCGGAATCTGCGTCCAGTCGCAGGCGGCAAGGCGGCGGTCGCGCTCTGCGCGAAGGGCGACCCATGCTGCGGCGGTCAGTTCGGCGGCGCTCGGCCCCGGCAGATCGACCGCGACGCCCTTCGCCACGTCCCATTTCTGGGTGCGCTGATCGAGCATCACGCCAGGCAGCACGTATTCGCCGTCGTGCATCTTTTGCAGGTCGAACATGCTTTCAGGGCAGCTGCCGACGCGGATGACGTCTCCGGTCGCGGCATCGATGACGGTGAAATCAGGCAAGGATCACCTCATGGACACGAGAGTGACAAGACTGCCGGAGGCGCTCACCGATGCGACGGTGCCCGCGTAGACCTGTATGAAAACGCTGTGGGCACCTGCCCCGGCATATACCTGCACACGCTCGGCGTAGTGGGCGGAGAGAGTGTATGAGCCGCCGCTGCCGGGCGGGGTGCTGGTGTAGCTCTGTTGAAACAGAAGCGTCACGTCGATGTAGATGCGGATTGTGAAGTTGCCACTCGACGTGCTGCCAAGCGACTGCGACACGTCGATCTGCGGGAAGATGATGACCTCCCCGGCGTCCGGCATCGTAAAGTTGCCATAGGCGAAGTTCGTCGTGTTGCCAGCGGGAATGGAAACGGTCTGCCCGCTGTAGAGGGCGATCGTGGCCGACTGCCCGGCGATCTTCAGCGTATCGACAGCCGCGTTGCCGATGTGCGCGTTGTCCACGCTGATCGAACCAAGGTTCGCCGAGATCGCCGACAGGTCGGTGACGCTGATCTTGTCGGCGGTGACGGCCCCGGCGGCGATCAGGGTGGCGGTGATCGCGAGCGCGCTGATCTTGTCGGTCGTCACGGCTCCGGCCGCCAGCATCGACGTGATGACCTGCCCCGCGGTGATCGTGCTGTTGATCGGCACCCACGTCGTGGTCGCCATATCCCACTTGTAGAGCAGGATTTCCGGCAGCTTCATGACGACCTGCCCATCGACGGTGCTCGATGCCGGAAGTGTGGCAACCGGCAGAATGCCACCCGTTGCCGCAGCGGCTTCCAGCGCCGTCACGGCGTCCCAGAAGGTCGGCGCGGGCGAGGTCGCCGGATAGGTCACCGTCGGCGCGGTGACGGGCAGCCACGCGGACCACGCGGTGGCGCGGGCCGAATAGGGCACGATCTTGCCGCGCACTTGGTAGCTGTTTCCGCCGACGATGCCATCGGTGATGATCGCGAAGCCGTTTGCGACGTTGTTGTAGAGCGACGACGAGATCAGCGTGCCCGCGCTGTCTTCGACCTCGATCAGGATCGCCTGCACATCGGCGGTGCCGGGATCAGCCCAGCTGACCTTGAGCGCGGAGAGATCACGCAGGCCTAGGCTGTCCGGGACTGTCACGCCGACGGCGGCCCAGGATGCGAGGACTTGCGCTGGCGGCGCAATCGTGACCGTCACGCCGCCCGAGGTCGAGGACAGGTAATCCCCTACCACAAACGCATAATCGCTGCTGTCGCGCTCGCGGAGCTGCACGACCTGACACCCGGTCGCCAGATCGTCCATGACCTGCACGACCTCGAATGTCTTGGCCGTGTAGCCGTTGATCGCCGAGGTCCACGACACGCTGTCGAGGGGCGCGAGCACGGCGGCGTCCGGCGGCAAGGTCACCTGGTGCTGGAGAAAGCGCCTGTCGTCGAGCAGGAGCGCCTTCTGGAGCCGCTGCACCTGGTTCGGGAACGGGCAGGCCTTGAAGTTGACCTTGGCGTTCAGGTAGCGGCCGCCGTCCGCCGTCTGGTAGGTCGTGTCGGTGCGCAGCGGCGCCGACTTGTTGGCGTAGAAGCTGGCCGGATCGGGATAGTCCGCGCTGATGGCGTTGTAGGTCTTGTCGAGGCCCGGAAACGGCGTGAGCTGGTCAGGCGAGGTGATCACCACGTCGTCGTCGGTGAAGCTCCACGACGCCACGGCAGGCGCTCCGACGCGGACGGTGAAGATGCCGCCCGTCTCAGCAAACTCGGCCGAACAGCACGCCTTAATCGCGTCCAGCACGTCGGCCGGCTTGCTGTCGAGTGTGACCTCCAGCCCGCAGCGATAGGCCGCTTCGGTCGTCGTGTCCGGGTTCGTCACCGTCGCGTCGCAGGCGTTCATCGCCGCGAACCAGTTCGACAGCGGCAGATCGGCCGCTGTGCACTCGCCGCCCCAGGTGTCCGCGCCGACCGTGATGCCGCGCAGGATGTTGTAGGCGATCACCATCGGGTTTTCGGTGGTGGTGTAGGTCGAGGGCGTGCCCCACCGCTGCGAGCCGGTCCCGCCGACGGTGCTGTCAAGGCGTGGGTCGTAGAGCTTGATCCCATCCAGCTCGAACAGGCACTTCGGCACCGACGACATGACCTGTCGGTCGTATTTGAACGTCATGATGACGTAGCAGATGCCCGTCCCGATCATGTTCGAAGACCACGGCCGGTTCGGGTCGCTGCCGTAGGTCGAGACGAGCATGGGGTCGGCGACGGTTTGGGTGCCGTCGTAGAACTTCACCCACGCGACCCCGGCGTAGGTGCTGGCGGTCTGCGTCACGCCGTTCGCATCGACGTAGGTGCCCGCCACGACCGGCTGGCCGTAGCCAGAGCCGTCGTCTGGGCCGAGCGTTACCCATTCCGAGCCGATTTTGACGCGCGACAGCGCGCAGCCCGACGCGCCGGACAGCTCGATGACCTGCGTCAGGTATTCGTTGTTCGTCCCGTGGGTCATGAACGGCGCGGCGAGCCAGCCGGCGGTGGCGTATTTCCCGACGATGAAGCTCTCGGGCTGCGCCTCGGTCATCGTGACGGTGGACTGGACCCCGGACTTGACCTTCGGCGTCGGCGCGAGCGCCCTGGAAATCTCCGTGAGCGCCACACCCATGAGCAGCTGCCCGACGATGGTCGTCGTGGCAAAGGTGGCGATGCTGGTGCTGACGATGGCCGCGCCGACGGCCTCGCCGCCGATGGCAAGGGCTGCTACTGCTACCTGAGGCATGCGTCAGACCCTGAAGGCACGGCGCGCGGCGAGGCGCGGGAAGCGAAGCAGGCCGCGGGGCCCGGGATGCAAAACGAATTCGCGCGCGAAGACGGCAAGCGCGAGGCCTTCGTCGCCGCGGATCACGGCCAGATCGCCGACGTGGGCGTGCGCCGGGTGGATTTCGTCGAACAGCGAGGCCGCGAAGGCGATGTGGTCCTTGAAGCCCGCCGCGCGCAAGTCCCGCAGGCCATCCGCAATCAGATCGTAGCCGCGCCAAGCCCGCATCGGGTCGGTGCCCGTCATGGCCTCGACGGCACCCGCCGCGAAGGTGGCGCAGTCGTTGCGGCCGTCGGCGAACGGCGCGCGCTGGTGGCTCGCGAAGTAAGCCGCGAGGCGTGCCTGCCAGTCCGGCAGACGGTCAAATGCTGGCATGGTCACTTAGCGTAGTTGATCGGCTGCACGCCGGGCGAGGCCGGGCTGACGGCGGCGGGCGTTGTGGTCTGCTCGCCCCAGAAGAAGGTCACCGCCGAAGCGATCGAGGCATATTTGCGGAAGGCATCCGTCGAGGACCGGCGGCGCAGGTCGGCGTCGGACTTGGTGGTGCCAAGCATCCGGGTCAGCGCGCGCGCGGCCGAGACGAGGGTCAGCGTGCCGGTGAAGTTGCCGTTCTCGGCCGCTCGGTCGATCTGGAGCTTGTCCACCCAGCCCGTGAAAATCTGCACCGGGGCGTCGATCAGGGCCTCCGACAGCGGGTCGAAATAGGCCTTGTGCATCTCGACCGGGGCGAGCCGCGCGTCATACTGCCGGATCGCCAACTCGACCTCGGGCGCGATGGCGCTGAGCTTGACCTTCTGCGACTGGACGGTCAGCCCCGACACCATCGTGATCGCATCGACGCCGAGCATGTTGCCCGCGCCGTAATAGGTCCGCGTCACCCCGTTGATCGTGAAGTCGAGGTTGTCGAAGCCGTTCCAGAAACCCACGCTTTCCGCCGCGCCGGTCGTGCGGTCTTTGGCCGTGATCCACAGAAGAATGCGCTGGCGAAGCGTGACGCGGGCGTCGAGGACCGCCTGAATGCCGCTGGTGTAGGTTCTCATCGCAGGGTCTGCATGAAATCGAAGGTGGAGAACATGGAGCCGCGCGAGATGCCGGCCCGGCTTTCGTAGCTGCCCGTGATGATGCCGGACGAGACGCCCATCTTGCCTCTGCCGGGCGTCACGATGGCCTTCATGTAGGGGTTGACCAGCGTCACGGGGGAGCCGACGGCGGCCCCGGTGCGGATCGAGGGCGTCACCTCCATCAGCGCGGTCGTGCCGGTGCTGTCAGCCGTCGCGCCGCCGACGATCTGGTGCAAGGCGTAGCGCGTCGGGCTGGACAGGTAGGTGAAGGACAGGAAGTCGCCAGGGCTGAGAACGTAGCCCGCAGGCAAGCCGGTGATCGACAAGCTGCGCCCGTCGGACGACAGCGACGCAATCGCCGGGCTTCCGGTGCCGGACGGGTCGATCCCGTAGCTGTTCGCCCCGAAGTTCAGGCTCAGCGTCGGCTGCTGCGCGATGAACGCGGTCAGGACCGATCCGTCTGGGTCCGAAGTCGGCGCCGGATGATGCGCAGGAACGGCAAAGAAATACCGACCACCCTGGCGCAGCACAGAGATCAGCGCGGCGGTCGCGGCGGCGTCTTCGTTATACTGCGGCGTCAGGATGGCCGAGCCGGACCAGAGCCGCGAGCCAAGGTCCGCGACGATGACCTCGCCCGCCGCAGTCTTCGACGTGTTGACGCTTTCGCCCAGCTCGAAGGTGAAGCTGGCGATCGGCAGCTTGCCCCAGAAATCGGTCAGGGACAGCGGAAAGGTCAGCGCCATTCGTTAGCCCCTCGCCCGCGGGTCGTTGCTGATGCGCGCCATGCTGCCGGGCAGCACGGTCTGGTCGTAGGAGGTCAGCGCCGTCGCGGTCACGTTGCCCGCGATCTGCTGGATGATCGGCGCGAGGTTGGCCGATGAGTCGGCGCTCACGATGACATGCACCAAGCCCGGCTGCGCGGCCTGCTGATTGCCCTGCGCCCGCGTCACGCCGGCCGAGAACACCTTCGCCCCGCGCGGCAGCGAAACCGCCTCGGGCCCGTTCTCGCCGACCAGCGCCATGCCGCCTTGAGCATAGCTCGTGCCCGTGGCGTGCGCGCTGATGAAGGACGTGTCGATCCCGCCGCCGAGCAGCCCGAGCGCGCCCGTGAACAGACCGCCCAGCAGTCCGCCGCCGGACGCGACCGTGCCGCTGCCCATCGGCCCGGTGCCGAACAGCGCGGCTTGGAATGCGGCCTCGGCAAACTTCGCCGCGAGGTTCGACAGGACCGACGACAGCGAACCGCCCGTCACGATGGCCTTAGCCATGCTGCTCTCGAAAGACTGCATCGACTGCGCGTAGAACTTGCCCGCGTCGGTGCTTTCGAGGATGCGCTCGTTCAGCTTGGCCGTCTCGACCTGCGCCTGCGCTGCGCTGATTGCGCCGCTGCGCTGCGCCACGTCCACCTGCGCCAGCATCAGGTGGTATTCGGACAGGTTGCCCGAAACGTCCTTGATGACCTGCTGATAGGCCTTCTGCGCGTCGGTCAGCTTCTTCACGCTGGTCGCATGATGCGTTGTCGGCATCGCGGCGTGATGCGTTGCAAGGTAGTCCGCAGCGCTTGAATAGCCTGTTCCCGTGTCGCCATTCGCGCCAGCGCTGCGGTTGCGCCATGCGGCGA
>JAGWPD010000007.1 GCA_028870705.1 Gammaproteobacteria bacterium
CATGGCCGAGCACGGCATCCAGGATTTCCGCGCCGCCAAGCGCAAGGCCGCCGAGCGCTTTGGCGTCGCCGAAGAGGGCATGCTCCCGAGCAATGCCGAGGTCGAGGCCTCGCTGGTTGAATACCAGCGGCTGTTCGGCGCCGACACCCACGGCGCCACGCTCCGCGCCCAGCGCAGCGTCGCGCTGCGCGCGATGCGCTCGCTGGCCGCGTTCTCACCGCGCCTGGTCGGCCCGGTGCTGGCCGGCACCGCGACCGCACATCACGACGTGCAGCTGCACCTGTTCACCGACCAGCCCGAAGCGGTGGCGCTGAACCTGCTCGACCGCGGCGTCGGCCATGAGGTCGGCGAGCACCGGCTGCGCATCGACGCCGAGCGTTTCCAGGTGTTCCCAGCGGTGCAGTTCGAGATCGGCGAACACACGATCGACGCGACCGTGTTTCCTGTGGACGGGATCCGCCAGGCCCCGATCAGCCCGGTCGACGGCCGGCCGATGCGCCGTGCCGATGCCAGCGAGCTCGAGGCGCTGCTGGCCGAGGGCGGCGGCTAGCCGCGCCTGGCGACGTCGAGGTAGTCGCGCTGCGTTGGCCCGGTGTAGAGCTGGCGCGGCCGGCCGATGCGCATCGCCGGGTCGCTGATCATCTCCATCCAATGCGCGACCCAGCCGACGGTACGCGCGATCGCGAACATCACCGTGTACATCGAGCGCGGAATCCCCAGCGCGCTGTAGATCACGCCGGAATAGAAGTCGACGTTCGGATAGAGTTTGCGCGAGACGAAATACTCGTCCTGCAGCGCGATCTCCTCGAGGCGCAGCGCCAGCTCGAACAGCGGGTTGTCCGCACGCCCGAGCTTGGCGAGCACTTTGTGGCAGGCCTCGCGGATCAGCTTCGCGCGCGGATCGAAATTCTTGTAGACCCGGTGGCCGAAACCCATCAGCTTGAAGTGGCTGGATTTATCCTTCGCCATGTCGAGGTACTTCGGAATCTGGTCCGCCGTGCCGATCTGCTCGAGCATGTCGAGCACCGCCTCGTTCGCGCCGCCGTGCGCCGGGCCCCACAGCGCGGAGACGCCGGATGAGATCGCCGCGTACGGGTTCGCGCCGGTGCTGCCGGCGAGCCGCACGGTCGAAGTGCTGGCGTTCTGTTCGTGGTCGGCGTGCAGTATGAACAGCAGGTCGAGCGCCTGCGCCGCTACCGGATCGACCTGATAAGGCTCGCAGGGCACCGCGAAGAACATGTTGAGCAGGTTCGCGGTGTACGCCAGGTCATTGCGCGGGTAGACGAAGGGCTGGCCGAGCGCATGCTTGTGCGCCGCGGCCGCGATGGTCGGGAGCTTCGCGATGATGCGGTGCGAGAAGATCTCGCGATGGCGCGGGTTGTGGATGTCCATCGCGTCGTAATAGAACGCCGCCATCGCCGCGACCACCGCCGAAACCATCGCCATCGGGTGCGCATCGTGGTGGAAGCCGTTGGTGAACCGCAGCAGCGATTCGTTGATCATCGTGTGGCGCGTGATGCTGGTGCGATAGGCGGTGAGCTGCGGGTTGGTCGGCAGCTCGCCGTAGATCAGCAGGTAGGCCACTTCCAGGAACGAACTGCGCGCGGCCAGCTGCTCCACCGGGTAGCCACGGTACAGCAGCACGCCCGCATCGCCATCGATGTAGGTGATCTTGCTCTCGCAGCTTGCGGTGACGCTGAAGGCCGGGTCGAAGGTGAAGACGCCCTGGTCCCTGGTCAAGCCGCTGATATCCAGGCAATCGGGCCCGATCGTGCCGGAGCGGATCGGCAGCTGCGATTTCGTGCCGCTGGCGGGATTGACGAGGTCGAAGGGAGGTTTTGCCATCGCGCCGGTGCCTGGTTGAGGGATTGCGGGAGGGTGACGACGCCCGTGCAACGCAGCGCGTCAATTCGCAGCGTTACATGTGCGCTTCATGGAATCAAGGTATCGGTCGACGGCGACGCGACTTGAGCGCACCGTCGGCGCGCTCGCACCATCGTGGTGCCGGGCTCAGCGCGGCGCCGCGGCGGCGGCGTATTTCTTGCGGAACTTGTCGACGCGGCCCGCGGTGTCGACCATCTTCTGCTTGCCGGTGTAGAACGGGTGACAGTTCGAGCAGACGTCGACCTGCAGATCGCGGCCCACGGTCGAGCGCGTCTTGAAGGTGTTGCCGCAGCTGCAGGTCACCGTGATCTCGGCGTAGTCGGGATGAGTTCCTGCTTTCATGGCGCCACCTGTTCCTGGTCCGGCATCCTTATATGGGGGCCGGCCGGATTAAAAAAGGGCGCGCAGTCTAGCCCTGGGAGCCGCCGCGGACAAGAGGTCGTCCGGGTCAGCACCGGGAGGCTGCCGGGTGAGGCCATTTATCCACAAATTCTGTGGGTAACTCTGTGCGTAACAATGCCCCGCAGGGCCGGAAAATGGGCAAATTCGGGGTTTCCGTCGACTTGGACACAAAATGTCCATAGTGTTACAGCCTCTTTAATCAATGAGTTGCGCGTGTGAAATGCGGTCCGGCCTGCAGTGCCGTGCGTAATTGGCTAATTTCCGGCTTTGGGGCCGGACGGCTGTGTATAAGAGTGGCCGTTCCTGCAGTGATCATCCTAAGGCCCGGGCCGCGTTGGCAAAAATTCGGCGATTGCATCATTCAGAAAGCGTCGCCCCAGCTCGGTCGGCCGCCAGCTTCGGCCTCCGGCTGGAATGGATTCCAATAAACCGCGCCCCCGGAGCCTCGACACCGGGGCTTCGAGCTCGCTCCAGGCGAGGCCGGTGCGCGTTTCGAACAGCGATTCCTCGAACCCATCGACCAGCCGGAGCGCGTTCATCATGAATTCGAACGGCAGGTCGATGCTCGCGACCGGACTCGTGGGCGGTGCATCGCGATGGCCGCGCGCGAGATAGCGCCGCGGCTCGCGTTCGCGCACGGTGCGGGAGATGGCGCCGCCCGCGCGCTGCGTGAGCTTGCCGTGCGCGCCGGCGCCAACGCCGAGGTAGTCACCGAAGCGCCAGTAGTTGAGGTTGTGCGTGCACTGCGTGCCGGCGTGCGCGTACGCACTGGTCTCGTATTGCGCATAGCCAGCCCGTGCAAGTTCCGCCTGGCAGGCCTGCTGCATGGACCAGGCCAGATCGTCATTGGGGAGCCCCGGCGGCGGGAGCGAACCGAACACGGTGCCGGGCTCCATCGTGAGCTGGTAGTGCGAGAGGTGCGCCGGCCGCAGTTCGATGGCGGTGCGCAGGTCAGCCAGCGCCCCGGCCACGTCCTGGCCGGGCAGCGCATACATCAGGTCGAGGTTGAAGTTGGCGATCCCCGCCGCGCGCAGTTCGTCGACCGCGATGAGCGTGTCCTGCGCGTTGTGGATGCGGCCCAGGGTCTCGAGCTGCCTGGGCGCGAAGCTCTGCGCGCCGAGCGAGACGCGGTTGATGCCGGCGTCACGGTAGTCGGTGAAGCGGCCGCGCTCGATCGTGCCGGGGTTGGCCTCGAGCGTGATCTCCGCGGCGGGCGCAATCGCGATGCGCGCGCGCAGCTGCTCGAACAGGCGGCCCAACGCCTCGGGCTCGAAGAGACTCGGCGTGCCGCCGCCCAGAAACAGGCTGACGACGGGCCGGCCAGCCAGATCGCCGAAGTGCTGCAGCTGCGCGTCGAGATCCGCCAGGAGCGCCTCCAGGTAAGCCTGCTGCGGCAGCTCGCCCTGCAGCGCGTGCGAGTTGAAGTCGCAGTACGGGCATTTGCGCACGCACCACGGAAAATGCAGGTAGAGCGCGAGCGGCGGTGCGGGCGTGGCTGCCAGAGGCTGTAGCGCCGCGGGACTCGGGGCGTTCGTGGCCATCGACTCAGGCCCAGTTGCCGAGCCGCGCGATCAGGTCGCGGAGCGCCGCGCCGCGGTGACTGAGCGCGTTCTTGCGCGCGGCGCTCAGCTCGGCCGCGGTGCAGTTGAGGCCCGTGGGAATGAAATACGGGTCGTAGCCAAACCCGCCGCTGCCGGCCGGCTGGTGCCCGATGCGTCCTTCCCAGCTGCCCTGCGCCAGGATCGGCTGTTTGTCGGCCGGGCCCCGGACCAGCGCGAGCACGCAGCGGTAGCGCGCGGTGCGCCGCTCATCCGGCACACCGGTCAGGTCGGCGATCAGCCTCGAGTTGTTCTGCTCATCGGTGGCGCCGACGCCTGCATAGCGCGCCGACCACACCCCCGGCCGGCCAGCGAGCGCGTCGACCTCGAGACCGGAGTCGTCCGCCAGGGCGGGGAGCCCTGCGGCCGCGGCCGCGTGGTGGGCCTTCAGCAGCGCGTTGTCCTCGAAGCTGCGCCCGGTCTCCTCGGCGCCCGCGATGCCGAGCGCCGATTGCAGCACCAGCTCAAACCCGCGCGGGGCCAGCAAGGTGGCGAATTCGCGCTGTTTGCCGGAGTTGGCGGTGGCCAGGACGACTCGCACGGGCGTGCTCGCTGCTGTCTCGGGCCTCAGGCGCCCAGGGCCTGCGACTGGAGCGAGCAGAGCTCGCCGATGCCGGTGACTGCGAGGTTGAGCAGCGCGTCGAGCTCGTGGCGGCGGAACGCGTGGCCCTCGGCCGTGCCCTGCACTTCGATGAACGCGCCGCCATTGTTCATCACCACGTTCATGTCGGTCTCGGCTTCCGAATCTTCCTCGTAGTCGAGATCGAGCACCGCCTGCCCGCCGACGATGCCGACCGAGACCGCGGCCACCTGGCCGTGCAGCGGGCTGGCATGCAGCGCGCGCCGCGAGCGCAACGCGTCGATCGCATCTGCCAGCGCAACGTAACTGCCGGTGATCGAAGCGGTGCGCGTACCGCCATCCGCCTGCAGCACATCACAGTCGAGCGTGACCGTGCGCTCGCCCAGAGCGCGCAGGTCGACGACCGCGCGCAGCGAGCGGCCGATCAGACGCTGGATCTCCTGCGTCCGCCCGGTCTGCTTGCCGCGCGCCGCTTCGCGCGCGCCGCGCGTGTGCGTGGCGCGCGGCAGCATGCCGTACTCGGCCGTGACCCAGCCCTGGCCCTTGCCGCGCAGGAACCCCGGCACGCCCTCCTCGACGGTCGCGGTGCACAGCACACGCGTGTCGCCGAACTCGACCAGCACCGAGCCCTCGGCGTGGCGCGTGAAATGACGGGTAAAGCGGACGGCGCGCAGCGCGTCGGCGGCGCGATCGTTGCGGCGGGCGCTCATGGTGCTACTCCAGGAAGCGAAGGGCGACGGCGGAGGTATTGTCGGACGAAGCGCCGGTGGCCGCCACGGCCAGCGCGCCGAGCGCCGCCAGCGATTCGGCCAGCGTCTGCTGCGGCTGCGCGAACGCCGCCGCCACGGTCGCATCGTTCAGGCCCGCCCACAATCCATCGGTGCAGACCAGCAGCACGTCGCCCGCTTCCAGCGCATGGCGGCGGCTGACATCCATCTCCGGCAGCAATTGCTCGCCACCGAGGCAGGACTCGACGAAATTGCGCATCGGATGCGCCTGCGCCTGGTCGGCCGCGATCACCCCCTCGCGCACCAGCAGTTCCACATGGCTGTGATCGCGCGTGCGCGCGATCACCTGCCCGCGCCGCAGATGGTAGGCGCGGCTGTCGCCCACGTGCGCCCAATAGGCGGACGCGCGCTGCACCAGGCACAGCGCGATCGTCGCGCGCGGCCGGTTCTCGAGCGGCATCTCGGTGCCGATGCTGCAGATGTGCTGGTGCGCCGCACCGAGCGCGAGGTGCAGGAAGCCGATCGGATCGAGCAACGGCGCCGCCACCCCCTTGAAGCGCTGCCCCATGACCTGCAACGCGATCTCCGCGGCCCGCTCGCCTTCGGCATGGCCGCCCATGCCGTCGCAGGCGATCATCAGCGCGGCTTCGTTCCCGACCACAGCGCCGACGCGATCCTGGTTGGTCTCGCGCGCGCCCAGCAGGCTCAATTCGGCGTGTTCAACGCGCAAGCGTGCTCCGGATCAATGGGTTAAACTGGGGCGGCTTTATAACATCCCGCGTCGCTCCAAGTAAGCGCCGCTGCTTAAGATTTCCGCTCAGAACCGGATATCGAGACTGGCCAAAGCACCCATGATCTCCAGCATGACCGGCTTTGCCCGCCTGGAGCGCAGTGGCGCCTTCGGCACGCTGGTGTGCGAGATCCGCAGCGTCAACCATCGCTTCCTCGACGCCACCGTGCGCCTGCCCGACAGTTGCCGCGCCCTCGAAGCGGATCTTCGCCACGCCCTCGCGCGCGAGCTCCGCCGCGGCAAGGTGGATTGCACTATCCAGCACCGCGCGCCGGTGGCCGCCGTTCTGGAGGTGGACGAGGCGGCGCTCGAGCCGCTGGTCGCGCGCAGCCGCGAGCTGGCGCGGACGATCGGCGAACAGGGCCACGTCAACGTGCTCGAGCTGCTGCGCTGGCCCGGCGTATTGCGCGAGGAAGGGGCGGACACGGAAGCGCTGGCAACGGCGGCGCAGGAGATCTTTGACGCCGCGGTTGCCGGGTTGGGCGCGGCGCGTGCGCGCGAGGGCCAACGGCTCGCCGGATTGATCCTGCAGCGCTGCGATGCGCTCGCGGCGTTGATCGCGCAAGTACGCGCGCGCCTGCCGGAAGTGCTGGCGCGTGTGCGCGCGCGGCTCGAGGAAAGACTCGCGCAGCTTGGCGGTGAATTGAATCAGGAGCGCATCGAGCAGGAGATCGTCCTGTTGCTCCATCGACTCGACGTCGCCGAGGAACTCGATCGCCTGACCGGGCACATAGAAGAGGCGCGTCGGACGCTCGCCGCGCCGGAGGCGGCGGGACGACGGCTGGATTTCCTGCTGCAGGAATTCAACCGCGAAGCGAATACGCTCGCATCGAAATCGCAGGACCTCGAGACCACGCGCATCGCGGTGGAGATGAAAGTCGCGATCGAGCAGATGCGCGAGCAGGTGCAGAACATCGAGTAGCCGGGCTTGTGCGCTCCGAAGTCAGCGGCCTTGCGTAATTGCCGACAGGCCAGCCTGGTCACAGGGCGGGAGAGCGTGCTGTCGCCGCAGCTCTGAGCGCGCTACGCTGGCTGGAATGGTGCCCTCCATGCGCATGACCGTCATCATGCTGCTTGCCCTCGTACTTGGCAGCCTGCCCGCGCAGGCGGACGTGCGCGGCTGGAATTGCGGCGCGCCGACTGCTCAACAGTCAGACCGGGGAGTTGCTGCCGGTGTCCGTACTGTCGCGCGGCGCGGAGTCCATCCGCGTACACGGCCAGGATTCGGGTAGCGCTGGAGGCGCCAGCCGCTGGCGGGCGCCAGTTGCGCTACGAACTGCTGTGACAAAAAGTGCCGGCCTGGTCATCGCGATGCTGATGCTGCCCGGCTGCCGGACTGTGCAGCACCCTCCGCTCCCGACAGTGGCGCACGCCGACCTGCAGCGCTTCATGGGCGAGTGGTACGTGATCGCAAGCATTCCCACCCGTATCGAGGTCGGCGCCCACAACGCGGTCTGGGGCATGCAGTTCATCTGGCCGATCAGGGCCGACTGCCGGATCGCGTACCTCGATCCGGCCTACTCGCAAACGGTCATTGCGCGGACCGAGCGCGTGCCGCAGCGCTGGTAGGCGCCCCCGCAGCACCGCGGCATTTGCGTCTGGCGTATCATTCAAGCAGCAAAACCGGGGCGACCGGCGCGACGACTTGAATGGGGGCCTGCATGAAATTCCTGTCCAACCCCGCGACCGCAGCGGCCGCCATGCTCGCCGCCGTAGGCTTGGCGGGCGCGCCCGGAGCGCAGACCGCTGCGACGCTGATTGAGAACGTGCGCGGCTACACGCTGGGCGGCGATCAGCTGCAGCGCTTCGGCGCGCTGGTATTCGACGGCGGCAAGGTAGTCCGCACCGGCGAAGCAACGGCGCTGCGGCGTGACTTTCCGGGCGCCCATGTGATCGACGGGCACGGCCGGACGCTGTTGCCGGGGCTCATCGATGCGCATGGGCACGTCATGGAACTTGGTTTCGAGGCCATGCGAATCCAACTGACCGGCACGAGCAGCCTCGGGCGGGCACAGGAACGCATTCGCGCCTACGCCCGCTCGCACCCGGCGCTCGCGTGGTATCAGGGCTTCGGCTGGAACCAGGTGATCTGGAAACTGGGGCGCTTCCCGCTTGCGAGCGAGCTCGACGCGGCCGTATCCGACCGTCCCGTGGTGCTGCGCCGGGTCGATGGGCACGCGCTGTGGGTCAATACATCGGCACTGCGCGCGGCAGGTATCACACGCGCGACGGCGGATCCGGTCGGCGGGCGCATCGAGCGCGATGCCGCAGGCAACCCGGCCGGCGTGCTGGTCGACAGGGCCATGGACCTGATGGATCGCGTGGTCCCAGAACCGAATGACGCCGAACAGATCAATGCGCTGAAAGCGGCACTGGCGCACCTGAATTCAGTGGGCCTGACCTCCACAGGCGACGCGGGTGTCAGCGCCAGGATCGTCGGGCTCTACCGTGAACTGGCTGACCGCGGCGAGCTCACGGTACGCATCTACGCGATGATCGGCGACACGGGCGCGGACTTTCTGGCGCTGGCGAAGAACGGCCCGCTGATCGGCTACGGGCACGACTGCCTGACCGTACGCTCGGTCAAGCTGTTTGCTGACGGAGCACTCGGCAGTCGCGGCGCGGCGCTGCTGGCGCCGTACTCGGACCGGCCTGATCAACGGGGGCTGCTGTTTTATTCGGATACGGAGCTGGAAACCCGTATACAGACGGCGCTCAAAGCCGGCTATCAGGTCAACGTGCACGCGATCGGCGATGCGGCCAATCGCCAGGTGCTCGACGGATTCGAAGCCGCCTACAAAGCGGTTGGCGGGCGCGAGCTGCGCAACCGCATCGAGCATGCGCAGGTGGTCGACTTACGCGATATCCCGAGGTTCAGGCAACTGGACCTGATTTCCTCGATGCAGCCCACGCACGCCACCAGCGACATGAACATGGCCGAGGACCGCATCGGCGCGGAACGGCTCAAGGGCGCCTATGCCTGGAGAACGTTCCTGGACCAGGGCACGCGCATTGCCGGCGGCTCGGACTTCCCGATCGAATCCGACAATCCTTTCTTCGGACTGCACGCGGCGGTCACGCGCACCGACCACGAGGGGCGCCCCGCGGGAGGCTGGCACCCCGAGCAGGCGATGACGCTGATGGAGGCGTTCCGCTCGTTCACGCTCGATGCGGCCTATGCACAGCACCAGGAAAAAACCATCGGCTCGCTGGAGCCCGGCAAGTGGGCCGATTTCATCCTGATCGACCGCGACCTGTTCGGGATTCCGCCCGCGGACATCTGGAAGATCAAGGTCGAGCAGACCTGGTTGGGTGGCCGGCGCGTCTGGTGAGCGGAATGAATGCATTTGTTCGGTACAGGACTACCTGACCGATGAGGACTATTGCGAGCTGCAATGGGCGATGATGGCGCAGCCCGAGGCGGGTCCGGTGATCCCCGGATCCGGGGGCGTACCCGAGCTCCGCCGGGCAGCGCCTGGATGCGGCAAACGCAGCGGCTACCGCATCTTCTTGCAAGGCCAACTCGCCAACCTGCCGGGCGTGTCAGTGTGTACGTTACCGGACTGGGAACAGGGACGCCGGGCGCCATCTGGGGCGGCCCGGACGCTACTCCTGGCGGCTGATCGCAACCCGAAGGTCTTGCTGGAAGCGTCTTAGCCTGGATTTCTCACACGACGTAGGCGCATCGGCCCGGTGAATGAGCGAAATTGGCTTTGCTCGGTGATGGCCACGGTGTTTCCGCCGGGCGGAAACAGCCATCCGGGTGACGAACTCACCCGGATGGCCGATGCTCCTGAGACGATGAGCTCAGATCTGCGTCTTAGAACCCAGCCGCGGCGCTCGCCCAGTAATAGCGATAGCCGCTATCCAGATACTCCACCGTACCGGAGGAGTTGGTGGGGTTCGAAAGCAACGGGATCGCGACTTTGACGCTGGTCTGGTCGGCGGCAATATCCGCGTAAACGGAATTGCCGGTCGTGGCGTTGCTGACCCACACATTGACCGACTGGCCATAGAGACCCGTGGTGGCCGGGGCCTTCCACGAGATCGTGACGGTGGCGCCCGTGGGCGCCGCGGACAACACGCTCGGCGTGGCGACGATCTGGGTCGCAAACAGCGCGGCCGTCAGGTTCGCCTGCTGCAGGGGCGCCGACAGGAGCGGCTCCTGGTAGGTCGCGAGCAGCTTGTCGTCCGCACGGTTAGCAGGCGTGGCGTTGTCGTTGTAGATCTCGAAGGAATAGAGCGCCGGCAGCGCGCCGATGCTCTGGATCTGCATGTCGGTCATCGGATAGATGGAGTTGAATCCACAAGCTGTCGCACTGGCGGGAGCCGTGCTGGTGCCCGCATAACTGGTGACATCACCCGCGGCGATCATCAAGCTGTTCGACGTACCGTCACTGAACAACAGCAGGCCGGCTGCCGGCAACCCGGGACCCTTCACCAGGGCATAGCTCACGCCGATCGCGCCGCTGTCCTTGACGTTGGGCAAGAGGCCGCTGCACAGGGTGTTGCTGACGCCATTGCTGCCCGCGATGGAATTGATTTCGGACTTTACCTTGTGTTGATCGCCGAGCATCAGCCAGGTGCCCGGGGTCTTGGAATAGACGATGAACGTTTCCGACGAATTGGGCGTCTTGTTCCGCAGCACCGTGAATCGCACCGCGTAAGCCGTGGCGCCGGCAGGCACCGTGGCCCAGGACGGCACCTGGCCGAGCACGATGTCGTTGAAGGTCAGGGCACCGCCGGCGACCGTCGGGTTGCTCGTGATCATCTGCAGGAAGCTCGCCAGATTCGCGCCTTTATACAGAAAGGCGGTCTGATCAAAGAACGCCAGCAGGGCGGGATCAGTGGCTGCCGGTGCCCTGGCCATGATCGTCGAGAAATTGTTGAACAAGGCGGTGATCGCCTGCAGGTCGCTGAGGTTGCTGGTCGCCGGCGTGCTGATCGGCGTGGTCGGCGGCGCACTGAGCGTGCCGGTGATGGAAGCGTTATTGAGGCGATTGGTGATGATCTGCGTCTTGGTCACCGGATCGACGTTGACTTTGAGGGCATCCAGCACCGCGTCCAGCCCGCTGCCATTGGCCGCGAAAGACTGGCGCAGCAGGTCCGCCGATGCGGAGACGCCCATCTGCAGGAGGACCGGCTTGAGTAACGCGTCGAGTTTGACAACTCCCCCATCGAGCGCGGCCTTGGTCAGCAGGCTGGCGTAGTTGCCGTTGGTGAAGACCCGACTGGCAATCTCATTGGCGAGATTGGCAATCACCAGATCCGTCAGCGGCGTGATATTGATCGTCGCATTGCCAGCCGCCAGATCCTCGGTAGCCACGGCGGAATTCAGGTTGTAATGGACCCCACCCACCTGATAATCCACGTTGACCATCAGCGGGGCCATGAAACCTTGCAGGTCTTTGGTGGTGAAGCTGTACTTTCCCGCGGCATCCGTCGTGGTGGTTGCAGTCTTGGCGGGCGAGGAAGAGTCCTTCACGATCACCATGCCGTTCATGGCGCTGGTGATCGGCGCACCGGCGGCGGCCGTGCCGCTCACGGCGACCGCTGGGTTGACGGTCAGCATCCAGTTGAAGGATGTGCTGCCGCTCGCGTTGGTGGCCGTGATCATGAACGTGGCCTGTGCCGCAAAGGCGGTCGGTGTGCCCGAAATTGCCCCGGTCGTTGCATTGAGCGACACGCCTGCGGGCAGGGCCGGGCTGACGGAGTAACTGCTGACCGTCCCGGTCACGGTGGGCGTGAGGGTGGTCAGCGCTGCGTTCTGAGTCGCCACGACCGGACTCGTGTAGCTGAGCCCAGTGGGCGCTGCGACCGGTGGCGGCGTGGGAGGGGCACTACTTCCACCGCCACAAGCGGTGAGTAGGAAAGAAAGTATCAGTGAGCATGTGATAGCCGGGGCGAATCGATAGCGCTGCATTGAATACTCCTGCGGATGACGTGACTGCCAATTGTTATTGCAAGGTACCGCACATCGCGCCGTCACAGATGCTACGCGCGCCACAATTTGAACATGGGAAGTGTTCGCGACGGCGTGAACGAGGTCCGCAAACAGGCGCGCGAACCGGATATGCAAACACAAAGATGAATTCAACTTTGCAAGTCCAGAGGTACACCACGGGATGAGCCCGGGTACATGAGCCTGTGAATGAGGCGCACGGAGCCAGGCGCCGCGTTACCCAATGCGGCGCACGTTAGACGCTGCAATGAGCGATTTTCAATCGCTCATTGCCCTGCGCGTTAAGTCAATTCAATCGGCAAAATGCCAATGCTGTGGCGCTGCCTGGTGTGTCCGGAAAATCGTCGCGCTTCCAGAGCGGCGCGATGCCGGCGCATACTGCCGGCCCTGCTCGGAGGTATCACATGTACGGATTGATGCGTGCGGCAGTGCCGATGCTCGTGCTGATGGTTGCGACGGCTGTCACGGCGAGCGGAATCAACGGCATCCACAATGGGATGCCGAATCGCATCTCCATGAACGTCACAGTGCCAAAGCAGACGCAGGGGGCGACTTTCGGAGAGAAAGTGCGATCGGGCCTGCAAGTTGCTGGCGGCGCTGTGGCCAGCGGTGAGAATCTCGTCATCGAGTGCGGCTCGTCCGCCTGCGCCGTCGCGCTTCCGGACGGGAGTGGTTATCGCGCGGAGCTGGAGTCGATGACGCTCGGTCCGCTCGATGCGGCGCAGGGTCTGTCGCTGCGCAAGGGTGCCGCCGGAGCTGCGGTGGTCGGCCACGCGCTGCCGGGGGGCAGCATCCTGTCCGCCGCCGTCTCCTCGGTGAGCAACCTGGGCGGAAAGGGTGGCGGCGCCGCGGCCGCCGCCTACCCTGCCACCGGACGCAGTGCCGCCCCCAGGGCACTCGCCAGTCGTGTTCGCGAGGACGGCGGCATCGACATCACCGAGCCACTCGCCGATGGCGCCTACGTACTGACCCTGGTCGTGGAGCAGGCCGCCAGCGGGCTCAAGGACACGTTGAAGACGCAGGTGCGCACGGCTACTGTGCCGCACCGAATTCGCATGCGCCTCGTCTTCAGCGCCGCGGACGGCGCGCTGCGTGCGCGGCAGGATTCCGGCGAGAACTCGATCGCCGCGATGAATTGAGACATCGCGCTAACGTTCGTCGAGCAAACCACAAACCTTCTGAGCAGATACAGTCATCTGAATACCACATGGCTGGTTGGCCCGCTGCTTGCCTGCACCACGAGCGGCGTGCGGACGCGTGCAAACCATGATGCGGTAGTGGCGGCCGCGCCCGCGCAGCCTCAGGCCCGCTTCGCCACCTCGATGTACCGCGACACATTCGCCGCGAGCACATCCAGCGGCACGTTGCCGCCGTCGACCACCGCCTGGTCGAAGTCACGCAGGTCGAACTTCGCGCCGAGCGCGGAGCGCGCACGGCTGCGTTGCGCGAGGATCTCGGTCTGGCCGATCTTGTAACCGCAGGCCTGGCCGGGCCACGCGCAGTAGCGTTCCACCTCGCTCACGGCATTGCTGTGCGGGAGGCCGGTCGCGGCGCTGAACTCCTCCAGCGCGCGCGCGCGCGTCCAGCCCATCGCGTGTATGCCGGTGTCGACCACCAGCCGCACCGCGCGCCATGAGAGCCCCATCAGGAAACCGAGGCGGCCGGCCTGGTCGTTGTCGTAGAGGCCGAGTTCATCGGCGAGCTGCTCGGCGTAGAGCGCCCAGCCTTCCGAGTAGGCGTTGAAGGCGAGCATCGAGCGGATCAGCGGGAGCTGCTGCGCGTACTCGCCCTGCCAGACGTGGCCGGGGATGCCTTCGTGGAACATCAGGTCGGGAATCGTGACCTTGTTGTGGATCGCGGGATCGCCCAGGTTCACCCACACCTTGCCCGGCACCTTGCCGTCGATCGAGCCCGGTCCGCCGTAGGCCGCGGGGGCGCCGGGCTCCGCGGCCAGCGGCAGGCGGTGGATCTCGAGCTTGCCGCGCACCAGCCGGCGAAATGCCTGCGGCAGGCGCGGACGGATCGCATCGATCTTCGATTTCATGTAGGCCACGATCTGCGCGCGGCCCGCATCGTTGGCGGGAAAGTTCAGCTCGGGACGGCGCTGCAGTTCGGCGGCTCGCGCCCCGACCGTACCGTGCGTGAGGCCGAAACTTTTGAGGATGGTGTCCATGCGGACCTGCAGCTCGGCGAGCTGCGCCACCCCCGTCGCATGGATCTCGGCGGGTGTGCGGCGCGTGGTGGTGCTGGCGCGCAGACCCCACGCGTACCACTCCGCTCCGTGCGGGCGCGTACCCAGGCCGGCCGCGGATGTGGCGAGCGCGCGTTGCGCCCTGATCTCGGCCAGTTGCCGCTCGAGCGCGGGGACGACGCGCGCGCCGACCAGCTCGGTCGCGCGCGCGGCCCAATCGCCGCGGAGCGAGGCGGCCTGCGATTTGCGCACGAGCGGACCGATCAGCGGCCCATCCGGCCGGGCGGCATCGGCGATGCTGCTCGAGAGCGCGCTGATGGTCTTGTCCAGCAGAAAATCGGGCGGGATGAGCCCCACCGCACGCGCGGCGCGCGCGCGCTCGAGCTCGCCGTCGAGGAGCCTGGGGCTAGCGGCGAGGCGCGCGAGGTAGGCGTCCGCATCGGCCGCGTCGTGCACGGGCTGGTCGCCATCCAGCAGCTGTGGCACGTCGAGGTAGCCGCCGACATTCTGGATCACCACATAGGGCGCGTTGCGCCAGCCGCCGATCGTGGCGACGCCATAGGGCAGCGCCATGCCCTCGAGCGCGGTGGCGAATGCGCTCTCGACCACTGCGAGGGACGTGCGCGTGACCGCATCCATCGCCGCATGCCGCAGCGCGCGCACGCGCCGCAGGCCATCGACGAGCACTGCACGCTGCTTCTCCATGCCAGCGGGCGAGCGATCATCGAGCCGGCCGCGCAGGGCCGCATGCGCACCGGTGTCGACACCGAGCGTCGTGGCCTGCGCGGGGTCGAGATCGAGCAGCGTCCAGGCGAGCTCATCGAGCAGCGCAGGAGCGGGCTCCGTGGCCCATGCGTGCGCGCGGCCGACCGCGGCGGCGCCGGCGGCGGCGGCGAGGCCCGCGAGCAGTTCGCGGCGGGAAAGCGCGGCGATGTCAGCCTCCCGCCGTGTACCGGTGCTCGCCACGCACGCCCCACCGATAGAGATCTTCATCTCCGCAGTGCGGGCACTTGATCGCGGCGAGCTGGTCATCCGTACGGTCCGCGGCCGAGCTGGCCTCGAGCTGCGCGGGCGCGATGGCGATGAGGCGCCCGCACACCTTGTTCTTGCACAGCCACCCGGTGTAGGTCTGGCCGGATGCCATCTGCTGCGGCGCGCGCACGTCGACGTGCTTGAGACCCGGCGAGCTGGTCGTCCTGCGCACCGGCGTGCCTGCGGTCTTGGAGGGTCGCTTGATCGCCATGGTTGACTCCCTTTATTGCGATGGCGCCATATTGAGCCGATAGCGGGCGGCCGTGTCCTCCACGAAGCCGATCACGCCCTGTTTGATCGCCTTCTGCCAGTTCTCCTGCGCATCCTTCGCTTGCCCGCGCTGGAAGGCGGCCTCGCCGAGGTAAAAATAGGACTCGCACAACTGCTCGAGGTTCCGGTTGCCGCGGCGGGCGCTCGCGAGCAGGTCGGGCGCCGACTTCTTCCCGACCAGGTAGTCGAGGATCGGGCGCGGCCATTCCCTGGGCCAGTTGTTGTCGGGGTAGGCGGCCAGTAACGGGGCGTCGGCCGGTGCATCATGGAGCTTCACCAGCGCGAGCCAGATCAACCCGTAGCCCTCGCGCACCGCGGCGGCGCTGCGCAGCGCGGCCTCGAAATCCGTCTGCGCGGCGGTGAGGTCGCCGGCCAGATACCGCGCGCGTCCACGCGTCAGCATGGCCTGCACGTCGCTGCCGTCGAGCGTCAACGCCCTGCCGGTTCGCTCGATGGCGCGGTCGAACTGCTGGTAGGCGAGTGCATTGATGGCCGCGTCATTCCAGTAGCGCGCTGAATCGGGATCGAGCTCGGTCGCGCGTTCGAAATCCGCGCGACCGGCCTGGTAGTGGCCGGCGTTGTCCTCGAGTTCGCCGCGGTCGGCGCGCGCCTGCGCCTCGAGTTTCGGTTGCAGGCGCCCGCCACCGATCACCGCGGACAGTTTCACCACGCGTAGCTGCGCCCTGAATGCATCGGCGGCTGTCGCGTCGTGCCGGCGCCTGCCGGTCTCCGCGAGCGCCTTGATCTGCTGCATCAGCGACGCTTGCTGCGCGAACGACAGCGCCGGCGCCCGCGCGACCAGGCTCAGGTGGCGACGCGCATCGTTGAGCCTGGACATGAACTCCTTCCAATCCGCGGACTCGACCTGGCTGAGCGGGATACGCAGCTCGCCCTCGTAGTCGAGCCCCCGCGCTACGGTGCCCAGCGACTGGTGCAGGTGGAAATACCTGTCGTCGTAGTCCTGCTGCTTCGAGCCCGTGTCGCGATAGGTATCCTCGGGAAACTCGAGGTAGATGGCCTGCCGGATCACGCCGACGATCGGCATCTGCAGCGCGTAGCGGCGGGTCTCGGCCGGAGGCGGGTTCAACGCATCGGCGATGAAATAAGGCGTCAGGCTGGTCTCGAGCGTCGCATCGCCGGTGAGCTGCCAGAAATCCCCCAGCGTGAAAGTCTGGACCAGCGTCACGCTGTCGGCCGTTGCGGATTGCTCGACCCTGAGCGGCGTCTTGAGCTTCGCCTTCGGGTAGATCTTCAGATACGGGGCGCTGAACTGATCGGCGACCGCCTTTTCACCCTGGGTCGCGAGCGCCGCACGAATGGCCTCCGCCGCGTCTGCGTGCAGCGTCACGCGTGATTCGAGCGTCGGGTCGGCCGCGAACGAATCGATGTGGATGCGCTCCACGACCGACAGCTTCTCGACATCGGATTCCACCGGCGTGTCGACCAGGCCGCCGCCCTGCGCGGCCAGCGCCAGTCCCTGGCCAAACCAGGAAATAGTGCGCTCCTCGAGCGGGCCGGTCTGGTAGTTGCGGGTGCCATCGAACCAGTAGGTCTGGCCGTCGATCGAGGCGCGCACGACGACGTGATCGAAGGCCAGCGGGCTCGGCAGCTGCTGGCTCGCGGCCGCGCGCAGGCTCGCCGACACCAGCACCGGCACGGCGGGCACATCGACGCCCCTGAGGAGCGCCAGCAGCAGCGCCGTCTTGTCCTTGCAATCGCCGAACCGTTGCTGCAGCACTTTTTCCGGCGCGGCCGGCTGGTGCGAGTTGGCGCCGAACTCGGTGCCGAAGTAGCGGATCTGCTTCTGCACGAAATCGACCGCCGCCAGCGCCCGCCCGGCCGGATGTGCGTGCGCACTCCTGATCGCGGCGATCAACGCATCGAGCTGCGGCGCGGGCGCCGTCGTGCTGAACAGCCGCGTGCCCCAGCCCGTGACATCCGCCCAGTCGGAGAACTCGCTGAACTGCAGGAAGTCCGGCAACATCGCGCCCGGAATCATCTGCGGCTCGGGCTGCCACTGCGGAATCGATTCGCGGCGGACGATGAGCTCGCGCGTGCCGTTGGCATCGTGGGTCGTGACCTGCAGGTCCTTCAGGCCGGAGGAGTAGTGGATCTCCCGGCCCGCCGGCCAGAGCAGGCGCACCTGATGCAGCGCCTGCGGGGCAAGCGTGTTCGCCATCGGCGTCAGGCGCACGAACTTGCCGCCGAATACCGGATTGGCGCCGCTGAGCGTGAACGCATAGTCGATCTCGTCACCCGCACGTACATCGTCGAGCACGATCGACAGCGTCAGGCGGCCGTCGTAGACCTGCTTCTCGAGCTGCGGTTCACGCCGCAGCAGCGGGAAGTTCTGGTTGAGGTGGCTGTGGCGTTGCCCGTCGCGCACCACATCGAGCCTGTGGAGCGTGAGCTTCTGGTAGTCGGGGTCGAGGACGATCTCGATATGCGAGGCCGCGGCGAGTCCCGAGCTGTCATTGACCTCGCGAATGACGTGCAGGTAATCCTGCTCACCCGATCCATCCAGCCGGGTCTGTTCATCGACGAGACGATAGTGCATCGGCGCGCGATCGACCGGCGTAGCCATGCGCTCCTTTGCCGGCACGACCCAGGTCGGTGTCGGGCCGATCGCATAGCCGCGCGGCGCTGCCGCCTTCCGGGTCGGGACCGGTCTGGTCGCCTTGCGCACGGCGCTGCGCAGGGCATCGGCCGTGGAGAAGTCCTCCGCCAGCATCCGGCGCGCAAGGTGTCCGTCAGCGGAAATCAATAGCGCCGTCGGCACCTGCATGACGTCGAAGGCACGGAACAGCTTTCCCGAGTCATCGAGCACCAGCGGGATCTGCACCCCATGCTGCCTGCGATAGTCGACCAGATCAGCCTCGGTGGCCCACAGCCCCGAGGCGATGCCGAGCCAGCGCACCGGCGTGGCGGCGGCGAGCGCGTCGACGCGTTCGCGCATCAGCCGGCAATTGTGCGCGAGCGCTGGCCGCGTGGTGGCGAGGTACGATTCACACCAGGGCGAGAGGAACACCAGCAGCGTCGCCCGCTGCGCATCGGGATCGGCGAGCGGCACGGCCGCGCCATCGATCGTCTCGGGCGACCAGCTCGGTATCGAGTCGCCAACGCGATAGTGCCTGAGCGGCGGCGCGGCGCCGTGCGCGCCTGCCTGCACGGCCGCGGCAGCATGCGCATTCGCGGGCGCAGCTTCGGTGCGCGCCGCGAGCAGCGCCGCGTCGAGCTGCGCGTCGGCGAGATGGCCGACGTACCGCACGCGTCCATCGCGGCCGATCACCACGTGCTGTGGGGTCACGCGCAGGTTGAAGGCCGCGCCGGCCGCGCCGTCATCGAGCACGATCGGCATCTTGAGGTGCAGGCGCTGGCGATACTGCAGCACCTCTGCGAGCGAGTCGTTGAAGCCGGTGTCGATCGCGATCACCGCGAGATCGGGGCCGGCGGCTTCGTAAGTGCGTTCGAAGTGCGGCATCTGTTCCCGGCAGGGCACGCACCAGGTGGCCCAGAACTTCAGGTAGACGGCCTGCTTGCCGTAGAGGTGGCCGAGGTCGATCGTCGCGCCGTCGATCGTCCTGAGTACCAGCGGCGGCGCCGGCTTGCCGATCAGGTCGTGGCCGGCTTGAAGCGCCATTTCCTGTCCGCCGGCAACGGCCAGGTGCGGCGTAAACGCGCAGACGACAGCCAGTACCATTGATGTCAGGAGCGATGCAGTGCGCGCCGCCGTACGTACGTTCATAGCCGCCTCGTCGCATCGGCCCCAATTGCCGTGCCCGGACAAATATAGCGCAATGATAGAATTGCGCCCGGCGATCGGGAGAGATTTCATGACGAGCAGATTCGGGCGCTCCAGCGCGGTGTTGCTGTTGGCGGCGATGCTGACGGCGCAGGCTTGGGCCGCCGGCGCCGGCGTGCCACGCAGACTGACGGCTGATGACTTCTACCTGATGCAGAGCGTCAGCGACCCGCAGCTTGCGCCCGATGGACAATGGGTCGCCTACCTCTTGACCACGCACGATCGCGAGGCCGATGAGGCGCGCAGCGCGGTGTGGATGGTGAGCTGGGATGGCGCGCAGCACGTGCCGCTCACCGCCCCGTCGGCCGGCATCAGCGCGCCGCGCTGGAGTCCCGACGGACGATATCTTTCTTACCTGTCGAAGCCTGGCGACTCCGATCACAACCAGATCATGCTGCTCGACCGGCGCGGCGGCGAAGCACGCGCGCTCACCAGGGTGAACGACGACATCGGCAGCTATGAGTGGTCGCCCGACAGCCGGCGCATCGTACTGTCGATGGAAGCGAGCGGCGACGAACCCGCCGGCGGCAAGGCCGAGGGCGAAGCCGACAAGCGGGCCGGAGCGGCCGGGAAGCGCCCCAGACCCATCGTCATCGATGCCATGCATTTCAAGGAAGACATCGTCGGCTACCTCGGCAGCGGGCATGAGGCGCGCCTGTATCTGCTGGATGTGGCCAGTGGCGCAGTGAGCGCGCTCACCAACGCCGCCGGCAGCAACGACACCATGCCGGTATGGTCGCCCGAGGGCGAGCGCATTGCTTTCGTGCGCACCAGCGAGAAAGACTGGAACCCCGACGGCACGATGGCGATCGCGCTCATCGACGCGCGGCCCGGCGCGCCGGCGCGCGAGCTGGCGCGGCCGTACGCTCCCAACACGCAGCGGCTCGCCTGGAGCCCGGACGGCACGCTGGTGGCCTTCATGCAGGGCCTGGAGCCGAAGTACTACGGTTACATGCAGGACCAGCTGGTCGTGGTGCCCGCCGGCGGCGGCGCACCGCGCGTGCTCAGCGCGCAACTGGATCGCGCGGTCATGTCCTACGAATTCGCAGCGGACGGCAAGTCGATCGTGTTGCTGGTCGAAGATGACGGTTCGACCTATCCGGCGCGCCTGGATCTGGGCAGCGGCGGCATGACGCGGCTGGTTGCCAGGCCGATCACGGTCGCGGCGCTGACGGCCGCTGGCGGGCATGTCGCAATGGTTGCGTCCGACGATGCCAGTGCCGCAGAGGTCTACGCGCTCGAGGGCAGCCGTGAGCGCCGGCTCACCACGCACGGCGAGGCGCTGCTCGGCAAGGTGCAGCTCGGCGCCGCGGAGGACTTCCGGTTCAAGAGTCGCGACGGCACGGAAGTGCACGGCATGCTGGTCAAGCCACCGGGCTACGTGGCCGGAAAGAAATACCCCGCCATCCTGTGGATCCACGGCGGACCGAACGGGCAGGACGACCATTCGGCGGATTTCGACAGCTATCAGTTCCGCCGCCAGTTGCTGGCCGCTGGGGGTTACGTGGTGCTCGGCGTCAATTACCGCGGCAGCAGTGGCCGCGGCTTCGCGTACGGGAAAGCCATCTGGGCCGACTGGGGACACCTGGAAGTCGAGGACCTGCTGGCCGGGGTCGACGCCCTGGTCGCGCGCGGCCTCGCGGACCCGCAAAGGCTGGGAATCGGCGGCTGGAGCTACGGTGGCATTCTTACCGACTACACCATCGCGAGCGACGGACGCTTCAAGGCGGCATGCAGCGGCGCCGGCAGCGCCAACCAGATCTCGATGTACGGCGTCGATCAATACATCCTGCAGTACAACAGCGAGATCGGGCCGCCGTGGCGCAACCAGGCCCTGTGGCTGAAACTGTCGTATCCGTTCTTCCACGCCGACCGCATCCACACGCCGACGCTGTTCATGGGCGGCGATCGCGACTTCAACGTGCCGATCGCCGGCGGCGAGCAGATGTACCAGGCGCTGCGGACACTGGGTGTGCCGACGCAGCTGGTTGTCTATCCTGACCAGTTCCACGAGCTCACGCGGCCGAGCTTCATGAAGGACCGGCTCGAGCGTCAGGCCGCTTGGTTCGCGCAATACCTGCACCCGGAGAAATGACCGCCAGGCCTGCATCATCCCGGGCCGCCATGATCGAGATCCGGGAGCATCCAGCGTTACATGTACGCGCGTACATGTAACGCCGAAACAAGTTAGGCCTCGTGGCGCGTACCGTCAGCGTGCTTGGCCGCGCCGTCCGCCGTAAAGCGACAGCGCGGCGATCAAGGCGGCGAGTAGTATGCCGCAAGCTTGTTGCCTTCCGGATCGCGGAAGAACGCCGCATAGAACGTCTCGCTGCGCGCGCCAGGCGGGCCCTCGTCCTTGCCACCCATCTCGATCGCCCTCTTGTAGAGTGCGTCGACGGTCGCCTTGGAATCGGCCGCGAACGACACCATCGTGCCATTGCCGACACTGGCTGGCCGGCCGTTCAGTGGCTTGATCAGCAGCAGGCTCGAATGTCCGGCGGGAGTGCCCCAGCTGATGTAGCGCTCGGTCTCGCCGTCGCGCCTGGCGCCGAGCACGGCCAGTACCGGGTCATAGAAACTGGCGGACTTTGCCGGGTCGTTGGTACCGATGCAGACGTAGCCGATCATGGAACCCCCTCTCGTTGACAATCGCTCGTTGGAATCTCACGCGCACGCACACGATACCAAGCGCTGGCTCACGATGTAACACCGGGTGCTGCGGTATGATCC
>JAGWPD010000008.1 GCA_028870705.1 Gammaproteobacteria bacterium
GAATATCCTGTCGGCGCCCAAGTTTTTCTGTCAGGCCGTCGTCGCGCTCCGCATCCCGAACAAGCGACTCATAAGCGGCCTCAGAGAAGCGCGCACCTGAATTCTGGGCGAGCGTGCCGCGGACGACCGAATCTCCGCGAACTACCAGCACATCACTCAAGGATTCACTCAGCGTGTCTCGGCCGGAGATCGCCAGCAAATGTTCCTGGCCACCCGTGTTGGCGACTTCAACAAGGTCTTCGTCCGATAAGCCGTCGGACCTTCTTAAAACCGGCGCGGCAACCGATGCATCCTCGTGAAATGCCAGCTTGCGTACGGCGTCTCTCGGCGCAAGCGTCAAGCCGGACAGGTTGGCGCTAAGCTGGGCCAATGTTCGTGCTTCTGACCGTTCGATCAATCGAACGAGAACGTCGTCGAACACCTCGATCTGTACTGGGTTGAGACGATCGACGTCAGCCAGAAACAGGTTGGTTACCTGACGCAGAATCTCGACTCGCCGCGCCGGCGATCGGTCATTCATGGCATCATCCAGTTCCGCCATTAACACGGCCGATGCTATCGCAGTCATTGTCGGTTTCCTTCCCCAGGGAAACAAGAGAAGATCGACTAAAATGCCACGCCGACGCGGAGTCCGTCTTTCCAGACCATCCGGCAACGCTTTCGGCTGAGACCATGCAGCAATTCGAACCGGGGCGGCAGTACTATCTTGCCAACCAGTTGCAAACAGGCTCCGCCTGCCGAATAGTCGATAACCGTGCAATCGATCACGGGTGTTTTCTGATCAATAATGATTTTGGCCGTATTGGAAACTCTGCCCGAAGGCCGAATACGGGCAAATCGTCGCTGATACATTGATCAGAGCCTTTGCAGTTCATTGCTGGACGACCGTATCGGCCGGCCATTTCGTGCCGCGCTGCGTGCCCTAGCCGCCGAACTCGCCCTACTTTTCGTCGGTTCAAAAAAGCAACGCGTGACCACGGACCCAAAGAGGCCGATTGCGGCCCGAAAACAGCTTATCGCGAAACCAAATTTCGACAGGCGACCAGACTCGATGAACGAACAAACCCTCGGCGCGAGCAGATCCATCGAATCCCGCCTGTAAGCAAAACTCCCAAGGTCATTGCACCGCAAAGGCACTTAAGATTCCTTTTACATTATTGCCGATCGCTGTCTCCGGGCCAAAAATCCCGACCCATAAGGTAGCTGAATGCCTTTTTCCCGATTCCGGCGGCTGTCTCAATTACGTAATAAATTAATTTTGTTCCCCGATAGTTACCAATCAGGTGCTTCCAACGGGTTCAACGCTGGTCCCAACACTACGACAATTCGTTTTTCCTTGTTGAGGGACGGCTGCCATACGAGACCAATTGGTCTCCATTCGAGAGGACACACATCGCCGGAGCAATTTCGCGCGAATGCGAATGATCGGGCGCTCAATTTCTTAGGGTGTGCATTGACTATTTTGTGGGCTTCTGGAGGGAAGCGAACGCAGGGGATTACTCCGGTCAGGCACTCAGGTTGATGGAAGATACGGCGGCAAATTGATGACCTTCGGCATACGGAAGAGCAAGCGCGTCAGTTTCGAGCGCGGCAGTCCACAAGAAGCAGTCAGCCAAATGACCGGCATCCGGAGCGATCGTTCAGGATTCAACACCGGCAATGGCCTCACTGTCAGCAAAGGGCGGTGTTTTCATGCGCGTCCTCGTTGCCGGTGACGACGTCAGCCAATTGTCGACGGTGCGTGCCATGCTGGTGCAGCAATGCACGGTCACGTCCGAATTGCTTGCCAGCATGGAACTTCGGGAGAATGAAGTCGACGCCGTCGTCGTTGCAGCGGATCTTCGTCTTGTCGAAAACGTTTCCGCGCTGAAAAGAGTAGCCGGACAATTGGGCCGGATACGCAAGCGCGTCTTCCTCATCGACCGCAAAAACCGGCTCTCCGTCGTTCGGGCTCATGCCCTTGGTGCAACCCATGTCCTCTCAAATCCTGTCAGCAAGCCTCTGCTGCTGGCGAAACTGATCGACCAGGTCCGACCGGACTTTGCCTCGGGCGAAGTCCTGTCCGACGCGCTGACCGCGGCCCAGGCCGGCGCGGCCAGCATCGCGTCGATGTTCCTGGCGGTATCAACCGGAACGGAAGTTGATGTCCGCGACGCGAAAAGCGCCGCGGGCAAGATCGCGGAAGCCGTTGCGGAAGACGGCCTGTCCGATTGGCTCACCAAGGTTCGCCAGCACCATGAAGGGACCTATCAGCACTGCCTGCTGGTCACCGGAATAGCCGTCGACTTCGGCTTGAGTCTGGGGCTGCGCACGCTCGATCTGGAACGACTGCATTCCGCCGCGATGTTTCACGACATCGGCAAGGCCAGGATTCCGCTCGCGATTCTCGATAAGCCCGGCCGCCTTGAAGCCGAGGAACGCGCGCTGATCGAAACCCATCCGGCCACCGGATGGGACGCGCTGAAGGAAAATCCCGATATTTCGCAGGAGATACTCGATGCAGTTCGACATCACCATGAGTACCTTGACGGCAGCGGATATCCCGACGCTCTCGGCGCCGAAAGCATATCCGATGTCGTGCGAATCCTGACCATTTCGGACATCTTCGCGGCGTTGATCGAACAGCGAAACTACAAACCCGCCATGCCGCGTGCGCAGGCCTATGAAATCCTGCAGGGCATGCGCGGAAAGCTCGAAGCACCGCTCGTGGTCGCATTCCGCGAGGTCGCCCTGAACCGCTGAGGCGACCAATCTCCGTTGAGCGATGGGTCGGATTGCGCGATATGCGCTCGCTAGACGTCGCCATAAGCGGATTCGCTGGTCCGCGACTTCCGGCTGGATCCCGCGATGACGAACAAGGCGCCGATGATCGACAGGTTCTTCAGCGCATCCACCACTGACTTGGCGTTTTCCGGCGGCGACTGGTTCCAGAAATCGTGGAAATAGAAGGTCGTCGCGGCGACGAATAAAATCAGCAGGATGGCGAAGAATCTGGTCGCCAGATTGAACGCGATCATCAATCCCGCGATGACCTCGAAGGAGCTCACCGCAATCACCAGCATCTGCGGCGTCGACATTCCCGTGATCCCCTCGAGCTGGGTCGTATAGGGCAGCAGCGGCGCCGGGATGGCCACCTTGGCGGCGATGAAGTCCGCCGCCGCGGCGAGGCCGAGCAAATGGCTGACTCCCGAATAGAGAAACAGCACGGCAAACAGGATTCTTCCGAAAGTGACGAAGGCTGGCATGGTCGGCCCCGATGAGTGCTGCAACGATCAGGTCGTTAGACGACGAAGCAATTATGGGCGTTACGCCCCGGATTTTCAAACGTTCAAACCACACTTCAACGGCGCAAGTGGCCATCAAGACGTCACGATCTAGCCGTACAGGCCCGGCTGCTGGCGACCGGCGCGCTCCTGGGCTTCAACCGCTGCCACCGCCGTCATGTTGAGAACGCCGCGCGCGGTCACCGACGGCGTCAGAATATGGGCCGGACGGGCCGGGCCGACCAGGATCGGGCCGACGGGAAGCGCATCCGCCAGTGACTTGATCATCTGGTAGGCGACATTGGCGGTGTCGAGGTTCGGCATGATCAGGATGTTGGCGACGCCTTCCAGATCCGAATGCGGCAGTACCAGCGCCCGTGCTGCTTCTGACAGCGCGGTGTCGCCCTGCATTTCGCCATCCGCCTCTATCTCCGGATGGTTCTGTTTCAACAGCGCGGTGGCGCGGCGCATCTTCCGGGAAGAGTCCGTATCATAGCTGCCGAAATCGGAGTGCGACACAAAGGCCACCCTGGGCTTGATATTGAAACGCTGGACGTGGATCGCGGCGAGCGCGGCCATTTCCGCCAGCTCCTCGGCGTTCGGATGCGGCCGCACCTGAGTGTCCGCGATGAAGTAGGCTCCCTTGCTGGTGATCATCAGTGCCAGCGCCGCGAAATCGGTGATGCCCGGCAGGAAGCCGATGATCTCGCGCACATGGCGCAGATGGCTCATATAGCGGCCTTCGACGCCGCAGATCATGGCGTCGGCTTCGCCACGCACCACCGCCAGCGCCGCAATCACGGTCGCATTGGTACGCACTACCGTGCGTGCGACATCCGGCGTGACGCCATGGCGGCCGGCGACGTCGATATAGGATTGGACATAGGAGCGATAGCGCGGATCGTCCTCGGGATTGATCAGGTCGAAATCCCGGCCGGCCTTGATGGCGAGACCATAGCGCTTGATCCGCGCCTCGACCACCGCGGGACGCCCGACCAGAATCGGCCGGGCCAGCTTCTCCTCGAGCACGACCTGTGACGCATGCAGCACGCGCTCGTCCTCGCCTTCGGCGTAGATCACGCGAACCGGCTGGGTTCTGGCCTTGGCGAACATCGGCTTCATCACGAGGCCGGAGCGGAATGCGAAGCGTTCCAGTTGCGCGGCATAGTCCTCGAAATTCGCCAGCGGCCGCGATGCGACGCCCGACGCCATCGCCGCCCTGGCAACCGCCGGCGCAATCCGCAGGATCAGCCGCGGATCGAACGGACTGGGGATCAGCGAGCCCGGGCCGAAACCTTGCGTCTCGCCGCTGTCGAAGCCAGGTGCGATCACATCCGACGGCGGATCGCGCGCGAGCTGCGCGATTGCTTCGACGGCGGCATGCTTCATTTCCTCGTTGATCGCGGTCGCACCGACATCGAGCGCGCCACGGAAGATGAAGGGAAAGCACAAGACGTTGTTGACCTGATTGGGAAAATCCGAGCGGCCGGTGCAGATCATCGCGTCGGGCCGGGCTTGGCGCGCCTCGTCCGGCATGATCTCCGGATTGGGATTGGCGAGCGCCATCACCAGTGGCTGATCTGCCATCTGCCTGACCATGTCCGGCGTCAGCACGTTGGGCGCTGACAGCCCGAGAAAGATGTCGGCGCCACCAATCACCTCGGCCAGCACCCGCTTGTCGGTCTTTTGTGCATAGGCCGACTTCCAGCGATCCATCAGCGTATTGCGGCCTTCATGCACGACGCCGTCGATATCGCAGACCCAGATATTCTTGCGCTGCGCGCCGAGAGACACCAGAAGGTTGAGGCAGGCGATCGCCGCCGCTCCGGCGCCCGAGGCGACGATCTTGACGTCGGCAAGCTTTTTGCCATTCAGCAGCAGCGCATTGCTGATGGCGGCGCCGACAATGATCGCGGTGCCATGCTGGTCGTCATGGAACACCGGGATCTTCATGCGCTCGCGGAGCCTGCGCTCGATGTAGAAGCACTCCGGCGCCTTGATGTCCTCGAGATTGATGCCGCCGAAGGTGGGTTCCAGCGCGGCCACGATGTCGACCAGCCGGTCGGGATCGGTCTCGGCGATCTCGATGTCGAACACGTCGATGCCGGCGAACTTCTTGAACAGGCACCCCTTGCCTTCCATCACCGGCTTGGCGGCCAGCGGGCCGATGTTGCCGAGGCCCAGCACCGCGGTGCCGTTGCTGACCACCGCGACCAGGTTCGCGCGCGCAGTCATGCTCGCGGCCTCGAGCGGGTCGTCCTTGATCAGCAGGCTGGCGTAGGCGACACCCGGCGAATAGGCCAGCGACAGGTCGCGCTGGTTGGCGAGCGCCTTGGTCGGCGTGAGCGCGATCTTTCCTGGCGTGGGCAGGCGGTGGTAATCCAGCGCGGCTTTCTTCAGCTCATCTTCCACTCAGGTCCCCCTCCCTGATCGGAACAATGGCGGTTCAGCCGCCGAGCGTCAATGCCGGCAGCTTGATGGTGCGCGCCAGCTGGCCCCCGCCCAGGAATTCGATCAGCTCGTCGGCCTGCCGGCGCGCATCCCGCGCCCCGAGCGCGATCAGCTCGCGCGTGAACGTGGCTTCGAACAGCAGGTAGCTGGCGAGTTGCGCGCCGCCGGCGCCGCGCGCGCCCATCACGCGCAGCAGCGCGCGCAGGCTCCGCGGCAGGCTGCGTACGTGCCGGGCCGCGATCTCGCGCAGGTCCTGGCTGGGCGCGATCATCAGCGTCGCCACCTTGTGCACGCCGGGCACCGCGGCGGGCGCGACTTCCGCGACCTGGTTGAGGCGCGCCACGTGCTCGACATTGGCGTAGATCTGGTCCATGAACAGCGTGTCGAGCATGTAGCCGAACAGCTGCCCCATGGTGGGCGACTCGGCTGCGGCGCGGCCGCGATCGTTCACGCCCGCGCCCTGCTCCGAGCGCACGCCGATGATCAGCAGCCGATCGGCGCCGAGGTGGATCGCCGGGCTTAGCGGCCATAGCTGCCGCTGCGCGCCGTCGCCGTAATATTCACCATCGAGCATCACCGGCGGGAACAGGAAGGGCACGCCCATGCTCGCCATCAGGTGATCGAGCGTCAGCCGCTCGCGCCGCCCAATGCGCTGGTGACGTTCCCAGCCCGCGAGGCCGGGCTCGCCATCGAAGAAGGCGACCGATGCGGCACTGGTGTAGCTGGTCGCGCACAACGCCAGTGCCTTGAGCGCGCCGCGCCGCACACTGGTGTGCAGGTGATCCCAATGGATGTTGCGCTCCAGCAGCGAGCGGAGCGGTGAGTTGTCGAAGATCGCGGCCGGCGGCGGCAGCAGCATACCGCCCGAGACGAGCGAGGTGGCCCAATGCGCGCCCGAACGCAGCATGCTGAGGGCGTCGGCCCTGAGCACCTGGTCGACGTGGAAATTCCGCCAGACGCGTTCGAGCGAATCGACCGCGCGGTGCCAGTGGCAGGCCTCGGTCGCCAGCACGGTCGCCGCAACCGCGCCGGCGGATGTGCCGACGATGATCGGAAAGGGATTGTGCGCGCCCGGCAGCATCCCGGCGATCGCGCGCAGCACGCCGACCTGGTAGGCGGCACGCGCACCGCCCCCCGGCAGCACCAGGCCGACGGTGTTGCCCACGCCCTGCCCCGGACCCAGTGACGGTAGCACGCCCACCGGCATAAGATACCCGGAATTACCGGAGGTCCGTCATGAATGCAAGTCTCGTTTCGCGCGTCGGCGCGCTGCTTTTCGCGCTGGCATTGCCGCTGCTCGCCGCGGCCGAACCCGCCACCGGCTCGATGGCGCCCAATTTCAGGCTCCAGGACCAGCACGACGCCTGGATCAGCCTCGCGGACCAGCGCGGCAAGTGGCTGGTGGTCTACTTCTACCCGATGGACGAAACGCCGGGCTGCACCACCGAAGCTTGCGAATTCCGCGACAACATCTTCGCGTTCCGCAAGCTGGGCGTGAACGTGCTCGGCATCAGCGTGCAGGATGTGGCTTCGAAGAAGGAATTCGCGACCAAGCACAGCCTGCCGTTCTCGGTGCTGGCCGATGCCGATAAATCCGTGGCAAAGGCCTATGGAGTGCTGAGCGTGCTCGGCTATGCGCGCCGCGAGACCTTCGTGATCGACCCGCAGGGCCGCATCGCGAAGCACTATCCGGACGTCGACCCGAAGGCGCATTCGAAGCAGCTGCTGGCCGACCTGCAGACGCTGGTGAAGCCGGCCAGCTGAATCGCGCGGGCACGCGCGGGGAAATGCCGGGGGGAGGGTGGTCGGGTACGGCGCGATCTACGTGCTTTCGGAGCGCACGCTCAACGAGCGCTATCCGCTGCCGCAGGCGGCTCTGGTCGTGCCGACCGACGCCGCGTCGCAGGTACAAGAACTGGGCCGCGCTGGACGGGGCGCTGGCCAGGAATGACGCGATTGCCAAGGAGTTTGAGGGTTCTGTCGCCGCGTCAAACCAGGCCCAGCTCGAGCGTGCCAGGATCCGGCGCGTACTGGGCTCGAGCACCATGCAGGTCCTGGAACTGAAATAGGCTCAGGCTTTCCTGCAATTTCGACCGGGGGCCGGCCGGCGGGGCCGGCTCCCACTCAGGGCTGGGTTACGCGCACTATCTGCATCGAATTCGTCCCGCCGGAGACACCCGACAACTCGCCCTTGGTGAGTATTACCAGGTCATCGACGTCGACCAGGCCCTGGGCGAGGAGCCGTTCGAAGATCGCGCGGTACAGCTCCGGCGGCCGGTTGTCGGTGATGTCGAAGGGCACGGCATACACGCCGCGATAGAGCGTCACGCGGCGGCGCGTGGCCTCGTGCCGGGTGAACGCATAGATCGGGATGTCGGCGCGGATGCGGCTCATCCACAGCGGCGTCAGGCCCGATTCGGTCAGCGCGACGATCGCGCGCACGCGCATGTGATTCGCGGTGTACATCACCGCGCGCGAGATCGCCTCCTCGGTGTTGCTGAATTCGTCCTCGACGCGCACCAGGCCGCGCGGGGCGCCGAGCTGGTATTTCTCGGCGCCGCGGATCACCTCCGACATCGCCTGCACCGCGCGCACCGGATACTTGCCGGCTGCGGTCTCGGCCGAGAGCATCACCGCATCGGTGCCGTCGAGCACCGCGTTGGCCACGTCGCTCACTTCGGCGCGCGTGGGCATGGGGTTCTGGATCATCGATTCCATCATCTGCGTCGCGGTGATCACCACGCGGTGGCGCGCCAGTGACTGGCGGATGATGGTCTTCTGCAGCCCGGTGAGTTCGGCGTAGCCCATCTCCACGCCGAGGTCACCGCGCGCGACCATCACCGCGTCCGTGACCGCGAGGATGCCGGCGAGATTGTCGAGCGCCTCGTGGCGCTCGATCTTCGCGACCACGCGCGCCTCGCCGCGCCACTTGCGCAGCTCCTGCTGGGCGCGGCGCATGTCATCACCGTCGCGCGCGAAGGACACGGCCAGGTAGTCGATGCCGAGCTCGGCGGCCAGCTGCACGTCAGCCAGGTCCTTGTCGGTCAGCGCGGGCGCAGAGATGCCGCCGCCCTGGCGGTTGAGCCCCTTGCGGTTGGACAGCTCGCCGCCGACGCGCACCACACAATGGATGCGCGTGCCGGCCACGCGTTCGACGCCGAGCACGATCTGGCCATCGGCCAGCAGCAGCGTGTCGCCGGCGCGCACGTCGTTGGGCAGGTTCTGGTAGGCGCAGCCGACTTCGGTGTCGTTGCCCGCCGTGGCATCGAGCGCCGTGTCGAGCGCGAACGGCTCGCCCTCGACCAGCTGCACGCTGCCCATGGCAAAGCTCTCGATGCGGATCTTGGGGCCGGCCAGGTCGGCGAGGATGCCGATGTTGCGCCCCGCGGCCAGCGCGGCCGCACGCACGGTGTCGACGCGCTTGCGCTGCGAATCGCGCGTGCCGTGGGAGAAATTGATGCGGGCGACGTCGAGCCCGGCGCCGACCATCCCGGCGATCACCGCCGGATCGTCGGTGGCGGGCCCGAGCGTGGCGACGATCTTGGTGCGACGTCCGCTGTCCATAGTCACCCTCGGGACGCCGCGCGCGCCTGCAGCATGGCCACCGCCGGCAGCGTCTTGCCCTCGACGAATTCGAGGAAGGCGCCGCCGCCGGTCGATATGTACGAGATGCCGTCCTCGACGCCGTATTTCTCGATCGCCGCCAGCGTGTCGCCGCCGCCGGCGAGCGAATAGGCCGCGCTGCTGGCGATCGCATCGGCGATCGCCTTGGTGCCCTCGCCGAACTGGTCGAACTCGAATACGCCCACCGGGCCGTTCCACAGGATCGTGCCGGCACCCTTGATCACCGCACAGAGCCGCTCGGCGGTATCGGGGCCGATATCGAGGATCATCTCGTCGGCCTGCACCTCGCTGACCGCGCGCACGTCGGCGTGCGCGGTGGCGGCACACTCGCGCCCCACCACCACGTCGGTGGGCAGCGGGATCTCCGCGCCGCGCGCGCGCGCGCGCGCCAGCAGCCGGCGCGCCATGTCGAGCATCTCCATCTCGCACAGCGACCTGCCCACCTGCACGCCGGTGGCGGCGAGGAAGGTATTGGCGATGCCGCCGCCGACGATCAGCTTGTCGACCTTTTCCAGCAGCGCTTCCAGCACCGTGAGCTTGGTCGAGACCTTCGAGCCCGCGACGATCGCCACCAGCGGCCGCGCGGGCTCGAGCAGCGCACGCTCGAGCGCGTCGAGCTCGGCCACCAGCAGCGGGCCGGCGCAGGCCACCGGCGCGAAACGGCCGACGCCGTGGGTGCTGGATTCGGCCCGGTGCGCGGTGCCGAAGGCATCCATCACGTACACGTCGGCGAGCGCGGCCATGCGGCGCGAGAGCGCCTCGTCATCGGCCTTCTCGCCCTTGTTGTAGCGCACGTTCTCGCACAGCACCGCGCTGCCGGGCGCACAGTCGACGCCGTCGAGCCAGGTCCTGGCCAGTGGCACGGGCGCGCCGAGCAGCTCGGACAGCCGCACCGCCACCGGCGCCAGCGACAGCTCGGGTTCGAACTGCCCTTCCTTCGGCCGGCCGAGGTGCGAGAGAATCAGCACGCGCGCCCGCCTGTCGAGCGCCATGCGGATGGTCGGGAGCGCCGCGCGGATGCGTGCATCGCTCGTGACCTTGCCGTCCTTGATTGGCACGTTGAGGTCCTCGCGGATCAGCACCCGCTTGCCGGCGAGGTCCAGATCGGCCATCCGCAGGAGCGAGGGCACGCCCGGAACCGCCGCGCTCAAGCCGCGCGCGACCAGGCGAGCGTCGTGTCGATCATCCGGTTCGAGAATCCCCACTCGTTGTCGTACCAGGAGCAGACCTTGACCAGGTTGCCCTCGATCAGGCGCGTCAGCGTCGCATCGTAGGTCGATGAGGCCGGATCGTGGTTGTAGTCGATCGACACCAGCGGCGCATCGGTGTAGGCGAGGATGCCCTTGAGCGGGCCATCGGCCGCCGCCTTCACCAGGCTGTTGATCTCCGCGACGCTGGTGGCGCGCTTGGGCACGAAGCTCAGGTCGACCAGCGACACGTTGATGGTCGGCACGCGGATCGCGAAGCCGTCGAACTTGCCCTTGAGCTCGGGCAGCACCAGGCCCACGGCCGCGGCGGCGCCGGTCTTGGTCGGGATCATCGACATCGTGGCCGAGCGCGCGCGGCGGATGTCCTCGTGATAGACGTCGGTCAGGCGCTGGTCGTTGGTGTAGGCGTGGACGGTGGTCATCAGACCGCTCTGGATGCCGATGCCATCGTTCAGCACCTTCGCCAGCGGCGCGAGGCAGTTGGTCGTGCACGAGGCGTTGGAGATCACGGTGTGCGTGGACTTCAGCACGTTGTGGTTCACACCGTAGACGACGGTCGCGTCGACATCCTTGCCGCCCGGCGCCGAGATCACGACCTTCTTCGCGCCGCCGGCGAGATGCTTGCCGGCATCGGCCTTGGTGGTGAACAAGCCGGTGCACTCGAGCACGAACTCCGCTCCGAGCGCGCTCCAGGGAATCTGCGCCGGGTCGCGGTGCGCGGTGACCTTGATGCGATCGCCGTTGACGACCATCGAGTCGCCCTCGACGCTCACCGTGCCGGGGAATCTGCCGTGGGCCGTGTCATGGCGCGTCAGGTGTGCATTGGCCTGCGCATCGCACAGATCGTTGATGCCCACGATCTGCAGCTCGCGCTGGCGCCCGCTCTCGTACAGCGCCCGGAGGATGTTGCGGCCGATGCGGCCGTACCCGTTGATGCCCACCTTCACTGCCATTGCCCGCTCCTTGGGGAATACTCTTGATTTCGTGGCTAGGATTCTAGTACGACCTTCAGCACATTGCCGGCGTCGAGGCCAAATTTACGGAACAGCTCGGGGGCCTTGCCCGATGCGCCGAACTCATCGATGCCCAGCACCCGGCCGGCTGCACCAACATAACGCCACCACAGGCCGGTCGCGCCGGCCTCGATCGCCAGCCGCCGGGTGACCGCCGCGGGCAGGACCGCTTCGCGCCAGGCCGCATCCTGTGCATCGAACGCCGCCGTGCAGGGCATCGAAACCAGCCGCACGCGCCGGCCCTGGCCCTGCGCCGTCTTGACCGCGTCGAGGGCCAGCGAGACCTCCGAGCCGGTAGCGATCACGATCTGCTCGGGCCCTTCGGCGCAATCGAGCAGCACGTAGCCGCCGCGCGCGATGTCTTCCGGGCGCACTGCAGCGGTCACCTGCGGCAAGCCCTGGCGCGTCAGCACCAGGCAGCCGGGTCCCTGGCTGCGCTCGATGAGCGCGCTCCACGCCACCGCCGTCTCGAGCGCATCGGCCGGGCGCCAGAGGTGCAGATGCGGCATCAGGCGCAGGCTCGCCAGCTGTTCGATCGGCTGGTGCGTCGGGCCATCCTCGCCCAGCCCGATCGAATCGTGCGTGTACACGAGCACCACGCGCTGGCGCATCAACGCGGCCATGCGCACCGCGTTGCGCGCGTAGTCGGAAAACGTGAGGAAGGTGCCGCCGAACGGGATGAAGCCGCCGTGCAGCGCGATGCCATTCATCGCAGCGGTCATGCCGAACTCGCGCACGCCATAGTGGATGTAGCTGCCGGAGGCATCCGCATGCGTGATCACCCGGGCTCCCTTGCGCAGCGTGTTGTTCGAACCGGTGAGGTCGGCCGAGCCGCCGAGCAGCTCAGGCAGCCCCTCGCCGATCGCGTTGAGCGTGTTCTGCGAACACACACGCGTCGCGACGGCGCCGCCGGTGGCGGCCGCGGCGGCCAGCAGCTGCGCGCGCTGCGCCGGCCAGTTCGCGGGCAATTCGCCCTGCATCCGGCGCACGAATTCCGCCGCCCGCTGCGGGTGCTGGTCGCGATAGCGCGCGAACAGTTCCTGCCAGGCCTGTTCAGCCGCGCGGCCGCGCGCCTGGCAGTCCCAGGCGGCGCGCAGTCCGGCCGGCACGACGAATGGCGGCGCGCTCCAGTCGAGGAGCTTGCGCACGGCGGCGATTTCCTCCGCTCCCAGAGCTTCGCCATGCGCCTTCGCGGTACCACCGCGCGTCGGGGCCGGAAAGCCGATCACGGTCCGGCAGCAGATCAGCGAGGGGCGCGCGGCCTGCGCCTGGGCCGTCGCGATCGCCGCGGCCACCGCATCGCCATCCTGGCCGTCGACCGCGCGGATCACCTGCCAGCCGTAGGCCTCGAAGCGCTTCGCGGTGTCATCGGCGAACCAGCCGGCCACCCTGCCGTCGATCGAGATGCCGTTGTCGTCGTAGAGCGCGATCAGCTTGCCCAGGCCGAGCGTGCCGGCGAGCGAGGCGGCCTCGTGCGAGATGCCCTCCATCAGGCAGCCATCCCCAACGAATACCCAGGTGTAATGATCGACGATCGGCAGATCAGGCTCGTTGAACTGCGCGGCGAGCACTTTCTCAGCCAGCGCCATGCCGACCGCGTTGGCGAGCCCCTGCCCGAGCGGGCCGGTGGTGGTCTCGATGCCCATCGACAGGTCGTGCTCGGGGTGTCCGGCCGTGCGGCTGCCGAGCTGGCGGAAGTGGCGCAGCTCGTCCATCGGGACCGGATAGCCAGTCAGATGCAGCAGCGCATACAGCAGCATCGAGGCGTGTCCGTTCGAGAGCACGAAGCGATCGCGATTCCACCAGCGCGGGTTGGCCGGATTGTGCTTCAGCGGCCCGCGCCAGAGCGCCTCGGCTATGTCGGCCATGCCCATCGGTGCGCCGGGGTGGCCTGAATTCGCCTGCTGGACCGCATCCATGGCCAGGACGCGGATGACGTTGGCGAGTTCGCGGCGAGTGGGCATGGGCTTCTCGTGGCCAGGTGCGGCTCGGGTCAGGGGGCGCGCATTGTCCCCGAGCCGGGCCGCGCCGGCAATCGGTGGTGGCGGCTCTCAGCCCTCCAATCCGGGCGCCCGGCGGCTGCTCAGGGCTGCCAATGATGGGCGCGCGCGCGGCGCTCGGCCTGGTCATCCAGTGCATTGCCGGCGATGCGTTGATCGACCTCGCGCATAATCGCGGCGGGCCACTCGCTGCCGGCAGTCCGCACCGCACCGACGGCGCCTGCCGCGGCCGGCGCCGACGCCACAGCCTCGACCAGCCAGTCCTGTCCCGCGCGACAGGCGACGCCCGCACTGAGCGCCGCCCGCGCCATGAACGTGCGGCACATCCGCCCCTGGCGGTCGCGAAAGCTGAGGCCGATCCGCACCGCGGCATCCGCGGGCTGCGTGCGAGCGAGCGCCGTGGACAAGGCCTGCGCGACCGGACCCCGCGCCACCACCTGGCCGCTCACCAGCGCGACACTCGCCCCAGGCGACCGCCACAATTGCAGGCCAAATACGGCGGCCAGCATCAGGCTCGCGGCGAGCGCAACGGAAAGTGGCCAGTACCGCCGTCCCGTCACCCGCGACCGACTTCGACCGCGCCACCGCTCGAGGATCGCCAGCCCGGCCGAACCGGCCCGCGCGGTGCGCGCGGTTTGCACCAGGCGCTCGGGTGCGGGCTCGGATAACTGCCGAGCGAAGCTGGTCTGCAGCCGGGCGCGCAGCGTCTGCTCGGCCGCCAGAAGCGCGCGCAGGTCTGGGTCCGCGGCCAGTTGCCGTTCGAATTCCGCCCGCTCGCCGCCATCGAGTTCACCGTCCACGTAAGCCATGAGCCGCTCATGATCAGCCCTCACGCGTGCACCCTCCGCGATCCTGTCCGCGCCGCATTCACGCCAGCACCCGTGCCAGCGCTTCGCGGCCGCGTGCCAGACGACTGGTCAGCGTGCCGATCGGCACGTCCAGAGCCGCTGCAGCTTCCTTGTAGGAGAGGCCCTCCACCAACACCAGCAACACCGCCATCCGCTGCTCCTCTGGCAATTCAAGCAAGGCAGCCTCTACCGCCAGGGCCTGCAACGGCTGCCCGCCATCGCCGCCCGCGACTTGCGTGCCGGCCTGCTCGTCTTCCAGCAACACCTCGGCGTGCCGCCGCCGCGCACGCAGTTCATCGAACCACGCATTGCGCAGGATGCCGAACATCCAGCAGTCCAGGCGCGTGCCACGTTGCCATTGCTGCCACCGCAGCAATGCGCGCTCGATCGCCAGCTGCACGAGATCGTCAGCATCGGCCACGTTACGCGTGTAGCCACGCGCCACGCGGCGCAGCCGCGGCAGCAGGGCGACGAGCTGTTCGCGAAACGCGGCCAGATCGTCATTGTGGATATCCGTCATGAGCAGGTACGTTCAGTAGCGGGCATTTCTTCCCTGGCCGCCTGGATTGATTCCGCCGCATGAGACGTTAACTTAGCAGCCATGTCGAGCGCACCACCAGTTGCCGCCACCCGCGTCCGTTCGCCCCGCCGGGCGCTGCTGCTGGCGCTGACGCTGATGGCCAGTCGGGCCGAGGCGCAGCTGCCTCTGCCTGCCCTGCCATTGCCCGTGCCGACACCCGGGCAGATCGTCGACCAGGCGACACAAGGGGTCGGCAACGCCGGGGCGGAAGTGGAGCGCGCAATTGCGGATGCGCACGCCGCGGCAGGACGCGCGCTGATCAGCCAACACCGGGCCGTCATCGAAGCCGATCCAGCCGGAGCCCCGATCGTACGCGCGGAGCTGCTGGCCTACGAGCCCGGCGCGGCGGCACTGCTCCGCGCGACGCAGGACGGCTTCGAGATCGTGCACCGCACTCCACTCGAGGGACTGGATACCGAACTCGTCACGCTGCATGGGCCTCCTGGAGTTTCGACCAGGCGGGCGCTCACGCGCCTGCGCCGTCTCGACCCGCAGGGACAGTACGATTACAACCATATCTATTTCACTGTTGGCGCCCTGCCGCCGACAGCCGTGGCAGCGGCGGGAACAGGCGCAGCGCAGCCGACCCCGCCACCGAGCACGGCACGGGTGGGAATGATCGATTCCGGCGTCGACTTCACGCATCCGGCTCTGCAGCGGTCCGGCAGCACGCAAACCGGATGCGATGGGCACGGCGCGCCCACGGCGCACGGCACTGCGGTGGCATCGCTCATTGCGGGCGAGGACGCAAAGTTCCGCGGCGCGTTGCCCGGAGCGCGCCTGATCGCCGTGGATGTCTACTGCGGCGAGGTCACCGGCGGGTCGACCGATCGTCTGGCGCTTGCATTCGCGCTGCTCGTCCGCTCCGGCGTGCAGGTGATCAACGTCAGCCTGGTGGGACCGGCGAATGCGACGCTCGCGCACGTGGTTGCGGCGGCGCTCGCGCGTGGCGTGCTGATCGTAGCGGCGGTCGGCAATGACGGGCCGGCCGCTCCACCCCTCTATCCGGCGTCGCTGCCCGGCGTCATCGCCGTGACCGGCGTCGACGCTCATGACCGGGTATTGCCCGAAGCATGCCGCAGCGAGCAGATGACTCTTGCGGCGCCTGGCTCCGGGCTGCGCGCCGCCGATGCGGGCCACGGCTACTCCACGGTGCGCGGAACCTCGTTTGCCGCGCCCATCGTCAGCGGACTGCTCGCGGGACTCGCGCGGCCACAGCCCGGCGGTGGCGCACGCGCCGAGCAGGCGCTGATCGCCACGGCACGGCATCTTGGCGCGCGCGGGCGGAACGTGGTCTACGGTTACGGCCTGGTCGGCGAATTCGCGCGCTCGAACAACCCGCCCTGACAATTGCACTTAATCCCGGTTGCATTGTGGATGGAAGAACCGGAAGGCACCAATCGTTGTACCTGTTGAAGGCCGCGGGAGTTCCCGGCCGTATTCAGGAGTACAGCGATGAAGACCAAGCTGACGATGGCGGTGCTGGTGGCGGCGCTGGGCATGACTGTCGGACCGGCGAATGCGCAGCTGCTGGGAGGCTCGATTGGCGGCACTGCGAGCGGCGCGGCGAGCGGCATGCTCGGAGGCGTCGGCAACCTCGGTGGCCGAGGGAGCCTGGCTGGCCAAGGCGGCTTCGCCGGCGAAGGCAAGCTGGGCAACGACGCGGGCGGCACGCTGGGCGCAGCCCGCGATTCCGGAGCGCGCGTTGCCGCAAACGGGCGCGCCGCCGGCGATGCGACCACGGGTACCTCGCAGGATACCGCGCAGCAGGTGACCCGGAAGGCGGGTGCCGCGGCCAATGCCAGCGGGAGGGCTGCAGCGGACTCGGCTGCGTCCGCGAACAATACGGCCGAGTCCGCGCCAACGCCGGCACCGCCAGCCGCGGCGGTCAGCAGCCGCGATTCGGGCAGTCAGCGCGCCGCAGTCTACGAACCGAAGATCCCGGTCGCGGCCGGCGCCGGCGCCAGTTCGTCGCGCGACGTGAACGCCGGGACGGATTCGGGCGTCAGCGCCCGATCCGAGCAGCGGAGCGACGTCGCCGCCAACGGCACTCGCTGAATGCACGGGCCCCGCCCGCTGCAGTGCGCCGCACGGATCCGGCTGGCGATCCGTGCGGCGCAGCTTCAGTCGGCTGGCGGTGCTCGTTATACTGCCCGCCCCTTTCCAGGCCCCGCGCTCCATCATGGCAAACAATTTCCTGTTCACCTCGGAGTCGGTTTCCGAGGGTCATCCGGACAAGGTCGCCGACCAGATCTCCGACGCCGTGCTGGACGCGATCCTGACGCTCGATCCCGGCGGCCGCGTCGCCTGCGAGACACTGGTGAAGACCGGGGTGGTGGTGGTGGCGGGCGAAGTCACGACATCGGCCTGGATCGACCTGGAAAAGCTGGTGCGCGATACCGTGCTGGAAATCGGCTACGACAGCTCCGAGATGGGATTCGACGGCGCGAGCTGCGGTGTGATCAACATCATCGGCAAGCAATCGCCTGACATCGCGATGGGCGTCGACCGCAAGTCGCGTCGCCAGCAGGGCGCGGGCGACCAGGGACTGATGTTCGGCTACGCGACCAATGAAACGGATGTACTGATGCCCGCGCCGATCACCCTCGCGCACCGGCTGGTCAAGCGCCAGGCCGAGGTGCGCAAGCGCGGCAAGCTCGCATGGTTGCGCCCGGACGCGAAGAGCCAGATCACGCTGCGCTACGAACACGATCGCCCGGTGGGGATCGAAGCCGTCGTGCTCTCGACGCAGCACAGCCCCGAGGTCTCGAATAAGAAGCTGCGCGAAGCGGTGATGGAGGAAATCATCAAGCCGGTGCTGCCGAAGCGCTGGCTCGGCAAGCGCACGCAGTACCACATCAATCCGACCGGCCGCTTCGTGGTTGGCGGCCCGGTGGGCGACTGCGGACTCACGGGCCGCAAGATCATCGTCGACACCTACGGCGGTTTCGCGCGCCACGGCGGCGGCGCGTTCTCCGGCAAGGATCCATCGAAGGTCGATCGCTCGGCCGCCTACGCCGCCCGCTACGTGGCCAAGAACCTGGTCGCGGCCGGCCTCGCCGAACGTTGCGAAGTGCAGGTCTCCTACGCGATCGGCGTCGCCGAGCCCACTTCGATCATGGTCGACGCCTTCGGCACCAGCGCCTTGAGCCGCGAGCAGCTGACCGAATTGGTGCGGCGCCACTTCGATCTCACGCCCTACGGCCTGCGGGTGATGCTCGAGCTGACGCGGCCGATCTACCGCCAGACCGCGGCCTACGGACATTTCGGCCGCAAGGAAGCGGATTTCAGCTGGGAGCGCACTGACCGGGCCGAGGCGCTCGCGGCGGCCGGCCGGCGCCTGGCGCGGCGCGCCGGCGGCAAACGCCGCTGATTCCAGCCGGCCGCCGGCTCGGGCTATAATGGGGCGAGCCGCGCCGGGCTGACCGCGCGGTCGGTGCCCGAGGAGCGTTGCGACAGGAGCAGATCCTGCCAGGCTCGGCGCATCCTGGCCTGCAAGTGCCAACGGCGCTCACAACTTTTGATCCAGAAACAATAGTTGGAGCCGCCATGAACGCCGCCGTCAAGCCCAAGCCCGAACACCACGATTTCCGCGTCGCCGACCTGGCGCTCGCCGACTGGGGCCGCAAGGAAATCGCGATCGCCGAGACCGAGATGCCCGGCCTGCTGGCGATCCGCGATGAATTCGCACCACTCCAGCCGTTGCGCGGCGCGCGCATCAGCGGTTCGCTCCACATGACGATCCAGACCGCGGTGCTGATCGAAACGCTGCAGGCGCTCGGCGCGCAGGTGCGCTGGGCCTCGTGCAACATCTTCTCCACCCAGGACCACGCGGCCGCGGCCATCGCCGCCAGCGGCACGCCGGTGTATGCGTTCAAGGGCGAGTCGCTCGAGCAGTACTGGGAATTCACGCACCGCATCTTCGACTGGCCCGGCGGCCGGCACGCCAACCTGATCCTCGACGACGGCGGCGATGCCACGCTGCTGCTGCACCTGGGGAGCCGCGCGGAGCGCGATGCGAGCCTGCTGCGTCATCCCGGGAGCGATGAGGAACGGGCGCTGTTCGCCTCAATCGCCGCGACACTCGCGCGCGACCCGCATTGGTACTCGGCGCGCCTCGCGGCGATCCGCGGCGCATCGGAGGAGACCACGACCGGCGTGAAGCGCCTCTACCAGATGGCGCGTGACGGCGAACTCGCGTTCCCGGCGATCAACGTCAACGACTCGGTGACCAAGAGCAAGTTCGACAACCTGTACGGCTGCCGCGAGTCGCTGGTCGATGGCATCAAGCGCGCCACCGACGTGATGATCGCGGGCAAGGTCGCGGTCGTGGCCGGCTATGGCGACGTGGGCAAGGGCTCGGCGCAGGCGCTGCGCGCGCTGTCGGCGCAGGTGTGGGTGACCGAGATCGACCCGATCTGCGCGCTGCAGGCGGCAATGGAGGGCTACCGCGTGGTCACGATGGATTACGCCTGCGACAAGGCCGACATCTTCGTGACCGCCACCGGCAACCTGCACGTGCTGACGCACGAGCACATGAAGCAGATGAAGAACAACGCGATCGTCTGCAACATCGGCCACTTCGACAACGAGATCGACTGCGCCTCCCTCAGGCAGTACCGGTGGGAGAACATCAAGCCGCAGGTCGATCACGTGATCTTCCCGCCCGAAAATGGCAAGCCATCCAGGCGCATCATCCTGCTGGCGGAAGGCCGGCTGGTGAACCTCGGCTGCGGCACCGGCCACCCGAGTTATGTGATGAGCAGCTCGTTCGCGAACCAGGTGCTGGCGCAGATCGAGCTGTGGAGCCGCCACGACCAGTATGCGGTGGGCGTGCACGTGCTGCCCAAGCACCTGGACGAAAAGGTCGCGCGGCTCCAGCTGGTGAAGCTCAATGCCCAGCTCACCGAGCTGAACGATGCGCAGGCGCGCTACATCGGCGTCGAGCGGCAGGGCCCGTTCAAGGCCGATCACTACCGTTATTGACGCATTGCCGCGCCGCTGCCGCGGAACGGCGACAGCCGTACCGCGGCCCGTTTAACATCTGCGGAAGCGGGCCGCAGGAACTGTGGAATGCGTCGGTGGTCCAGGCAGGTATGGCGGCGGCGAACTTGAAGCAGATCACCGGGCGAGCGCGGCGCGACCGGTAAGATGGCGGCATGAAGTCCGAAGTGCGCCTGCTGCAGTTCTCCGATCCGCACCTGTATGCGCGTGCCGACCGTGCGCTGCGCGGGGTAGTGACGCGCGACTCGCTCGAGGCGGTGCTGCGCCATGCCCGCGCCCACCACTGGGATGCCGCTGCGCTGCTGCTCACCGGCGACCTGGTCAACGACGACGTTGGCGGCTACGCCACGGTGCGGGAATTGTTCGGGAGCCTCGGCAAGCCGGTGTGGTGCCTGCCGGGAAACCACGATGACGGCGCGACGATGCGGCGCGAACTGGCCGCGGCGCCGTTCACGAGCTGCGGCGTGCATGATCTCGGCGAATGGCGCGTGATCATGCTCGACAGCTGCGTGCCCGGGCAGGCCCACGGGCGGCTCGGCGCGAGCGAGCTGGCGCGGCTGGATGCGGCGCTGGCAGGCGCTGGCGGGCGACATGTGCTCATCAGCCTGCATCACCATCCGGTGCGCATGGCTAGCCGCTGGCTCGACTCGGTGGGTCTGCTCAACCCGGAAGAGTTCTTTGCGGTTACTGACCGCTACCCGCAGGTGCGGGTGATCCTGTGGGGACACGTGCACCAGGCGTTCGACTCGCGTCGCAAGGGCGTGCGGCTGCTGGCCGTGCCTTCCACCTGCGCGCAGTTCCTGCCGCACTCGGATCAGTTCGCGATCGACCCCGGCCCGCCCGGCTACCGCCGCCTGGCGCTGCGGGCCGATGGCACCATCGAGACCGAGGTGCTGCGCGTGGAGCCGCTGGTCGCCGCGGCGCCGGCGCAGCGCATCGCCGGCGGCTGAAGCCCTAGCCGTCCTCGGGCGGCACCTCGATCAGCGGCGCCAGCGCGCGCATCCGCGCCTGCGGATCCTCGAGTTCGAGCAGCTGCTGCTGCGCGCTGCGCTCCAGCGGCAGGAACTCCGCGAGGCGCCACGACACCCAGCCCGCGTCGCCGAAATCCGCATCGAGGTGCCGCGCGGTGTCGCCCAGTTCCTCGAGCACGCGCCGCAGCACGCGCGCCAGCGCTGCGTGCTGCGGCTGCAGCGGACTCGGCGGGTGCTCTGCCAGCCACTCCACCGTGCCGAGGTGGAGGCCATCCTCCTGCGTGCGGCGGGACAGCAGGCGGAAGCGGCGCGCCCCGCGGCACATGAGCCCGAGCAGCCCATCGGGCAGCGCGTTGAAATCGACCACGCGGGCGGTGGTGCCGATCGCGGCGAGCGCGCCGAGTGCGCCGGTCTCGGTACTTGCCGCGTCGGTGATCAGCAGTACGCCGAATTCGCCGCCCTCGCGCATGCACCGACCCACCATGTCGACATAGCGCGGCTCGAAGATGCGCAGCGGCAGCAGGCCACCCGGGAACAATACCGTGCGCAGCGGGAACAGCGGCAGCTCGTTCACGCGCCGCCGGGGAGCGCGGCGAGTGAGCGCAGCAGGCGTTCGTGCAGGCCACCGAAGCCCCCATTGCTCATCAGCAGCGCGTGGTCGCCCGCATGCAGGTCCTCGAGCAGCCCCGCCAGCAGCGCCTCCGGATCGCCCGCCAGGTGTGCGCGCGCGCCGAGCGTGCGCAGCGCCGCGGCCACGTCCCAGCCCAGGTCGGCGGGCGCGAACAGCCATACGCTGTCGGCCACTGCGAGCGAATCCGCCAGCGTGTCGCGATGAACCCCGGCGCGCATCGTGTTCGAGCGCGGCTCGAGCACTGCGACGATGCGCTCGCGGCCAACGCGCCGGCGCAGGCCCTCGAGCGTGGTCGCGATCGCGGTTGGATGGTGCGCAAAATCGTCGTAGACGCGCACGCCGCCGGCCTCGCCGCGCAATTCCATGCGCCGCCGCACGCCCGCGAACGCGCCGAGCGCCAGGCAGGCGCGTTCGGCCGTTACGCCGGCGTGGCGCGCGGCGCCGATGGCCGCCAGCGCGTTGTCGACGTTGTGCAGGCCGATCAGCGGCCAGCGAACTTCCCCGCAAGGCTCGCCGTCGCATTGCACCGTGAACACCGAGCCGTCGCCGCCGATCGGCAGCGTCGCGCTCCAGTTCGTACCAGTGCCGGCGCGCGCAAAGCGCTCGACGCCGCTCCAGCAGCCCATCGCCAGCACGCGCGCGAGGTTGGCATCCGCACCATTGACCAGGATTCGCCCGCTCCCGGGCACCGTGCGCACCAGGTGGTGGAACTGGCGTTCGATGGCGGCGAGGTCCGGATAGATGTCGGCGTGGTCGAATTCCAGGTTGTTCAGCACCAGCGTGCGCGGCCGGTAGTGCACGAACTTGGCGCGCTTGTCGAAAAAGGCGGTGTCGTATTCGTCGGCCTCGATGACGAAGAACGGCTGCTCGCCCAGGCGCGCGCTGAGCCCGAAGTTGCCCGGAATGCCGCCGATCAGGAAACCCGGCGCGAGCCCCGCGTCCTCCAGTATCCAGGCCAGCATCGCGGCCGTGGTGGTCTTGCCGTGCGTGCCGGCGACCGCGAGCACCCAGCGCTCGCCGAGCACCGCGCGCGCCAGCCACTCCGGGCCCGAGGCATAGGGAATGCCCTGCTCGAGCAGCGCTTCAATCACCGGCATGCCGCGCGAGCACACGTTGCCCACCACGACGATGTCGGGCCGCGGCTCGAGCTGGCCGGCGTCGTAGCCTGCGGTGAGCTCGATGCCCAGCGCGGCGAGCTGTGTGCTCATTGGCGGATACACATTGCGATCCGAGCCGCTGACCCGGTGGCCGGCGCCTCGCGCGATCGCGGCGACGCCGCCCATGAAAGTTCCGCAGATGCCCAGGATGTGTACGTGCATAATCACCTCGATTGTACACGTGCGCCCGCGCGCACTGCCCAAGGGAGCCATCACGATTCCGCCTGCACCGATCACTGACGCCGCAGACCTCACGGCCGCCGCCGCCAAGCTGTTGAGGCAGGAAGCGCTGGGACTCGACACGGAGTTCATGCGCGAGCGCACCTACTACGCCCAGCTGTGCCTGGTGCAGCTCGGCGCCGCCGGCATCGCCGTGTGCGCGGACCCGCTCGCGCTCACGACGCTCGATCCGCTGCGCCCGCTGATGCTCGCTCCCGCGCCGTGCAAGATCCTGCATGCGGCGCGGCAGGATCTCGAAGTACTGGCGCCGGTCGTGGGCCCGGTGCGCAACGTGTTCGACACGCAGGTGGCAGCGGCACTGGTCGGGTTCCCGGCCCAGGTCGGTTACGCGGACCTGGCAAGGCAGATCCTCGGCGTCGAGCTGCACAAGAGCCAGACGCGCACCGACTGGTCGCGCCGGCCGCTGTCCGCGGCACAGCTCGACTACGCGCTCGATGACGTGCGCCACCTGCCGCCACTGCGCGAGCAGCTGGCGCAGCGCCTCGACCGACTGGGCCGGCGCGGCTGGTTCGACGAAGAGATGCAGGAGATCGGCAACGAATCGTTCCTCGTCGATCCGGATCAGGCCTGGCAACGCATCAAGGCCTTTGCCGAACTCGACCCGGATCGGCAGCGGTTGGCGCAGCTGCTGGCGGCCTGGCGCGAACGCCGTGCGATGGGTTCCAACCGACCGCGCGGCTGGATCCTGCCCGATGCGGCCTTGCGCGATATCGTGTTCCAGGTGCCGCGCAGCCACAGCGCGCTCGAGCGCATCCGCGAGCTTCCCGACGGCATCCGGGAGAACAGCGGCGCACAGCTGCTCGAGCTGGTCAGCGCGGCCGCGGTCCCGGAGCCGCCCACACCCCTGCCGCAACGCCGGCGACCGGACCCGGAGCAGACCGAGCAGCTGACGCGGCTCGCGGACATCACGCGCCGCATCGCCGGCTCACTCGAACTTGCGCCTGAACTGCTGGCGACGCGCCGCGAACTCGAGCAGCTGGCGCGCGGCGCGCGTGAACTGGCGGTCCTGCGCGGCTGGCGCCGCGCGGTCATTGGCGAGGCGTTGCTTGAGGCGGGCTAGGGCCGGCGCGCGCGCTTGAGTACACGGGCCCTGGGCCGCGCCTTTGCCCTTTTGCGTGGCCTCGCTTTCGATGTCGCCTTGCCTTTCGCCTTGGCCTTCGATTTTGCTTTGGCTTTCACCTTGGCTCGGCGCTTGCGGGCCGGCCTCGAGGGCGCGCTTGCCGGTGCGAGCATCGCGATCAGGCGCGCGGTCACTTCGTCCACCGGACCCATGGCATCGACGCTGCGCAACAAGCCCTGCGCGCGGTAGTGTTCGATCAGCGGCCGCGTCTGCTCGTCGTAGACGGCGAGGCGGCGCCTGACCGTCTGCTCGTTGTCGTCCGGACGCTGCGTGAGCGCCGGCGCGGCCGCGCAGTTCGTGCAGCGCGTGATGCCAGGCGTTGCGGCGTCATGTACGTTGAAGATCGTGCCGCAGTTCGGGCAGGTGCGGCGGCCCGCGATGCGCCGCGTGATCTCGCCGTAGTCCACGTTGAACAGCACCACCGCATCGAGCGGCTGGCCGATCGCCGCCAGCATCGAGGCGAGCGAACGCGCCTGGGCGAGGTTGCGCGGGAAGCCATCGAGGATGTAGCCGCCGGCGACGTCCATCTGACCGAGCCGCTCGCGGATGATGCCGATGACGATCTCATCGGACACCAACGCACCGGCGTCCATCGCCGCCTTGGCCTGGAGGCCGAGTGGCGTGCCGCGCGACAGCGCCGATCGCAGCAGATCGCCGGTGGAGATCTGCGGTACCCCGAAGCGCGCGACCAGCCGCTGCGCCTGGGTGCCTTTGCCCGAGCCGGGCGCGCCTAACAGGACGATACGCATGTGCGAAAGGTACCGAGGCCCCTCGGCGCGGTCAAACACCTGCTGCCGGGCCAGGCCACGTTGGGCTATCATCCTGCGCGCTCGCCACGATCGATAAATCCCGGAGAGCGCACCATGGCCAAGCCCGACAAGCCCCGCAATGCCGTCTACGCCCAGTCCGGTGGCGTCACTGCCGTCATCAATGCCTCGGCCTGCGGCGTGATCGAGACCGCGCGCAGGCACCGCGCCCACATCGGCAAGATCTACGCCGGGCGCGACGGCATCGTCGGCATTCTCACCGAGGACCTGATCGATGTCGGCGCCGAGGACCGCGCGACGATCCGCGCGCTGCGCCATACGCCTGCCGGCGCCTTCGGTTCGGCGCGCTTCAAGCTCAAGGGGCTGGACCAGAACCGCGCCGAGTACGAGCGGCTGATCGAGGTGTTCCGCGCTCACGACATCGGCTATTTCTTCTACAACGGCGGCAACGATTCGATGGACACCGCGCACAAGGTGGCGCAGATCGGCACGCAGCTCGGCTATCCGATCGCCTGCATCGGCGTGCCCAAGACCGTCGACAACGACCTGCCGCACACCGACTGTTGCCCGGGCTTCGGTTCGGTCGCGAAATACATCGCCGTGTCGACGCTCGAGGGCGCGATGGATGTGGCCTCCATGGCACGCACCTCGACGCGCGTGTTCGTGCTCGAGGTCATGGGTCGGCACGCTGGCTGGATCGCCGCGGCCGGCGGCCTCGCCGGCCGCAAGCCGGGCGAGGCGCCGCACATCATCCTGTTCCCGGAGATTCCATTCGAGCGTGAGCGGTTCCTGGCGCGCGTCAAGCAGTGCGTCACCGACTACGGCTATTGCGTCATCGTGGTCTCCGAGGGTGCGCACTACGCCGACGGCAAATTCCTCGCGGAGGCGGGCAGCAGGGATGCCTTCGGCCACACGCAGCTGGGCGGCGTCGGCCCGGTGGTCGCCAACATGGTGCGCGAGGCGCACGGCTACAAGTTCCACTGGGCGGTGGCCGACTACCTGCAGCGCGCGGCGCGGCACATCGCCTCGAAGGTCGACGTCGAGCAGGCCTACGCGGTCGGCGAGGCGGCGGTCGAGTACGCGGTGCAGGGCAGGCACGGCGTGATGGCTGCGATCAGGCGGCTGTCTTCGAAGCCCTACCGCTGGAAGATCGTGCCGGTGCCACTCGCGTCGGTCGCAAACGTCGAGAAGACGGTGCCGCCCACCTTCATCAGTGCGGATGGCTTCGGCATCACGCCCGCCTGCCGCCGCTACCTCGAGCCGCTGATCGGCGGCGAGGATTACCCGCCCTTTCGCAATGGCCTGCCCGCCTACGCGCGGCTGCGCGGCAAGGGAGTACGCCGCCGGCTGCAGGGTGAATACACGCTCGGCCAGTAGTGCGCCGCGGCGCGCGGACGGCCGGGCCCGACCGGCTCAGGCGGCGTGATCAATGGCCGGTCGGCGGTTCGTGTTCGCGGTGATAGCGGTGGATCGTCCACAGGTAGCTTTCCATCAGGGAGTCCTTGCCGAGGCCGACCAGCACATCGCTGCGCCGGCCCGGCGAGGTGAAGCGCGCCAGATCGAGGCGCGCGCGGGCGAAGTGCCGCAGCTGGTTCCGGTACTGCCACAGCAGTTCGCGCGTCGCCATCTTGTTCTGGTGCAGTTCCCAGGCGCCGAGCAGCACCGCCAGGAACCCCATGCAGAAGGTGAGCAGGTTCTGCAGCGACACGCCCAGCCAGAGCTGCTGGCGATGCAGCGCATCGCCGAACAGGAACAGCGCGATGATCACCACCAGGATCACGCCGAGCAGCGTGTTGCGCAACTGGCGC
>JAGWPD010000072.1 GCA_028870705.1 Gammaproteobacteria bacterium
CCCGGCGCGCCGCCCGCTGCGCGGCGCCGCCAGCGGCGCGGGCCGAGCACGCGCGCGGCGTACACCGCGGCGGCGATGACGATGACGGCGACGATGGCCTGCTGCCACATGGCTCAGGCCCCGCCGGCGCCGAGCGCAGTGGCGATGCGGAACGTGGCGAACGAGGCCACGTAGGCCATCGCGAACAGGTAGCCGGCCATGATCAGCGGGTAGCGCCAGGAATTGGTCTCGCGCCGCACGGTCGCGAGCGTCGACAGGCATTGCGGCGCGAACACGTACCAGGCGAGCAGCGAGAGCGCGGTCGGCAGGCTCCAGCTCGCCGCCAGCATCGGCCGCAGCGCCACGTCGACATGTTCGGCGCTGCCGGAGAGCGCATACACGGTGCCGAGCGCGCCGACCGCCACCTCGCGCGCGGCCAGGCCCGGCACCAGCGCGACGCAGATCTGCCAGTTGAAGCCGAGCGGCGCGAACACGGTGTGCAGCGCACGGCCGAGCATGCCGGCGAAGCTGTACTGGATCGCGGGTCCGGCCGCTCCGTGCGGCGCGGCCGGGAAACTCGCCAGGAACCACAGCACGATCATCAGCGACAGGATGATCGTGCCGACGCGCGTGATGAAGATCATCGTGCGTTCATACAGCCCGGTGGCGACGTTGCGCAGGTTCGGCCAGTGATACTCCGGCAGTTCCAGCAGCAGCGGATGGTAGCCGGCCCGCAGCGTCACGCGCTTCATCACGAAGGCCACCAGCACCGCGCCCAGCACGCCGGCCACGTACAGCGCGAACAGCACCAGGCCGCGCAGGGAAAACCAGCCGACCGAACGCTCGCGGATGAACGCGCCGATGATCAGCGCGTAGACCGGGAGCCGCGCCGAGCAGGTCATCAGCGGCGCCAGCAGGATCGTGGCGACGCGATCGCGCAGGTTCGGGATCGTGCGCGTGGCCATGATGCCGGGGATCGCGCAGGCGTAGGACGAGAGCAGCGGGATGAACGAGCGGCCCGACAGGCCGATGCTGCCCATCAGCCGATCGAGCAGGAAGGCCGCGCGCGGCAGGTAGCCGCTGTCCTCGAGCAGCAGGATGAAGAAGAACAGGATCAGGATCTGCGGCAGGAACACCAGCACGCTGCCCGCGCCCTTGATCACGCCGTCTACCAGCAGACTTTCCAGCACTCCACCCGGCATCGATTGCGCCACCATGTTTGCCAGCGCCGCCATGCCGGCGCTGATCCACTCCATCGGCACCGCGGCCCAGCTGAACACCGCCTGGAACACCGCGAACAGCAGCACCGCGAGCAGCAGCGGCCCCGCGATCGGGTTCATCACCACGGCATCGAGGCGCGTCAGCGCGCGCGTGCGCAGCGGCTCGCGATAGTCCGCGGCCTGCAGGATGCGCCGCGCCTCGCGTTGCGTGGCTTCGATCTGCGCCGAGCTCTGGGCCGGCACCACCACCGGCGCGACCAGCGGCGGAGGCGCGGCGACGTGCAGCGCGACTGTGAGATCTTCCTGGTGGAAGCGCTGCGTCGCGGCCCGCTCGGCCTCGAGCGAGGCGCACAACGCGTCGATCGACGACACCAGCGCGCGCGCGCCGGCCGGATGGACCGCGACCGTCTCCACGACCGGCACGCCCAGTTCCGTCTCCAGCCGCGCCCGATCGAGCCGGTAGCCGCGCTTGTGCGCAAGATCGCTCATGTTCAGCGCCACGATCAATGGCCGGCCGACGCGCCCGAGCTCCAGCACCAGGCGCAGCGACAGGCGCAGGTTCGTCGCATCGACCACGCAGACGATCAGGTCGGGCGCGCTTTCGCCGCGCAGCTTGCCGATGATCGCATCGCGCGTGATGGCTTCATCGAGCGTCGCCGGCACCAGACTGTAGGTGCCGGGCAGGTCGATCAGCCGGTAGCGGCGCGCCTGGCTCGGGCCGGGGAACACGCCTTCCTTGCGCTCGACGGTGACGCCGGGATAGTTCGCGACCTTCTGCCGGCTCCCGGTCAGGCGGTTGAACAACGCGGTCTTGCCGCAATTGGGTACGCCCACCAGCGCCACGCGGAAGTTCGCCACTTCGGCGGCGACGGCGCTCATTCCCTGCCCACCTGCACGAGCACCGAGCGCGCCTCGCGCCGGCGCAAGGCAAACACGGTGGAGCCGACCCGCACGGCCATCGGGTCGCCGCCCGGCCAGACTTCCTCGATGACCCGCACCCGCTCCCCCGGAACGAAACCGATCTCGACCAGCCGCCGGCCGATCGTGGCTCCGGCCTCGTCGCTGACGATGCCGGCATCGCCCTCCAGCACGGCCACGACCAGCCCGCCACTGCCCTTGCGCAGGGTGGCGAGCGGGACAGGCTCTGGATTCAGTGGCTTAGCGTCCAATGGGGCGCTCCGGTGATCCTTAAGTTCCCAAATGTTAATGAGAATGACTCGCATCTGTAGCATAGAGCATCGGGAGCCCAGGCGCCACTGTGGAAAACACGAACCAGGCCCGGTTTCCCGCAGTTAGCGGCGGGTTCACAGTCCGTTCAGCCGCGGAGCGCTACATTGGCCGCCATTGGATAACGGTCCTTCCGGAGACTCGCCATGCGTTACCGCCTGATGGTCCTGCTGCCTGCCCTGGCCACCCTCGCCGCCTTGTCGCTGCAGGCGCCCGCCTATGCCGATCCGCCCTCCTGGGCGAGCGCGAGCGGCGAGCGCGATCACGACGAGGACCGCCAGGATGACCGCCAGGGCGACCATGAGGGCGACCACGAGGGCGACCGGCACGAGCACCGCGACGAGGACCGCGGCCACCAGCGGCACCGCTGGGAGGAGCGCGACGACCGGCCACGCTACGGCGACGATCGGCCCTGGGAGGGCCGCCACGGCTACCATGGCTACGACGGCGACGACTGGGACAGCGATTACGGGGTCGTCAGCAGCGGCCGCTGCAACACGGACGCGGTGCTGGGCGTCGCCGGCGCGGTCACGGGCGCCATCATCGGCAACGGCACCGCGCGGCCGGAAGACCGCGGCATCGCCACGGTGTTCGGCGCGATCGCCGGCGGCATCATCGGCAGCGCAGTCGGCGATTCGATCGATGATGGCGATCGCGCCTGCATGGGCCATTCATTCGAACTTGGCCGCATCGGCCGCCCGGTCGTGTGGGTGAACCCGCGCAGCCGCGTGGCCTGGCGCGTCGTGCCGCTGCGCGACGTGTCGCGCGAATGCCGTGAATTCGAGGTGCGGCGCAACTACCGCGGTCGCCTCAGCGACCGCACGGTCGTGGCCTGCCGCCGCACCCGCGGCCACTGGGAATTCCGCGACCGCTGATCGCTACGGTCGGCCGCACCCGTCCGCCGGCCGTTCGACCTGCACGAAGCCGGCCGGGAGTATTTCCCGGCCCAGCAACTCCGCGCTGCCGGGCGGGTCACCGCCGCCACCAGCCGTAGCGGACCCGGGAGCGATCGCGGCGAGCGCTTCGTTTGCGCTGGCGCCCGCATACACGGCGGCGAGGAAGCGCGCGGAACATTCGCCGAGCGGACGCACGTTCACGCCCGCATCCGAACGCCACAGCGCATAGTGGAAATCGCCGCCGGCGGGGAGCCGCGCCAGCGCCGCGGCGTCTTCCGCGAGGATGGCCGCGCGCATCTCCCCGACCGGATGGGACGCGCCATGCAACCACAGCGGCGCTGCAAATCGCAGGCGTACGCCATCATCGAGCTGCAGCACGGGACCCGCGCCGGGCGCGGCGCGCATCCGCGCCAGCCGCGCCAGCTGCCACTCGAACCGCGCGAGCTCGGCGAGGTACGGGAGCGAGCCGGTGCCGGGGAAGCCCTCGATGAACGCCGCGAAGCCGGCGCCGTACTCGTCGAGCTGTGGTGCGCGCGGCGGCTGAGCGCGCGCGTAGTCGATCGCCATGCGATCGAAGAATGCCTCGCCGACCAGGCGGTCGACCGCGACGTGACTGAGCCGTAGTGCGTGGCTGAGCGCAGCGAGCACGGTATTGCGGTGCACGCGCAGCCCCACGGCGCCCGCATGCGCGCCGGTGAACAGCGCCGCGGGCAGCACCTGTCCGGCCGGGTCGGAGGCGAGCAATGCGGCCGACATCGCCGCCTGGAGCGCGGCGAGCGGCTGCTCAGACGGCGCGTGCATGGCAGCGAGCCGGGGCGGCGTCGGTGTCGCGCGTCGGCGCGGCCTCGAGGTGCGCCTGGGCCAGCGCGCATTCAGCCTGCAGCACGGCAAAGGCGGGCAGGCGCGTGTCCCATTCCAGCAGTGTGGGCCGCGGCCCCAGCCAGGCCAGCGCACGTTCGTACAACGTCCAGACCGCGGCGCAGACCCGATCGCCGTGATCGTCGATCCGCAGTTCCTCGCCGGCATCGGTCCGCGTGAGCGCATGGCCGGCGAGATGGATTTCCGCTACCGTGCGCGGATCGAGCGCGCGGCGCCAGCCCTCGAGCACCGCGGCGGGCTCGAGCCGCTGGTTGCTGGCGCTGACGTACACGTTGTTCACGTCGAACAGCACGCCGCAGCCGCTGCGCCGCGCAAGCTCGGCGAGGAACTCGGCCTCGGGAATCACCGAGGCGGCGTAGCTGAGGTAGGTCGAGGGATTTTCGACCAGGATCTGCCGGCCGAGCGCTTCCTGCACCTGGCCGACGTTGCGGCTGAGGACGCGCAGCGCTTCCTCGGTATACGGCAGTGGCAGCAGGTCGGGCAGGTAATGCCCGCCGGCAACGCTCCACGAGAGATGATCGGATACCAGGCCGGGCTCGAGGACCTCTGCCAATTGGCGCAAGCGGCCGATGTGGGCGGCATCCACGCCATGCGCCGAACCGAGCGACAGGCCGACGGCGTGCAGCGACAGCGGATAATCGGCGCGGATCAGTTCGAGCTCGCCGAGCGAATGCTGGTCCGACATGAAATTCTCGGGATGCACCTCGAGCCAGGCGGCCGCGGGGCGCTCGGCCAGCACCAGCGCGTGGTGCGGCAGGCGCAGCCCGATCCCGGCTTGCGCCGGGACCGGGGCTGCAATCGAACCGCGGCCCATCAACCCTTGGTGAGGCTGCCGCCCGCCAGCTTGGCGCAGACGCCGGCCGGGACCGACACCCACGAGGCCTTGTCCATGTCCTTGGTCGCCTGGCCGGCACACGAGTGCCCGGCGGCCGCGCAGTCGTTCTTGCCGGCCTTGGCGACACCGTAGCAGTGCTCCATCGCGGGCTTGTCCATCGCCTTGGAATCAGCCGCGAACGCGGCCGTGCTGCTCACCGCCATCGCGGCAGCGCCGAACATCGCCGACAGGGTGATCGTCTTGAGGGAAGTCGCTGACATGGGTTTACTCCGATAGTGGGTTGGTTGATTTTCCGGGGTGCCGAGCGATTCCCCCTTTCCCGGGACCGCCGCAGCTACCCCTAAATCGTTGCACACGGCGGAAGGTTACAACATCATCGCCACGATGAGCGCGGAAAGCCGGTTGCAGCAGCAGGAAGCCTCCTGGGCCGGGCTGATGCGCGCTGCGCAGGCGGGCGATGCCCGCAGCTACGATGAGCTGCTGCGCGCGGTGACCCCGTTCATCCGGAACCTGGCCCGCCGCTACTGCCGCAATGGCGAGCTCGCCGAGGACGTGGTGCAGGACGTGCTGCTGACGGTGCACCGGGTGCGCCACACCTGGGATCCGCGCCGTCCGTTCTGCCCCTGGCTGGCCGCCATCGCCGCCCGGCGCGGCATCGACCGGATCCGCCGCGCGAGCCGCATTGCGCGCCATGAGGTGAGCGATGAGCTGGCGGTTGAAACCTTTGCGGCCCCTGGCGCGAATAACGAATCAGGCGCGCTGCGCGCGGTGGAAGCGATCGAACCGCTCCTGGCCTCGCTCCCGCAACGGCAGCGCCTCGCGCTCGAGGCGGTGAAGATCCGCGGCCTGTCGGTGGCGCAGGCGGCGAGCGAATCGGGCCAGACCGAGACGGCGTTGAAGGTGAACGTGCACCGCGCGGTCAAGGCGCTGCGCAGGCTCGTGGCCGCCGACCGCGACGGTGAAGCGTGATGGCCAATATGGAGCCGATGGACAAACGCAACACGGAACGGCTGATCGAGTCCCTGTCGCAGGATCTCGCGCCCGTGCGCCCGCTGGCTCCGCCCGCGCGGCGCGCGCTGCTGTGGCTCGCCGCCGCGGGGCTGCTGATCGGCATCGCGCTGCTGCGCTTCGCGGACCTCGGCGCCTTCGCCGCGCGCCATGCCGCGCCCCGCCTGGCGCTCGAATCCGCCGCGATGCTGCTGACCGCCATCACCGCGATCGTCGCGGCCTTTCACCTGAGCCTGCCGGACCGCAGCAGCCTGTGGCGCTACGCGCCGCTCCCGCCGCTGCTGCTGTGGATCGCGACCAGCAGCCTGGGCTGCCTGCAGTATGGCCTGGGGCTCGGTCCCGCCGGTGACCGCGTTGGCGAGAGCGGCCACTGCTTCGCCTTCATCCTCATGGTGAGCCTGCCGCTGACGGCGCTGCTCTACGCCGTGTTGCGGCGCGCGCACCCGCTCGAGCTGCTTCCGGTCGCGCTCACGGCGGCGCTGGGCGCCGGCGCGCTCGCGGCCTTCGCGCTGCAGTTCTTCCACCGCTTCGACGTCACCGCGATCGACCTGGCGCTGCATCTGGCGGCGGTGCTGGTCGTGGCTGCGATTGCCGGCGCGAGCCGGCGTGTGCTGGCCTAGGAGCAGTTCACACTTGCGGGCTGCGGAACGATCGCCCACAATCCGTGCGGATTTTCGCAGGAGCACGACATGAGCATCCGACTTGCAGCCGTACGCACCGTGGTGGGAGTCTCGCTTGGCGCATTGGTCACCGCGGGTTTTCCGCTGCGCGTCCACGCGGGCATGATCAGCACCCGGGCGGCCATCGACGCTGCGGCGCCCGCCGGCCGCGCCGCCAACCTCGAGCGCATCGATGCCGTGCTGGCGCGCACCGAAGTGCGCGCGCGCCTGCAGTCGCTCGGCGTGAATGCGGACGACGCCGCGGCCCGCGCGGCCGCGCTCCCCGATGCCGACCTCGCGCGGCTGGCGCGCAGCGTGGACAAGCTCCCGGCAGGCGGCGACGCCGGCCTGCTGGAACTGGCCGGCTTCGTGTTCCTGGTGCTGCTGCTGCTCGACTACCTCGACGTCATCCACGTCTTCTCGCACCACCGCCGTTGACCAGACGCGCCGCGCGCGCCCTCGCCAGTTGCCTGCCGCTGCTGGCGCAGGCGGGCTGCAGCACGCAGCTGCTGCGCGAATCCGGCGCGGCGCTGCCCGCCGTTGCCGGCATCAGGGCCGAGTTTTTTCCGCAGCGCGAACACCAATGCGGCCCGGCCGCGCTGGCTACGCTCCTGTCCTCCACCGGCGCGGCCGCCACGCCCGACGCGCTCGCGCATGAAGTCTATATCCCGGGCCGGCAGGGTTCGGTGCAGGCCGAGATGCTGGCCGCCACGCGCCGGCACGGCCGCGTCGCGCTGGTGCTCGAGCCGCAGCTCGCTGCGCTGCTGCAGGAACTGGAGCACGGACACGCCGTATTGGTGCTGCAGAACTTCGGGTTGCCATCGTTGCCGCTGTGGCATTACGCCGTGCTCGTGGGCTACGACCGAGCGCGCGATGCGGTGCTGGTGAGCGGCGCCGGCGATCGCCCGCGGCGGCTGGCGGCGCGGCGCTTCATCGGCACCTGGCGGCGCGCCGGCTACTGGTCATTCATCGCGCTGCCACCGGGCGGACTACCCGCCAGCGCGCGGCCGGCCCGGTACCTCGACGCCGTGGCCGCACTGGAAGCGCTCGTCCAGCCTGCGGATGTGTACGCGGACTACCAGGCCGCCGTCGGACGCTGGCCCGCGGAGCCGCTCGCCTGGTTTGCGCTGGCGAACAACCGCATGGCCGCAGGCCGCGAACCCGAAGCGGCGGCCGCGTATCGCGAAGTGCTGCGCCTGCAGCCCGGGAACCTGCCGGCGCGCAACAATCTCGCACTGCTGCTGGCCCGGCGCGGTTGCATCGATGAAGCGAGCGCGCTGCTGGCTCCGGCGCGCGATGCGGCGCGCGCGGCGGCCGGCCAGGGCTCGTTCGCCGCGCAGATCGCGGACAGCTGGCATGAGATTCAGGCGCTGCGCGCCACCGGCACCGGTTGCCGGCCGCCGTAGGCGGCGAAGATCCCGCGCGGATCGTGCCGCCAGGCCACGCTCGCGATGAACAGATACACCAGCAGCGCTGCCACGTAGGCGGCGATGCGCGCCTGGCGCGTGCGTGCGCGGCGCAGCGCGTACACGCCGAGCACGATGTACACGGCCAGCAGCAGCACCTTTGCCGTCAGCCACGGCTGCACGAACGGATACTGCTGCAGGATCGTCACCAGCATCAGCGCGGCCGTCAGCAGGCAGGTGTCGATCGTGTATGAGAGCCAGCGCAGCGCCGCATGGTTCGCCACCGCGGCACCGGCGATCGCCAGCAGGCCCCGCGCGGCGAACAGTGCGCCCGAACAGCAGACCAGGATCACGTGCGCGAGCCTGATCTGCAGGTAATACTCAGCCATGCGCGCGCCGCACCCACAGGCGCAGCACGAACCACGACAGCAGCAGCGCGCCGACCGCGAAGATCGTATCGCCGGGCACGCGCATCCACACCAGCAGGTGCATGAGATCGCGCCCCATGAAATCAGCCGAACGCGCATACCAGTAGCCGTGCTCCAGCGCCGCCTGCAACTGCAGCACGCCCATCGGCAGCAGCGCCAGCAGCGCCATCAGCGCCAGGCCGATGTTCAGCGCCCAGAAGGAACCGCGCAGCAGCTCCTGATTCCAGGGCAGCGCCGGCTTCAGGCCCCGCAGGCAGAACAGCATCAGGCCGATGCCGAGCATGCCGTAGACACCGAACAGGGCCGTGTGTCCGTGGAGTGGCGTCAGGTTCAGCCCCTGCATGTAGTACAGCGCCATTGGCGTGTTGATCAGGAAGCCGAACAGCCCGGCGCCGACCAGGTTCCAGAACGATACCGCGAGGAAGAACATCACCGGCCAGCGATAGCGCTCCATCCAGGGCGTGGCGCGGCTGTGCGTCCAGGTCTCGTGGGCCTCCAGTCCGATCAGCGCCAGCGGCACGACTTCCAGCGCCGAGAACGAGGCGCCCAGCGCCAGCACCGAAGTCGGCGTGCCGGCCCAGTAGAGGTGATGGAAGGTGCCGAGCACACCGCCCGCCATGAAAACCACGGTCGCGAACAGCACGTTGGCGGTTGCCGAGGCCGCGCGCACCAGGCCGAGCTTGACGAAGATGAAGCTGATCACGGCGACCGCGAACACCTCGAAGAAGCCCTCGACCCACAGGTGCACGACCCACCAGCGCCAGTACTCGACCACCGAGAGATGGCTGTTCTCGCCCCACATCAGGCCGGCGCCATAGAGCAGACCGATCGCGACCGTGGAGAGGAACAGCAGCCCGACGATCGAGGCCATGTCGTCCTTGCGGCGCAGCGCCGGCCACAACGCGCGGCCGACCAGCGTCAGCCAGAGCAGCAGTCCCACGAACAGGAACCACTGCCAGAAGCGGCCGAGATCGGTGTATTCCCAGCCCTGGTGCCCGAACCAGAAGTTGTAGTCGAGGCCGAGCTTCTGCATCACCGCCGCCCACTGGCCCGCGAATGCGCCCACCACGATGACCAGCAGGCAGACGAACAGCACGTTCACGCCCAGTCGCTGGAACCTCGGCTCGTGGCCCGAGATCGCGGGCGCGATGTACAGTCCGGTGCCCAGCCAGGCCGTGGCGATCCACAGCACCGCGAGTTCGGTGTGCCAGGTGCGCGTGAGCGAGTACGGCAGGAACCGCGAGATCGCGAAGCCATAGAAGTCGCGCTCCACCTGATAGTGCGCGGTGACCGCCCCGAGCAGGATCTGCGTCAGGAACAGCGCCAGCACGATCCAGAAGTACTTGGCCGTCGCCTGCATCGAAGGCGTCAGTTTGAGCCCGAGCAGCGGATCCGCTGGCGGCGGCGTGACCGGCAACTCTTTGCGGTGATACGCCGCGTAGTGCCAGGCGAGCAGGCCGATGCCGGCGATCATGAACAGCACGCTGAACACCGTCCACAGGAAGGTGCTGGAAGTCGGCGTGTTGCCGACCAGCGGATCGTAGGGCCAGTTGCTGGTGTAGCTCTGCTTGCCGCCCGGACGCTCGGTCACCGCGGCCCAGGCGGTCCAGAAGAAAAAGCCGGTCATCGCGTGGCGGTGTTCCGCGGTATCGACGGTGCCCTCGCGCATCGCATAGGTGACTCGCAGCGCCTGCAAGGCCGGATCGGTGCCGAACAGCTCCTGGTAGTGCGCGGCCACCGCATTGATCGCCTGGGCGCGATCGGCGGAAACCTCGATCACGCCACTGTCGCTGCGATACTGGTTGCGCCGCATCTCGGTACGCAGCTGCGAATCGAGGTTGGCCTGCTGGGCCGGACTGAGGTGCGCATAGTCGGTGGCGAAATCGCGCTGCGCCCGGATATCGAGCAGCGCGGTGGCCTCGCGGTGCAGCCAGTCGGCGCTCCAGTCGGGGGCGACCAGCGCGCCATGGCCCCAGACCGAGCCGAGCTGCTGGCCGCCGATGCTCTGCCAGACGCGGCGCCCGAGTTCGATGTCAGCGCGCGTGTACAGCACCTGGCCGCTGCTGCTGACGACGCGCTCGGGCATTGGCGGCGCCTTGAGGTAGAGGTCGCGCCCCATCGCCAGCAGGATCGCGAATGCCACGGCCAGCAGCAGCCCCAGGCCTATCCAAAGTCGACGCGTCGTATCCATGCGCGCTACTCCCCGAATTGTGCATAGCCGCCGGGCGGCGATGGGCGGGAACGCTATGCCCGTGGCCGATCGCTTAACATACGTAACATCCGCAAACGGGTGCCGCAGGGATGAACCAGGTCAGCTACGCGAACATCGTCGCGGCCGCGCAGGCGCTGCAGGGCGTCGCGCATCGCACGCCCGTGCTCAGGTCGCGGCAGGCCGACGCCGCAAGCGGAGCCCAGCTGCATTTCAAGTGCGAGAATTTCCAGCGGGCCGGCGCCTTCAAGTTTCGTGGCGCCTACCATGCGCTCAGCCGCTTCGACGCGACGCAACGGCTGCGCGGCGCCGTCGCCTTCTCCTCCGGGAATCATGCGCAGGCCGTCGCGCTGGCGGCGCGGCTGCTGGCGATGCCGGCCGTCATCGTCATGCCGGGCGATGCGGCGCCGGCGAAACTGGAGGCGACCCGGGAATATGGCGCGGAAGTCGTACTCTACGATCGCTTCGCCGAAGACCGGGCGGCCATTGCGCAGCGGCTGGTGCGCGAGCGTGGCGCGACGCTGGTGCCGCCGTTCGACCATCCGGACGTCATCGCCGGCCAGGGCACGGTGGGCAAGGAGCTGTTCGAGGAGACCGGACCGCTCGATTACCTGTTCGTGTGCGTCGGCGGCGGCGGCCTGCTCGCCGGCTGCGCGCTGGCGGCGGCGGAATTGTCGCCTGGCTGCAAGGTCATCGGCGTGGAGCCGCAAGCGGGCAATGATGCGCAACTGTCACTGCGGAGCGGAGCGATCGTGCGCATTCCGGTGCCACAGACCATCGCCGATGGCGCGCAGACGACGGCCGTGGGCGAATTGACCTTCCCGATCATGCAGCGGCTGGTGAGCGACATCGTGACGGTCGGCGACGCGCAGCTGCGCGCCCAGATGCGCTTCTTCGCCGAGCGCATGAAGATCGTCGTCGAGCCCACCGGTTGCCTGGCCGCGGCGGCCGTGATGAACCGGGTGGTCGATATCCGCGGGCGCCGCGTCGGTGTGGTGGTGAGCGGCGGCAACGTCGATGTCGCCCGGTTGGGCGGCTAGCCCGGATTTCTCGCACGCCGGGTGATTTTGTAGCGAAAGAGTGTTCTGGTTCGTGGGTGCGGCTCAGCGCGCCGCGGCGGTGAGCGCGTGGCAGGCGGCGATGAACTCGGTCTGGTTGGGACAGGCGGAACTCATTGCCAGCTTCACGCGTCGAACGCTGACCGTGACCACGGCGCCGATCTTCAAGAGCTTCAGCCGGATCGTGTTCGCGCAGGCTCTTGCGAGTGCCGTGTTCTTCAGTCGCCCCTTTCTGCGCCACCGGCCTACTGCGGTTCTAACATTCCAAAGTGATCGACCATACGCAGCAGTTCCTGCTGCGTCCGCCAGCCCGTCTTGGCCTGGATGGATTTCAGCTGCGTACGCGTGGTGTGCACGCTGATATGCAGGGCTCTTGCCGCTTCTGCCAGCGTCTCCCATTCCCGCAGGCGCGCCAGCAATCGACTCTCTGCCGGAGTCAAACCAAATAGCGAGGCGATGCGATCAATCGCGCCCGTCTGCGCCGGTGCAGGCGCAAGCCAAACCAGGCCGGCGGCGCCGCCCCACAGCTTTACGCTCTGGGCATTTTCCGCTAGCGGCGCCGTGCACAGCACTACTCGTCGGGCCGGCAGGCCCGCCACAAGCGACACTGAGCACCCTCTACCGTCTCGAAGCGAACGTATGGCACTCATAACGGCATTCCGATCCTGCACCCGCCGCGACACCACCAGGCAGTCGCTCACAAGTTCGAGGCAAAACCCGCGGCGCAGTTCGGCGTCTCCCGCCGCATTGGCAAACACCAACCGCCCATCCCTTGCGATGAGAAACAGCGGGACCGTCACCGCATCGAGCGTGCGCGCCAGAGCGGCGTTCTGGAGGGACAAGCCATACATCTTCCAATGTGTCGCTACGGCCAGCATCAGATGCGGTGTCAGGCAAGCGAGGCTCCGGCACTCTAGTTCACCAAAAGCCTCTTTCCCAATTCCACGGTAGAAACTGAGTACGGCTGTTGGACTGTGCAGTGGTGGAGTCGGCCCGCGCAGCAGGACATTCATAAAACAATCTATGTCGTGCCGCGCCAGGTATTCATTGTAAAACCGGGTGCGGTGATAGGTCTTGCGATCAATGAGCTGCTCGCCGGTACAAATCGTGCCGGCTTGGGTAGCACCTCGCAGTTGTACTGCGTGTAACCACACATCTTCGCGTGCGAACTCGGTCGAGTACTCGCGCAATACCTGTTCGGAAATCCCGGTCGACAGGCTCCAGAATTCAGCTCCAGGCGCTTCAGGGACGGAGAACAGGAGTGCCTTGTCGGCGCCCTGCATCTGCCGTATACGATCTACCACAGTGGGCCACGTTTCGGGCGCGAGCGGCGCAGCGTGGATTTCCAAGATCAGCTGGTTAATATTCTCGGCAGTAGCATTCAAGGGAAAATCCCCCGAGGCCTATCAATCCACTTTCTCATGCAGATCGTTGGCGTACAGGACCGAGATCAAGTCATACATCCGCGACGCATTCGGCACGGCCCTTATGTCCCATAAGGTCGACTTCTTGATCGTCCGTCAGGGCAAAATTAGCACCATGGTATGCGTACCGCAAAGAAGTCTGGGCCCACCGCCAAAATCCCAGTTTTAGTTCGGTTCAGGGCCATTTCTGGCTCCCAAGGGCGTCATCTTGGGAGTCATATTGTTGAGTTCTGTAACGTAAAGGACGGGTCGGCGTGAAAGTGGGACCACTTCTGTCCCGGATACATTCAATGTTCCGAGACCGCCTTCATGTTGAACATACGCCGATAACATGGCCCGTGCTCGCGCCGCGCCGATACTTGCGCAGGAACGGGTGCAGCAGTCGGGCGTGATGGTAACGCGCGTTGTCTAGCACGATGATCATGCGCGAGCGAACCGAACGATGCCGGAGCAGCTGGCGGAGAAAGGACTGGAAGGTCTCGGCATTGAACACGGGGCAGAAGGTGCGCACGAACAGGCCGTTGCGCAGGTTGACGGCACCGAAGCAGGCCACGGATTTTCGCGTCGGGGCGTGCTGCAACACCGGGTCCTTGATTTCGGGGGCCACCCACATGCGGCACCGGGTGCCGTGTTGTTGGAAGTGGCATTCGTCCAGACTCCATAGCTCAACCCCGGGCTGCCTTGCCAGACGCCGCAGTTTTTTTACTGCCGCGACTTTCAGCGGATCCGACTGAGCGACTTGTGGACGGGGCTTACGCAGTCGAAAGCCCATTTGCCGGCAGACCCGCTGACATTGGCGAACCCCGAGATCGGCGTCGTAGTGCCGGCGCAGATGCTCAGCCAACAGCGGGCCATCCCACAGATTCGCCGTCAGACCATAAGCCCGCGGCGATCGGCGCAGTTCTCCCTGAAGCTTGCGCCATTGGGCCGGCAACAACCGACGGGGTCGGCCAAAACGCTCCCCTTCGTGCGTATTCCGGTTGATGCCGGGCCAGGATTCCGGTCCATGCCGGGCCACCGTTCCGGTCGATGCCGGGCCGGGTTGTGTGAAGCGGGATAACCGCCGTTACCGTACTCTCTTTTGCCAGTGGCAAGGAGAGCGACGGTGGGGCAAGCGAGGTTACCCGTGCGCAAGATTCGCGAAGTCCTGAGGCTCAAGGCCGAGGGGTACAGCGACCGGCAGATCGCGATGAGTATAGTTGGCAGACTACGAGTTTAACAAAGTGAAAGAGTGTCATACGTGCAGACCATAATTGCCGCGCGTTGCTCGTTGTTCTCGATCACGCTGATCGGACATGGCACTAACCCATTCGAACACTCCGTAACTGCGGTCCTGGCGCAGCACCTGACAATCGCCGCTCGAGGAATCAGATCAGTCCGAGCGCGATGGCGCAGTCGGGCGCCGGCTGGTCGATCTTGCGCGGTTGCCCCTTGGCGATCACGAAATTGATCATCAGGCGCGCGTTACCCACACCCACGTTGCGGACGTAGTGGAGCTTATCGGTCTCGGTCAGCGAGTCGCCGGCGTTATAGACGTGCTTGCGGCATTTCCCGTCGTACCACTCGATCGAGCCGCTGACCACCGTGGTCAGCAACACGCCCGGATGCGTATGCCAGCCCGTGTAGCCGCCCGGTGCAATGGTGAGATCCTGGAAGATGAAATTGGATGGGCCCGAGGTGTTGAAATTCACACTCCACTCGTTCTCGCCGTTCACGGGAGCCGGCAGTGTGACCTCGACGTTGCCGTGCACGTTCTGGTCTATGAAGCCAGGGTAGTTGGTAAAAAGAAGTCCTGCCGCAGGCGTGGCGAATACCGCCACGGCAGCGCATCCCAGAGCGATAGTGGTGCCGGCGAGCCAGCGCATCTTGGTGTTCATCGTGTTCCCCTTCGGATTGAATGAGCGGTTGAGCGTTGATCGGATCACATCACCGGCAACGACAAAATGCGTCGCCCAAATGGTGTATGGCCAGGAACTGCGCGCGCAGTGCCATCAGAGGTCATCGTCGTGACGCATGGACACGCGCGACGAGCGCGGCCTGGAGCGGCGATACTTCAAGGTACCGTTCCATATATCGGTCCCCAGTCCTGGTCGCGTTCATCTCGCGCAGCTCGTTCCCTGTCCTGAGAACGACGGGACCGGGAGGTTTGGTGAAAAGCGCGGTGCTCGCCGGCGGCCCGCGTTGCCGGATCAGGGGTGAATCGGCGAGGAGATCGGGAGCCGGCCCTGCCTGGCATTGTTGTAGGCGTCGGCGACCGTTTGCATCAGGCCTTCTCGTGCGAGATACCGCGCCAGCGTCGCGCGCCGGTAGCGCCATAGATACCAGGCCTCGTCCGGCCAATCATCATTCTTGGCGCGCGCGGCGGCCAGCGCGTAGTACTGGAAGGCGCGCAGCATGTGGGCATTGCGCCCGGGTGCCGTGGGTGCGGCTTCCGCAGCCGCGTCGCTGCGCTCCCCGAAGCGGCCCAGCGAGGTTGGTTCTCCCGTGGCCGCGCCTTGCTGGTACCACGCCCAAGCCAGGTGCTCGTCCCGCGGAATCACCAGTGCACCGACTTTGCCTGAATCCTTCACACCGTGTTCGAACAGCGAGCCCAAGCGATGCGCCGCCAGATGCACCCCTGCGCCCCAGGCTTGTTGATAGAGGGATACGGCTCGCTGCGCGTCGATCGCGCTGCTTCCATTGGCGATCAACAGGTCTGCCAGATCAACCTTGGCAGCCGCATATCCCACCGCCACCGACCTTTCAAGGTATTCGCGAGCGCCCGTGAAATCCGCTTTGGCCAGCCGCGCCCGGCCGATTTCATAATTGCCCCGCGCGTCCCGGCTCATTGATGCGCCTGGCGCCTCGCAAGCTGCCTTGGCGATGTCGGCATTAATGTCTTGCGCCACTACGCCGGCTGCACGGCGGACCGGATCGTAGTACGCGCCCGCGACCCGATCGCACTCGGACGCATGGGACCACCTGTCATCGGGCATCTTGACGGGCTGGATTCCGAGTTGCATTCGCTGGAGCTCATTCAATGGGTCGGGTTCGGCGGCATCGGCCCAGTCGATCTGACCGGTCAACGCGGCGGGCGGCTTTGCCTCCCAGACTCGCGCCGTGTCATCCAGCGAGGCCGTGACGACGTGCGCGCCATCGGGTGCGTACGCCACATTGTCCACGCTCTGCTCATGACCCTCGAGCACTGCCAGCTGAACCCCGGTACTCGCATCCCAGATCCGCAAGGTCTTGTCCGCCGACGCGGTCGCGATGAAGCGGCCGTCCGGTGAGAAGTTCGCGTCATTGATGCGGCCTCGATGCCCGGTGAGCAGTGCCAGTTCGGCTCCGGTACCGGGGTCCCAGACTCGTGCCGCGCGGTCTGCTCCGCCGCTCACGATCCGCAGGCCGTCCGGTGAAAAATGAGCGGCGTTGACGAAGTCCCCGTGTTTGGCAAATACCCGCTCCTGCGCGCCAGTCCTGGCGTTCCAGATGCGCACCATGCGATCGAGCGAAGCGGTCACGATACGTTCGCCACTTGGAGAAAACTGGCTGGCGGTAACATAGGCAAGATCATCGCCCGTTATCTCCAGAAGCTTGCTGCCGCTACCGGCGTCCCAGATATCCAGGGGTGGCCCGAAGTGCGAGCTGACTATGCGTGTGCCGTCTTTGGAATACCCCGCATGGTAGATTTCTTTGTCCGAGGTAGTCAGCGTCGAGACTTGCGTCTGGGTGCGTGCATCCCAGATGCGCGCGGTCTTGTCGCTGGACGCCGTCAGTATGTGCATCCCATCGGGCGAATACACGGCGCTGTTGACGGCAGCGGTATGCCCGACGAGTCGAGCCACCTCCCGGCCATTGCCTGCATCCCAGATGCCCGCTGATCCGTTGTCCGAGGCCGTGACGATGCGGCTCCCATCGGGGGAATACTCGGCATCGTTCACATGATCGGCCGATCGCAGGATCATCGAAGGCGCGGCGCCCGCCATCGCCCAGATACGCGCCGTCGCATCCGCTGCCCCGGTGACGACGCGGGTACCATCCGGCGAAAATGCCGCGTCCCACAGGATGCTGTTGTGCCCGGAGAGCACCCGCAGGACCGCGCCGGTAGCGGCGTCCCAGACTCGGGCCGTGTGATCGGTTGACGCGGTGACTATGCGTTCGCCGTCGCGTGAGTAGCGGGCCCCATACAGCGTGCTGGCGCGCCACGAAAGACCAGGCAGCAGCAGCAGCAACCGGCCGGTGCGCGCATCGAAGACCCGCGCATCACCGTCTTCGGAGGACGTCAGGATTTTAGCCCCATCCGGCGAGTAGGCGACGGTGCTGACTTCGCCTCGGTGCCCGGCGAGCGCCAGTTGCCGAGTCCCGGTGCGC
>JAGWPD010000073.1 GCA_028870705.1 Gammaproteobacteria bacterium
ACCGTGCCGCAGCTGGACGCGGCGGCCACGCGGCGCGCGATCGAGGCCGCCGCCGCCGCCTTCCCGGCCTGGGCGGCGCAGAGCGCACGGCAGCGCGCCACGATCCTGCGCCGCTGGTTCGAGCTGATGATGGCGAATCAGCACGATCTGGCGCAGCTGATGACCGCCGAGCAGGGCAAGCCGCTGGCCGAGGCGGCCGGCGAGATCGCCTACGCCGCCGCGTTCGTCGAATGGTTCGCGGAGGAGGCGCGCCGCCTCAACGGCGAGATCATCCCCGGCCACCAGCCGGACAAGCGCATCCTGGTGATGCGCCAACCAGTGGGCGTGGTGGCCGCGATCACGCCGTGGAATTTCCCGGCCGCGATGATCACGCGCAAGGCCGCGCCGGCGCTGGCCGCCGGCTGCACCTTCATCGTCAAGCCCGCCGGGCAGACGCCGCTGTCGGCGCTGGCGATGGCCGAGCTCGCCGCGCGCGCCGGCGTGCCGCCGGGCGTGTTCAACGTGGTCACCGGCGGCGCCCGCGAGATCGGCGCGGAGCTCACCAGCAACCCCATCGTCCGCAAGCTCACCTTCACCGGCTCCACCGCAGTCGGCCGCGTGCTGATGGCGCAGTGCGCGCCGACCCTGAAGAAACTCTCGATGGAGCTGGGCGGCAATGCGCCGTTCATCGTGTTCGCCGACGCCGATCTCGATGCCGCAGTGCAGGGCGCGCTCGCCAGCAAGTACCGCAATACCGGCCAGACCTGCGTGTGCGCCAACCGCCTGCTGGTGCAGGACGAGATCTACGATGACTTCGCCGCCCGGCTGGTCAAGGCTGTCAGCGCGATGAAGGTGGGCGACGGGCTCGAGGGACCCACCGATCTTGGCCCGCTGATCGATGCCGCGGCCCTCGCCAAGGTGCAGGAGCATGTCGCCGATGCGCGCGCCAAGGGCGCCAAGGTGCTGCTCGGCGGCAAGCCGCATGCGCTCGGCGGCACGTTCTACGAGCCGACGGTCGTGACCGGCGCGACGACCGCGATGCAGTTCGCGCGCGAGGAAACCTTCGGCCCGGTCGCGCCGCTGTTCCGCTTCCGCAGCGAAGCCGAGGCGATCCGCATGGCCAACGACACCGAGTTCGGCCTGGCCTCCTACCTGTACACGCGCGACCTGGCGCGCGCCTTTCGCTGCACCGAGGCGCTCGAGTACGGCATCGTCGGCCTCAACACCGGCCTGATCTCCACCGAGGTCGCGCCCTTCGGCGGTGTCAAGCAGTCCGGCTTCGGGCGCGAGGGCTCGCACCACGGCATCCTCGATTACACGGAGCTCAAGTACCTGTGCATCGCCGGCATCACGCCGTTGCCGGGCTGAATGCGCGCGTGACCGCATGCTCGGCGTAGTCACGGTCAACACCGGCACGCCCGACGCGCCGCAGCCGCGCGAGGTCAGCCTGTTCCTGCGCCGCTTCCTCGCCGACCCGCGCGTGGTCGAACTGCCGCGGCTGTTGTGGCTGCCATTGCTGCGCGGCCTGATCCTGCCGCTGCGTTCGCCGCGCAGCGCGCGCAACTACCGCCGCGTGTGGCTCGACGGCGGCTCGCCGCTGGCGGTGCACTCGCAGCGGCTGCGCCAGGCGCTCGAGCTCGAGCTGGAGGCGCAGCTCCCGGGCGCGGTCGCGCTGGAGAGCGCGTTCCTGTATTCGGCGCCGTTCCTGCCGGAGGCGCTGCGCCGGCTCCGCGCCGCCGGCGCGCGCCGCATCGTCGTGCTGCCGCTGTTCCCGCAGTCGAGCGGCACCACCACCGGCCCGGTCTACGACCAGGTGGGCGCGACGCTGCGCGACTGGCGCGCGCTCCCCGACCTGCGGCTGATCGCCGACTACCACGCCGACGACGCGTACATCGGCGCGCTTGCCGACAGCGTGCGCGAACACTGGCACCAAAATGGCCGTACCGCGCAGCTGCTGGTGTCCTTCCACGGCATCCCGCAGCGTTGCGTCGACCGCGGCGACCCGTACGCGGAGCAGTGCCGCGCCACCGCGGCACGCCTCGCGGCCGCGCTCGGCCTCGGCGCGCCCGAGTGGACGCTTGCCTTCCAGTCGCGCTTCGGCAAGGCGCGCTGGCTCGCACCGGCCACCGACCGGACGCTGGCGGAACTTCCCGGCAAGCGTGTGCGCTCGGTGACGGTGGTCTGCCCGGGCTTCGCGGTCGACTGCCTCGAGACGCTCGAGGAGATCGCCATCGGCGGCCGGGAAACCTTCCTGCACGCGGGTGGCGAGCAGTTCCAGTACGTGCCCGCGCTCAACGACCGCGGCGACCATGCGCGCGCGCTGGCGCGCCTGGTGCTGGCCAACGCGGGCGGCTGAGCGTGTTCGGCCGCTTCCTCGAGCTCAGCCTCAATACCAGCGACATCGCCGCATCGGTGCAGTTCTACGAGCGGCTGGGATTCTCGCAGCTCACCACCGGCGACACCTGGCCGCATCCCTACGGCGTGCTGAGCGACGGCCGCGTGTGCATCGGTGTGCACCAGCGGCACGGCAGCTCGCCGCTGCTGAGTTTCGTGCGCCCGGAGCTGGCGCGGCACCTGCACGAACTGCGGGCCGCCGGTTTCGAGCCGCACTACACGCGGCTCGGCGACAGCGACTTCCACGAGCTGCAGCTGCACGACCCGGCCGGCCAGGCGATCGCGCTGCTCGAGGCGCGCACGTTCTCGCCGGCACGCAGCGGGCATCCCGGCTCGCTGTGCGGCTGGTTCAGTGGCTACAGCATGCCGGCGATCGACACCGAGGCCGCGCAGGCGTTCTGGGAGCACGCCGGCTTCATCGCGCTCGGGCTGCCGGACGAACCGCTCATGCAACTTGCGCTCACGAGCGACACGCTGACGCTGACGCTGCACCGGCCGCGCCTGCTGGAATCCCCGCTGCTGGTATTCACCGATCCGCAGATGGCCAGCCGGATCGAGCGCCTCGCGGCGCTGGAGATCCACGGGAGCGGTGAGCTGCCGCGCGGACTGGACCGGAAGTCCAACGCGCTGCTGGAGGCGCCCGAAGGCACGCACTTGCTGCTGCTGCAGGGCGAGGGCTAGCCCCCGGCCGCAAGTCATGATGCCGACACGATGGTGGACATGCACCTGCAGATGAGCGAGCTGGTGGCGATCGCCGTGGCCTGCGGCATCGGCCTGCTGGTCGGCATCGAACGCGAACGGCGCAAGGGCAGCGGGCCGCAGCGCGGCGCGGCGGGCGTGCGCACCTTCCTGATCGTCGCGCTGGTCGGCGTGCTCAGCGCGCTGGCCGGCGGGCCGGTGATGCCGCTGATGATGGCGCTCGCCGTGGGCGCGCTGGCGGTGAGCGCCTACCGCCGCGACCACTCGGAAGATCCGGGCATGACCACCGAAGTGGCGCTGCTGGCGACCTTCCTGCTCGGCGTGCTCAGCAACAACGCGCCGGTGCTGGCGGCCGGGATCGGCGCGCTGCTGGCGATCGCGCTGGCCGCGCGCGATTGGCTCCACCACTTCGTGCGCCGGCAGCTGAGCGCGCAGGAGATCCACGACGGCCTGCTGCTGGCGGCCTGCGCGCTGGTGGTCCTGCCGTTGATGCCGGACCGCCCGATAGATCCCTACGGCGCATTCAATCCGCGCACCGCCTGGAAGTTCACGGTGCTGGTCATGTCGATCAACGCGCTCGGCTACCTGGCCCAGCGCGTCGTCGGCGCGCGCCTGGGCTTGCCGCTGGCCGGGCTCGCCGCCGGCTTCATTTCCAGCTCCGCCGCACACGCCGCGATGGGCACGCGTGCCCGCGCGCAGCCAGCCTTGCGCGCCAGCGCGCTGGCGGGCGCGGCCTGGTCGTCGGTGGCGACCTTCGCGCAGCTCGTGCTGGTGCTGGCGGTGGTCAGTCCGGCGCTGCTGCAGCCGCTGCTGCCGGCGCTGCTGGCGGCGTTGCTGGCCTGCGCGCTGGCCGCCTCGTGGCTGGCCGCGCACAGCCGCGACGGCACGACGCTTCGGGCCGAAGCGCCGGCGCGGGTATTCCGGCTGCGCGAAGCCCTGTTGATCGGGGGCCTGATCGCGGCGGTGCTGCTGATGACCACGCTCGCCGGGCGCTGGCTCGGCGCGCGCTACGCGGTGGCCACGCTGACGCTCGGCGCTTTCGCCGACGTGCATTCCGCGACCGCGTCGGCGGGCATGCTGTGCAATGGCGGCGCACTGACGCCGCGGCAGGCTGCGCTCGCCATCGGACTGGCGGTCACAGCCAACACGGCGACCAAATTGACGCTCGCGTGGCGCGCCGGCGGCCGCGGATTCGCGCTGCGGCTGGCGCCGGGACTGCTGCTGGCTATTCTCGCCGGCGTGGCCGGCTGGCTGCTGTTCAACCGCGCGGCGTAGCGTCCGCGCGCGTGGCGGCATCCGCCCGCCGCGCGACCAGCACGAAGCGCGCGTGGATCTCGTCCGCGACGCGCAACGCGCCCAGCATCAGGCTGTAGGGTTCCAGGCCCAAGTCGCTCTGGCGAAAACTGAATTCGCCGCTCGCGCGCAGCGTGTCGCCCTGTTGCTGCCACTGGAGCGGCACGGTGAGCTGCGCGAGGTGGTCGCGCAGCGTGATCGCCAACTCGACGGACATGCCGCCGGGTATGGCCGTCAGGCGCGAGCACCGCAGGCCGATCGCCGGATAGCGCAGCGCATCGAGCTGGCGCTCGCCCAGCATGTGCACGCGCGTGCCCTCGCGGTCGGCCGCAGCGAGCGGTTCGGCAAATTCATTGCCGGCGGCAGCGCGCTCCTGCGGAGCGTCGACCACGAAGTCAGCCACCGGCAACCGCAGCTCACAGGCGGATTGCTCCGCGAGCGGTTGCAGCCAGACGCTGCCTTCGACGGCGTGCGCGCTGATCACGTGGCTGTGGCCGACGCGGGCCAGTGGTCCGTCGGCGTGCAGGTAGAAGCGCAGCTGCGATGCGACGGCATCGACGCGATACAGGCTGGCCCCCGCTGGAGCCGCCGATGCCGGCACTGCCACCCGCGTCAGCGGATGCGGCTTGCATGCGGCCAGTGACAGCGCCCCGAGCGCTGCAATCGCCGCCCCGGCCCGCGCCGCCAGCGCGCGGCCCCGTTGGTCACCGCCTGTAAACACGAACCTGCTCCAGTTGCCGCCCATTATACGGTGAGTGGTGCGCGCGGCCGCCGCGGTTCTGGCCCGGGCAATCGTTCAGCTTTTCTGATCCGTGCCTCAGGCAATGCGTTTGCTGGCCATTGCGCGTTGGCTGACAGTCTCAACGCACGACGCAACCTTACATACCCCAGGAGCACAGCCATGAATGCCCGCCACCTGCTCGAGAACCTGGTTGCCGCACGCAACCGGCCGCATCGCCCCGGACTACCCGCGCAATTCCGGCAATTGCAGTTGCCGTTGCCGCTGCTCGAGCGGCGCGTGATCGCCGCACGGCTCGGCGGCGGCGCCCGGCCGGTGCCGGCATCGCGGGCGTTGTTCGACGACGTCCAGTAGCGCTCGGCATGTCGGCCGGCAGTGGTCAGGCGCGCACCGCCTGGCGGCGCCACCGCGGCATCGCTTGAAATCCGTAAGCACTTACGGATATTCTCCGGTACGGAGGTGAGTACCGTGACCGGCCTGCATGATTACGGATCGCTGCTGCTGGGCTCGCGGCTGCGCAAGGTAAGCGAGGCCCTGTACGCGGGCGTCGACGAGGTGTACCGGGGCGAGGGCGTCGGCCTGCCCGCACGCTGTTTCCCGATCCTGTTCCTGCTGCGTGATCGCGGCCGGCTGGGCATCTCGGAACTCGCGGCGCTGCTGGGCCAGAGCCACCCGGCGGTGAGCCAGATGAGCCGCAAGCTGCTCCGCCACCGCGTGGTGCGCGAGTGGCCTGATTCAAGGGATGATCGGCGGCGACTGCTCGGCCTGTCGCGCCGAGGCGCGGCCCTGATGCGCCGGCTCGAACCCGTGTGGCGCGCAATCGTCGCGGCCGTCGCCGAGCTCGAGGCCGCGCAGCCGATTTCCGTGCCACTGACCGCGATCGACGCGGCGCTCGCCACGCACAGCTTCGCGGCCCGCATCCGCGCGCACCAGGAAAGCGGACCGGTGACGCAGATCCTGCCGTTCGCGCCGCGCTACGCCGCGGACTTCAAGCGCCTGAACCTGGAGTGGCTGCAGAAGTTCTTTCGCGTCGAGCCGGTCGACGTGCGGGTGCTTTCCAGCCCCCAGGCGATCATCCGCAACGGCGGCGCGATCTGTTGCGCGCGCCGCGCGGGCAGGATCGTCGGCACCTGTGCGCTGATCAATGATGGCGACGGCGTGTTCGAGCTCTCGAAGATGGCGGTCACCGCCGACTGCCAGGGTCTCGGCATCGGTCGCAAGCTCCTGGCAGCGATCATCGCGGCCTTCCACGAGCGCGCCGGCCGGCGCCTGTTCCTCGAGACCAACAGCATCCTGAAGCCGGCGATCAGGCTCTATGAGTCGGTCGGCTTCGAACACGCGCCTGCGCCGCACGCTTCCATGTACGAGCGCGCTGACGTATACATGGTCCATCGCGGAGCACGCGGGAGCTGACGACGATGGGCAAGGCGCGCGCGCGGGCGGCAGCCACGGTACGGATCAATGAGCCGCAGGCGCGCGCCACGGAATTCCGCTTCGCGCCCGGCGCCGAGACCGGCTGGCATCGGCACGAATACGACTACGTCGTGGTGCCGCTGCAGGATGGCAAGCTGCTGCTCGAGGAGCCCGGCGGTGCCAGCCGCGTCGCCGAGCTGCGCGCGCACGTTCCATATGCGCGGCGCGCCGGCGTCGAACACAACGTGGTCAATGCCAATGAATTCGAATTCGCGTTCCTGGAAATCGAATTGCTGCGCTGAACCCGGCCCGCGCGCGTGCGCAACGGATACTCGGGCTCCGCGCCAGCCGGTCGACTGATGCTCATCCGCAAGCTCGAGGATGCCGACCATCCGGCGTTGCTGCGGGTGAATGCCGCCATCGCCCCCGCGGTCGCGCGCCTCGACCCGGTTGAACTGCGCCGCCTGGCGGCTATCGGCAGTTCGCACCTGGTCGCCATCGACGCCGACGCCCACTGCCACGCCGATGGCGGCACTCACGCCGGTGGCGCCGCGGAGGTGCTCGGCTACCTGCTGGCCTTCGAGGACGGGGACGCGTATGACGGCGAGGAATTCCTGTACTTCGCGGCGAATCTGCGGCGATCGTTCCTGTACATCGACCAGATCGCGATTGGCGGATCACGCCGGCGCAGCGGTGTCGGGCGGGCATTGTATGAGTCGGCCTTCGGACGTGCCCGCGTACGCGGGTTGGACCTGGCCTGCTGCGAGATCAACCTTGACCCGCCCAATCCGGACTCGATGGCCTTTCACCTGCGGATCGGCTTTGGGCAGATCGCGGCCGTCTCGACCCGTGACGGCCGCGACGTTGCACTGATGACGCGAGTGACAGCGGACTTCAGTGCGCCCCGCTAGGGCCTGTTCACACTCAGGACATCGATGCGGCCGTGCTGGATTCGGCGGCATCCGGCGCCACGTACACCTCGTTCCCGGCCGGCAACAGGCGCCGCGAGCTGCGCGCAGCACAGTGCCAGGCCGGGCGCGATCGCCAGCAGCAGCCACGCGCCCATCAGCGCCGACTCCGTCCGCGTTGCGCCTGCAGGAGCTTGCGTAGCCGCTGCACCTGCCCCGCGCTCAGATTCTGGTCGGACACCAGGTGCGTCATCAGCAGTTCGCTCGAGCCCTCGAACAGCTTGCCGGTGACGTGGCGCAGCGCGCTCTTGCGCGCCGTCTGTTGCCCGACGGCGGCGAAGTAGCGGTGCACGCGCCCTTCTTCGGTATGACCGGCATAGCCCTTGGATTCGAGTATGCGCAGCACCGTGAGCACCGTGGTGTGGGCCAGCGGATCGACCAGGCACGCCCGGCCGGGCTGTCAACCATAGACTTGGTAGCTCAGCGGCGCCTGCGCGGCGGCTTGCGACGTGGCGCAGCGGGCCGCTTCGCGGCCTTGCGCTTCGCGGCCTTGCGCCTGGTGGGCTTGCGCTTTGGGGCCGGGCGCGCGCGCGCCTTGCGCTGCGCGGCCTTCCTCTTCGCCGGCTTACGCCTGGCGGGTCTGCGGGCCGGGCGCGCCGCCTTGGCCGGCGCCTCGATGCCGCGCAGCTGATCGACGATCGCCGGGTTCTCGAGCGTCGAGATGTCCTGCGTGATCGCCTGCTCGGCGGCGATCGCGCGCAACAGCCGGCGCATGATCTTGCCCGAGCGGGTCTTGGGCAGATTGTCGGCGAAGCGGATGTTGTCGGGCTTCGCGATCGGCCCGAGCTGCTCGCCGACCCAGTTGCGCAGCTCCCTCACCAGTGCGCTGGTGTCGCCGGTGGGCCGCGGGCCGCGCAGCACGACGAAGGCGAACACCGATTCGCCCTTGATGTCGTCGGGCTTGCCGACGACCGCAGCCTCGGCCACGCGCGGATTCGCGACCAGCGCCGACTCGATTTCCATGGTGCCGAGCCGGTGGCCCGACACCTTCAGCACGTCGTCGATGCGGCCCATGATCCAGAAACAACCGTCCGCGTCGCGATGCGCGCTGTCGCCGGCGACGTAATAGCGGTTGTGGAAGCGCTCCCAGTAGGTGCTGAGGTAGCGCGCGTTGTCGCCCCAGACGGTGCGCAGCATGCCGGGCCAGGGCTTGCGGATCACGAGGTAGCCGCCGGCGTCGGGGCGCGTCACCGGCTCGCCGTGGTCATCGACGATGATCGCGTCGATGCCCGGGAGCGGTTGGGTGCAGGAACCGGGCTTGGTCGCGGTCACGCCCGGGAGCGGCGCGATCATGATGGCGCCGGTCTCGGTCTGCCACCAGGTGTCGACGATCGGGCAGCGCCCGCCGCCGATTACTCGGTGATACCACATCCACGCTTCCGGATTGATCGGCTCGCCGACCGAGCCCAGCAGCCGCAGCTTCGACAGGTCGTACTGCGCCGGGATCGCATCGCCCAGTTTCATCAAGGAGCGGATCGCGGTCGGCGCGGTATAGAATATGGTGACGCCGTGGTCCTGGCAGATTCTCCAGAAGCGGCCCGCATCCGGCACCATCGGCGTGCCTTCGTACATCACGATCGTCGCACCGGCCGCGAGCGGACCGTACGCGATGTAGCTGTGGCCGGTGACCCAGCCGATATCCGCCGTGCACCAGAAGATGTCGTCGTCGCGCAGGTCGAACACCCATTCGGTGGTGAGCCGCGCGTTCAGGAGGTAGCCGGCGCTCGCATGCTGGATGCCCTTGGGCTTGCCGGTCGAGCCCGAGGTATAGAGGATGAACAGCGGATGCTCGGCATCGACCCACACCGGTTCGCATTCGCCGAGCAGGTTCTCGGTCAGGTCACGCCACCAGAGGTCGCGCCCCGGCCGCATCATGACCGGCGCGCCGGAGCGATGCAGCACGATCACCTTCTCGATCGTCGGACAGGCGCCATCGAGCGCCTTGTCGACCGCGGCCTTCAGCTCGACGATGCCGCCACCGCGCCGGCCGCCATCGGCGGTGATCACGACGCGCGCGCCGGCGTCCTCGATGCGGTCGCGGATCGAATTGTACGAGAAGCCGCCGAACACGACCGAGTGCACGGCGCCGATGCGCGCGCAGGCCTGCATCGCGATGACCGCTTCCGGCACCATCGGCATGTAGATCACGACCCGGTCACCGCGGCCGATGCCGAGCTGCTTGAGCCCGTTGGCCAGGCGGCAGACCTCGGCATGCAGTTCGCGATAGCTGATGCGGCGCACATCGCCGGCCTCGCCCTCGAACAGGATCGCGGTCTTGTCGGCGTGGCGCGCGAGGTGCGCGTCCAGGCAGTTCCACGAGACGTTCAGCTCCCCGTCAGGGAACCAGCGGTAATTTGGCGCGGTGGAATCATCGAGCGTCACCGTGAACGGCCGGTGCCAGTGCAGCGAGCGGCGCGCCAGCTCGCCCCAGAAGCCGACGTGGTCGGTGGCGGCCCGGCGGCGCATGGACTCGACCTCGGGGCCGCGCAGGCGCGCGCGCGCGGCGAATTCCTGCGGCGGCGGAAAGCGGCGATGCTCCTGCAGGGCGGATTCGATGTTCTTCTCGGTCATGGCAGGCCTGCCCGGTGGTTTTGCGGCTTAGAATACCGCAACGCCGGGCGCGGCCATACGTAGTGTTACGAGGGCGCGCAGCCGCGGCTCCGGTACAATTGGAGTTCGTTCCGAAGGAGTAACGAGCGATGAAAGATCTGCTGCTGTCGCGCCGTCAGGCGCTCAAGGGACTCGCCCTCGGGGCGGGCACGCTGCTGGTGGCGGGCACTGTGGCCGCGGACGCGGTCAAACCAGGCACCGCCCCGGCTGCGCTGCCGCATGTCGCCGCGACCGATCCGATGGCGCTGGCGCTGTCCTATGTCGAGAACGCCAAGACCGTCGACCCGAAGAAGTTCCCGAATTACAAGCCCGAGCACAAATGCGCCAACTGCCTGCAGAGCAAGGGCAAGGATGGCGAGGCGTGGGTGGGCTGCAACCTGTTCCCGGGCAAGCTGGTCAACGCGCAGGGCTGGTGCAAGGCCTACGTGCCGAAGAAAGCCTAGGCGCGCATCCAGGGGCCAGTGCGCCTGGCCGCCGCCCGGGTCGCGTGCGCTTCAGGCCGCCAGGCGCGCAATGCGCTCGGCCTGCCGGGGCAGCATCGCACCGAAGCCGTGGCGGCCGCAGAACTGCGCCAGCTCCGGCAGCGCCGGGCTCCGCCGGCGCAGTGCTTCACGGTCGGCGACCAGCGGCGCATCGCAATGGATGCGCGTCAGCGAGCGCGCGAGGAAAGCCGCGTCGCGGTGCGTACGCAGTTTTTCCGGAAGCCGTGCTGCGCCGCGCAGCGGCAGGAAAGCGACGCGCTCCAGGTCCGCGTAGATTGCCTCCAGCGTCGCAAAGCGCTGCATGAGCGCGGCGGCCGTCTTCGGGCCCACGCCCGGCACCCCGGGGATGTTGTCGACCGCATCGCCGGTGAGCGCGAGGTAGTCGGCCATGCGTTCGGGCGCTACGCCGAAGCGCGCGGCGATTTCCTCGTAGGCATATTCGGCCGCGTCGCTGTAGTCCCAGAAGCGATCGCCGGGGCCGACCAGCTGCGACAGGTCCTTGTCGCGCGTCACGACCGTGACCCGCAGCCCCTCGGCGCGCACGCGCGCGGCGAGCGTGCCGATCAGGTCGTCCGCCTCGTATTCACGGCTCGCGAACTCGGCCACGCCCAGGTGGCGGCAAAACTCCCGGCACAGCGCGAACTGACGCTTGAGCTCGGGCGGCGCGGGCTCGCGATTGGCCTTGTACGAGGGCAGCAGCGCGTGGCGGTGGCCGGCTCCGAAGCTCTCGTCGAAGGCCACCGCCAGGTAGCGCGGTGCGCGCCGCTCGATCAGGTCGCCGAGGAAGCGCGCGAAGCCATAGAGCGCATGCGTGGGGTTGCCGTCCGCGTCACGCGCGTCCGAGCTCTGCGAAAACCAGGCGCGGAAGATGTAAACCGACGCGTCGACGAGATAGACCACGCGCCCCGCCGCCCCGCCTGCGCCGTCAGCTCAGCCAGCGCTGGATGCGCGCGTGCAGCGGGCTGCTGCGCGGAAAGTGCGAGCGCAGGTATGCCATCTGGTCGGCGAGCACGCGCCGGCCTTTGAGGAAGATGTACTCCGCATAGGTCGGCTGGAACGGCACTGCGATCAGCTGCAGCTTGGCCTGCTCGGGCGTGCGCCAGGCCTTGAAGTTGTTGCAGCTGCGGCAGGCCGCGACCACGTTGGTCCAAACGTCGCGCCCGCCCTGGCTGAACGGCCGCACGTGGTCGCGCGAGAGCTCGCGGCCGTGGAAGCGCCCGCCGCAGTACAGGCACAGGTAGGCATCGCGCCGGAACAGGGTTTCGTTGTTCAGCGGCGGCACGTAGTCGTGCCGGGTATTGCCGGGGTTGCCGGTGTGGCCAACCGTGGCGACGATCGAGTTGACTTCGACCACGGTGCGATTGCCCGAGCGCGCGTTGACGCCGCCGTAGAGCCGGTAGACGAGCGATCCGCAGGTGTAGGCGATCTGGTCCTGGTGATAGAGCCGGGCCGCCTCGCGGTAGTCGATCCACTCGAGCGGCATGCCGGCGATATCCGTGCGCAGCACCATCTGCGCCAGGCCGTGCGCGGCCGAATGCAGCACCAGGCGCGTATCGTCATCGGCAACTGGCCGGCCATGCCGGACCCTGGGAGTCATCCGTGCAAGATTAGGCAGGCTTGTGCGAGAATTCAACGGATAGGGCCCCGGAGCCTCATCCACCTGGGAGTTTTCATGCCCGTGACCATAGGCGCGCTGCGCGAGCGCGTGCCCGGCGAGACCCGCGTCAGCATCGTGCCCGAAGTAGCGGGCAAGCTGGCCGCGGCCGGGGCGCGCGTACTGATCGAAAGGGGTGCGGGCGTAACGGCGCAGTTCCCCGACGCGCTATACCAGAAAGTCGAGTGGGCCGATTCGGCCGCGGCGGTGCTGGCGCAGGCCGACATCCTGCTCACCGTGCAGCCTCCATCGTTGGAGCAGATTAAAGCGTTGCGTCCAGGCTGCGTGGTCATCGGCTTCATGCAGGCGCACGCGCGCCGCGAGGAGGTCAAGGCGCTGCGCGATGCGCGCATCACCGGCTTCGCGATGGAGCTCGTGCCGCGCATCTCGCGCGCGCAGTCGATGGATGCGCTCTCCTCGCAGGCCAGTATCAGCGGCTACAAGGCCGTACTGATTGCCGCCAGCACAGTAGATCGCTTCCTGCCGATGCTGACCACTGCCGCCGGTACGATCCGCCCGGCGCAGGTGCTGATCGTCGGCGTCGGCGTCGCGGGACTCCAGGCGATCGCGACCGCGCGCCGCCTCGGCGCGGTGGTCGAGGCCTATGACGTGCGCAGCGCCACGCGCGAGCAGGTCAAATCGCTGGGCGCGAAGTTCATCGAGACCGGCGTGTCGGCCGAAGGCACCGGTGGCTACGCACGCGAACTCACCGCCGAGGAGAAGGCCAAGCAGCAGGAAGTACTCGAGGCGCGCATCGCGGTGGCCGATGCGGTGATCACCACCGCCGCGATCCCCGGTCGGCCGGCGCCCCGCATCGTCTCGCGCGCCGCGGTCGAGCGCATGAAGGCCGGCGCGGTGATCGTCGACATCCCGGCCGAATCGGGCGGGAACTGCGAACTGACGCGCGCCGGCGAGACCGTGCTGCACAACGGCGTGAAGATCGTCGGCCCGGTGAACCTGCCCGCGCAGCTCGCCTACCATGCGAGCGAGATGTACGCGCGCAACCTGTTCAACTTCCTCAAGCCGGCGCTCGACCAGCACGGCGCGCTCGCGATCGACTGGCACGACGAAGTATTCGCGCAGTCCTGCCTGACGCACGCCGGCGCCATCAAACATGAAGCCACGCGCCAGGCCGTGGAGGGAACATGACCGCAATAGTCGCCATCACCGGCATCGTCGCGCTGTACATCTTCATGCTGGCCGCGTTCGCCGGCTACGAGGTCATCGCCAAGGTGCCGGTGATCCTGCACACGCCGCTGATGTCGGGCTCGAACTTCGTGCACGGCATCGTGCTGGTCGGCGCGATGGTGGCGCTCGGGGGCGCGCACACGACGCTCGAGAAGGTCATCGGCTCCGTCGGCGTGTTCATGGCCGCGGGCAACGCGGCCGGCGGCTACGTGGTCACGGAGCGCATGCTCGAGATGTTCAAATCGAGCGGCGCGAAGCGCAAGCCAGGGGGCCACTGATGGAGACATCGATGCTGGGCGCCGAGGGCAGACAGTGGCTGATCCAGATCAGCTACCTGGTCACCGCGTTCCTGTTCATCATGGGCCTGAAGCGCATGAGCTCGCCGGTGACGGCGCGCAGCGGCATCGTCTGGGCCGGTGCCGGCATGCTGGTCGCAACCCTGTTCACGTTCCTGTTCCCGGGCCTCGGCAACTTCGCATGGCTGCTGCCGGCGATCATCGCCGGCACCGCGCTCGCCTGGTGGAGCGGCAAGCGGGTCGCGATGACCGACATGCCGCAGATGATCGCGCTCTACAACGGCTTCGGCGGCGGCGCCGCGGCGGCGATCGCCGCGGTCGAGCTGTACCGCGGCGAGCAGATGACGCCGACGATGTCGACGCTGGCGGTGGTCGGCGCGCTGATCGGCGCGGTCTCGTTCAGCGGCAGCCTGATCGCCTTCGGGAAGCTCCAGGGCCTGATCAAGCGCTCGTTCCGCTTCGGCGGCCAGAACATCGCCAACCTGCTGGTGATCGCCGCGACCGTGACGGTCGGCGTGTTCATCGCCTCCGGCTGGCATGCTGATCCGTTCCACGTCACGCTGTTCTTCGTGCTGGCGCTGCTGTTCGGCGTGCTGATGACGCTGCCGATCGGCGGCGCCGACATGCCGGTCGTGATCTCGATGTACAACGCCTTCACCGGCCTCGCGGTCGCGTTCGAAGGCTTCGTGATGCAGAACGCCGCGATGATCATCGCCGGCACCGTGGTCGGCTCGGCCGGCACGCTGCTGACGCAGCTGATGGCGCGCGCGATGAACCGCTCGCTCGGCAACGTGCTGTTCTCGGGCTTTGGCGACACCGGCGGCGCGGCCGCGGCCGGCGCCGTGAGCGGCAGCATGAAGCCGATCGAGGCCGCCGACGTCGGCGTGATGATGGCGTTCGCGCAGAAGGTGATCGTCGTGCCGGGCTACGGCATGGCGGTCGCGCAGGCGCAGCACAAGGTGTGGGAGCTGTGCCAGCTGCTGCTCGATCGCGGCGTGATGGTGCGCTTCGCGATCCATCCGGTCGCCGGCCGCATGCCCGGCCACATGAACGTGCTGCTCGCCGAAGCGGGCGTGCCCTACGATCTGATTGCGGATCTCGACGAGATCAACGCGGAATTCGAGACCGCCGATGTCGCGCTGATCATCGGCGCCAACGACGTGGTGAACCCGGTCGCGCGCAATGACAAGTCGAGCCCGATCTACGGCATGCCGATCCTCAACGCCGACAAGGCGAAGAACGTGATCGTGATCAAGCGCGGCCAGGGCGCGGGATTCTCCGGCATCGAGAACGCGCTGTTCTACCTCGACAACACGCGCATGCTCTACGGCGACGGCCAGGCCGCCGCCAGCCAGCTGATTCAGGCCGTCAAGGCCGCGTGATTCCCCGCCCGCGTTCGCGGGCCCGCTGAACGACCCGGTCCCGGAGCCGCTGCCGGGCCCTGGCCGCCGGCCGCGCGCCGAAAATCCTGCGGCCCGGCTGCAACCAATCGCGCGCCCGCGAGTATCAAAGCCAAGGCAGTGAATTAAATCGCTGCACGACACTGAAACGTTCCTGGCCATGCCGAAGTCAAGGAGGCTGGTATGTTGCGCCCTGAAATTTCCCGCTCATTGCTGGTGGGCCCGTTGGCGGCCCTGCTGGTGGCGCTGGCTCCCGCCGGTGCCTCGGCCGATGAATCCGCGATGATCCGCAAGTCCGTCAGCGTGCGCGTGACGGATCTCGACCTGAGCAGACCGGCCGACGCGGCCAGGCTGCAGCAGCGCATCCGCCGCGCTGCCGTGGCGGTGTGCAGCGACGGCCTCGTCCCGGGCTCGCCCGCGGCATCGGAACCCGACCGCGATTGCATGGCGAGCGCCATCGTGAACGCGCTCGCCAGCGTCGGGCCCGCGACCGTCGCGTACGCGGCGGGGAGCAAGTGATGGATGCCGCCAGGTTCACGCGGCTGGCCGGACCGTGGCTGCTCGCCCTCGGCGCCACGATCGCGCAGGCCGCGCTGGTCAGCACGGCATCGGCGGGCGCGCCAGCGGGCGATGTCACGGTGCGCTTCAGCGACCTTGACCTGAGCAGGCGTGCCGACGTGGCGCGCCTCTACCAGCGCATCCGCGCGGCTGCGCGGGCTTCCTGTGGCGCCGAAGTGCTCACGGGCTCTCATCTGCTCAACGCCGGCCAGCAGCGTTGCGTGGACGAGGCCGTCGAGGCCGCGGTGGCGAAGGTCCACAATGAGCAGCTGTCGGCCTTCCACCAGACGGGACCGAAGCGCCAGCAGGCTGCGACGCGCGCGGGCTCGGCCGCCAGGGACAGCGTCTCCGGCCCGACCCGCGGCGAACACGGTTGAGTTGATCCGAAGCTGGCAGCGGCGCTGACCGCCGCGGCCTGCGCGCTTCAGCGCCGGTCGCGGCGGTCAGTGCGGGTCACGGCGATGTTCGCGCCGGCCCTCGAGCCGCTCGCGCATGCGCGCGCGTTCGGCTGGTGTCGCTTCGAGCCAGCGCTGGCGCAACATGCGGCGCTTCCATGGTGGCAGCTGCGCGTAAGCGCGGAAATTCTGGCGCACCAGCGCCTGCGATTCAGGATCGAGTTGCTGGAAGCGCTCCCAGCGGCGCCGGATCAGTTCGCGCCGCTCTTCCGGCATCGCGCGCCAGGCCTGGAACCGTTCGCGCGCCTGCTCGCGCTGCGCCGGATCCATCTGCAGCCAGCGCTGCGCGCCGCGCGCCAGCGCGCGCTGTCGGGCGGGCGGGAGCGCGTCCCAATCCTGCGCATGGCTCTGCAGCAGTTGCTGCTGCTCGGCGGGGAGCGACTTCCATGCGAGCGGCGGCGCCGGCGCGATGGCCGCAGCCGATGGTGCCGACGCAGCGGCGCCCCCGCCATCATCGGCCCAGGCGGCCGGCACGCCGGTGGCGAGCGCGAGCAGCGCACAGCATATCCACGGATATCGGAACTTCATGACTGCTTCACCTTGCGAGGCACGTTCGGCGCGGGCGGCGCATTGGCGGGCGGCGCCGGGGGCACGGGCGGCGCGGCGGGCCGCGCGGCCCCCGGCTTGACCAGTTTGTCGACGTCGGTGGATGCGAGGTAGTCGTGCCAGCCAGCCTCGCTCGAATCCACCGAACCGAGATACTCCAGCAGATCGGCGTCGGCCGCCTTGTCCGCGGCCCGGAGCGGCCCCAGCGCCAGCGCGCTGCCGCAGAACAATGCCAGCGCGCGCCAGCGTGCGTTCACGTGCCGACTCCAGCGCCGGAATTGCCGGCCTCTTCCTGGGCGGCGCCCACGGCCCAGGCGTAGAACTCGTAGTCGACGCCGTTCGCATCGGCCCCCTGGTCCTGCGCGAGCGCGAGCGCGTCGTGGTCGGCGAGCAATTCGAGGTCATCGCCACCGGCCGCGCCTGTGACACTGGCCTGCTGCGGCGGCGGTGGCGGACCACCGAGCAGGAGCAACATGACCAGTACCGCAGCCGACACCGCGCCGGCCGGCAACCAGCGCTGCCAGAGCGCACGCCCCCCGGCCGCGCGGCCCGCCGCGTGCTGCCCGAGGGCTGCGTAACGCGCGCGCGTCAGCCGCGAGCGCGTACGCGCCGGGAGCGAGGCGGCGCTGGCCTCGAGCAGCTCGCGCGTGCGCCGTGCGAACTCGGCGCTGGCCGGATCCGGTTCCCCGTTCATTCCCAGTACTCCCCGAGCTGCGCGCGCAGCGTCTGCAGCGCGCGAAAATAATGCGTCTTCACGCTGCCCGCCGAGCAGCCCATCGCCCGCGCCGTCGCCTCGACGTCGAGGCCCTCGAAATTGCGCAGCAGAAACGCCTGCCGCTGGCGCGCCGGGAGCGCGGCCAGCGCCGCTTCCAGCGCCTGCAGCGCCTCGCCGGCCTGCACGCGCGCTTCGGGCTGCGGCGCCGGATCGGGCGCCTGCTCGAGCGGATCCGACGGGTCTTCATCCGCCGCGCGCCCCACCCATGGCAACCATGACATCACGCGGCCGCGCACGGTGCGGCGCCGCTGCGTGTCGCGCACGCAATTCTCGAGAATGCGGTAGAAAAGCGGGGCCCACTCTTCCGCCGGCCGTGTTGCATAGTGTCGCACCAGCCGCAGCATCGCATCCTGCACGGCATCGAGTGCGTCGTCTTCATGGCGCAAAGCGATCTGTGCGATCCTGAACGCCTTGCGTTCGACGGTGGCCAGAAAGCTCTCGAGCGAGCGGGCGTCATGCTGCGTCGATTCCAGCAAATGCATGCCCCTGTGCGGAAGGAGGCCCGTGGTGCCGGCCAGCAATGTAGCAAACGTGTTCATCGCTGATCAGCAGAACGGGGCACGGGGTTGGCGGTTGACAGCGACGGTCTCGGCCGCAGTTCAGGCCAGAATCATCCACTTACGCACGTCCCTGCAGGTCGGTTCGCAGCGACGCTCCGCGGCATGGCGAATTCCGGCCAGAAGGCTCCCAATACAATGATTTTATTGATATTTTATGCCCCCCTGTTGCAGTTCCCGCGATCCACCGCGCCCGCCGGACGGAAGCGGGCCGCGCCGCGGCCCGTGACCGTCCACAGAGTTATCCACACGCCGGTCGGCCATGGGCAAGGCTAGCCCCGAACCCGCGCCCGATCCGGAGGCCACGGTACTGAAGGTAGCCGTGGATTGCCCGCTGCGCTCGCTCCTGGATTACCTGCCGCCGCCCGGAATGCATCCCCGCGACCTGCCCCCAGGGGTGCGAGTGCGGGTTCCAATGGGCGCCCGGAGCGCGGTGGGCGTGGTTGTGGCGGCCGCCGCCGGCTCGAAACTTGCGCCGGCGCGGCTGCGGCGCATCACGGCGCGGCTCGATGAGGCGCCGTTGTTCGATGCCGCACTGCTCGATCTGCTGCAATGGACCGCCAGTTATTACCACCATCCGCCGGGCGAGGTGTATGCCGCCGCGCTCCCGGCCGCACTGCGGGCCGGCCTGTCCGCCCATCCCCAGGAGACCTGGATCAGCCTGACGGAGGCCGGGCGCGGCGCAATGGCGGCGGGCGAGCCGCAGCGCGCGGCGCGCCAGCGCGCACTGCTCGGGCATTTGGCGGGGACCACTGCCGGCAGGAGCGCCAGCGAGCTGGACGCCGTCGAACCGGGCTGGCGCAGCGCGGCGCGCGCGCTCGTCC
>JAGWPD010000074.1 GCA_028870705.1 Gammaproteobacteria bacterium
CCAGCCTGCGCCTCGATGGCGCCGCGCGCGCCGCCGACGCGGTGCTCGAACTCATCGCGGCGCCGTGATGGCTGCCGCGATCCACGGGCCGTTGCTGGCGGGCGTCGACGAGGCCGGCCGGGGACCGCTCGCCGGACCGGTGGCGGCCGCCGCGGTGATCCTCGATCCGCGGCGGCCGATCGCGGGCCTGCGCGATTCCAAGCAGCTCACGGCGCAGCAGCGATCGCGCCTTGCGTTGCTGATCCGCGAGCGCGCGGGCGCGTTCGCCCTCGGCGTGGCGACGGTCGAGGAGATCGATTGCCTCAATATCCTGCAGGCGACGCTGCTGGCAATGCGCAGGGCGCTGCAGGCGCTGGCAGTGCGGCCCTCGCGTATCATCATCGACGGTAATAAAGCACCGCACCTCGATGATCTGTTTGAAGATTGCCGTGTCGAAACGCTGGTGCGCGCGGATGTGCTCGTGCCCGCGGTCGGCGCGGCCTCGATCCTGGCGAAGACCTGGCGCGACGCGCACATGGCGGAACTCGACGCGCTCTATCCGGGCTTCGAGCTGGCGCGACACCAGGGCTATCCGACCGCGGCCCACCTCGCCGCGCTGGCGCGCCTTGGGCCCTCACCGGTGCATCGGCGCAGCTTCGCTCCGGTAAGATCGCTCCTATCCCATGACCCCGAGCTTCGTACACCTCCGGCTGCACACTGAGTTCTCGCTCGTCGACAGCGTCGTGCGGGTCGACGAGCTCGTGGCGGCCGCGGCCGCCGCAGGCATGCCTGCGGTCGGCGTATCCGACCAGTACAACCTGTTCGCGATGGTGAAATTCTATCGCGCGGCGCTGGCGCACGGCGTGCAGCCGGTCATCGGCGTGGACTTGCACATCCGCGAGCCGAGCGACCCGCAGGGCCCCTCGCAACTGACGCTCTTCTGCCAGAACCTCAAGGGCTACCGCAATCTCACGCGGCTGGTGTCGCGCGCCTGGCTGGAAGGCCAGGTGAAGGGGCGACCGCTGCTCGAGCGCGCCTGGCTCGATGCGGGCACGACCGAAGGCCTGCTTGCACTCTCGGGTGCGCAGCATGGCGACGTGGGACGGGGGCTGGTGCAGGGTCGCGCGGCGCAGGCGGGCGCGGCGCTCGATGCCTGGCTGGCGCTGTTCGGTGATCGCTACTACCTCGAAGTGCAGCGCATCGGCGCGCCGGGCGAGGAAGCTTACGTGGGCGCGGCGCTGGCGCTGGCGGCGGCGCGTGGCGTGCCGCCGGTCGCCACCAACGACGTGCGCTTCATCGCCGCGGCCGATTTCGAAGCGCATGAGGCGCGCGTGTGCATCCACGAAGGCACGCTGCTCGCCGACCCGGCGCGTCCGCGCCGCTACACGCCGCAGCAGTACCTGCGCACACAGCAGGAGATGCAGGCGCTGTTCCCCGAAGCGCCGGCGGCACTCGCCAACAGCGTCGAGATCGCGCGACGCTGCAGCCTGTCATTGCGCCTGGGCGAAGCCCGGCTGCCGGTCTTCCCGGTGCCTGCTTCGACCACACCGGAACAGTACCTGCGCGATAGCGCTTCGATTGGCCTGGCCGCGCGGCTGGCGGCGGCTCCACCAGCCGGCGGTGCCGATGAGCGTTACCACAAACGGCTGGCCGCCGAGCTCGATGTGATCGGCCCGATGGGCTTCGCCAGTTACTTCCTGATCGTCGCCGACTTCATCGACTGGGCCCGCAACAACGGCGTGCCGGTCGGCCCCGGCCGCGGCTCGGGCGCCGGCTCGCTCGTGGCCTACGCACTCGGCATCACCGACATAGATCCGCTCCGCTACGACCTGCTGTTCGAGCGATTCCTCAATCCCGAACGCGTATCGATGCCCGATTTCGACATCGATTTCTGCATGGTCGGCCGCGATCGGGTCATCGACTACGTGGCGGCCAAATACGGCCCGGAACGGGTCTCGCAGATCATCACCTACGGCACCCTGGCCGCCAAGGCGGTGGTGCGCGACGTCGGCCGCGTGCTCGGCCACCCCTATGGCATGGTCGATCGCATCGCCAAGCTCGTGCCCTTCGAGCTGGAGATGACGCTCGACAAGGCGCTCGAGAAGGAACCGGAACTCAGGCGCCTGTACCGCGAAGACGAGGAAGTGCGCGTGCTGATCGACATGGCGCGCTCGCTCGAAGGGCTGACGCGCAACGCCGGCAAGCACGCCGGCGGCGTGGTGATCGCGCCCTCGGTGCTGACCGACTTCGCGCCGTTGTATTGCGAGGAGGGCGGCGCCAACGTCGTCACGCAGTTCGACAAGGATGACGTCGAGGCCGCCGGGCTGGTCAAGTTCGACTTCCTGGGACTGCGCACGCTCACGGTGCTCGACTGGGCGGTGCGCGACATCAACGCTGCGCGCGCGGCCGGCGGCGAACCGCCGCTCGAGCTGACGCGGCTGCCGATGGATGATGCGGCGACGGTGGCGCTGCTGAAGAGTTGCCGCACCACGGCGGTGTTCCAGCTCGAATCGCGCGGCATGAAGGACCTGATCCGCCGGCTCCAGCCTGACTGCTTCGAGGACATCATCGCGCTGGTCGCGCTGTTCCGCCCGGGCCCGCTGCAGTCGGGCATGGTCGAGGATTTCATCGCACGCAAGCACAGCCGGAACGACCAGCCGATCGACTACCTGCATCCGCAGCTCGAGCCGATCCTGGCGCAGACCTACGGCGTGATCCTCTACCAGGAACAGGTGATGCAGATCGCGCAGGTGCTGGCCGGCTACACGCTCGGCGGCGCCGACCTGCTGCGGCGCGCGATGGGCAAGAAGAAGCCCGAGGAGATGGCCAAGCAACGGAGCGTCTTCATCGATGGCGCGGTCGCCCGGCAGGTGCCGCGGGCGCGGGCCGAGCACATCTTCGACCTGATGGAAAAGTTCGCCGGCTATGGCTTCAACAAGTCGCACTCGGCCGCTTACGCGATGCTGGCCTGGCAGACCGCGTACCTGAAGGCGCATTACCCGGCGGCATTCATGGCCGCGGTGCTGTCGGCCGACATGGATCGCACCGACAAGGTCGTGACACTGATCGACGACTGCGCGCTGATCGGATTGAGCGTGCTGCCGCCGGATGTCAACGCCTCGGGCCACGCCTTCGCGGTGGCCGATGCGAGCACGATCCGCTATGGCCTCGGCGCCGTGAAGGGCGTGGGCCGCACCGCTGTCGATGCGCTGGTCGAGGAACGCGCGGCGGGCGGCGCCTATTCGAGCCTCGAGGACCTTTGCCATCGGGTCGACCTGCAGCGCGTCAACCGGCGCGTGCTCGAGGCGCTGATCCGCTCCGGCAGCTGCGACTCGCTTGGCCGGAACCGGGCGGCGCTGATGGAGCGGCTGGCCGTGGCGATGCAGGCCGGCGAGCAGACGGCGCGCACCGCCGAGGCCGGGCAGGATGACCTCTTCGGCCTGCGGCGGCCTGCCGCCGCGGACATGGCGCGGCCGGTGGCCGCGGAAGCGGTATGGAGCGAGGCGCAGCGCCTGGCCGGCGAGCGCGAGACACTCGGCCTGTACCTGACCGGGCATCCTATCGCGCGCTTCGAGCGCGACCTGGCGCAGCTGGTCGGGGTGCGCATCCGCGATCTGGCCGGCGAAGCGCGGCCCGCGGGCGGCGAGGGTGAACGATGGGGTGAAACCCGCAAGACGGTCGCTGCCGGGCTGATACTCGAGGTGCGCCGGCGCGGACCGCGCGTGAATTTCGTGCTCGACGACCGGAGCGGACGCATCGAGGTCGCGCTCAGCGAGGAAACGCACCTGCGCTGCCGCGAGCTGGTGGCCAGGGACGAACTGGTGCTGGTGGAGGGGAGCCTGCGCTTCGATGAATTCAGCGATGCCTGGCGCATCCAGGCGCGCAATATCCAGTCGCTGGCCGCGGTGCGCGAACGCGCCGCACGCCGCATCCTGGTCGAGTGGCCGGCGCAAGCCGACACGGCCGGGTTGCTGGGGGCGCTTGGCGAGCTGCTGTCCGGCGCGCTCGGCGGCGAATGCTCGGTCGCCGTGCGGGTCACGACCGGCGAGGCGCAGGGCATCATGCTGCTCGGCGATGAGTGGAAAGTGCGCGCCACCGGCGCGCTGATCGAGCAGCTCGAACGCCGCTTCGGCGTCGTGCGCGTGGCCTACGGGCCGCCCGGCGGCGCCAGTTCGGTCGTCTCGGCCTGAACGGGCGCGCCCGCCACGGGCCCGGTCGGGCCGCTCGGTTGCTAAGCCTGTGCCTTGGATCGTAACCTTGGGCCATGGCCGTCAGCTTCCTCGATTTCGAACAACCGATCGCCGAGCTCGAGGCCAAGCTCGAGGAACTCGGCCATCTGACGGCCGATGGCGCGGTCAACATCGAGGAGGAGATCGGCAGGCTGCGCGCCCGCAGCCAGCAGCTGACGCGCTCGATCTTCGCGAACCTCACACCCTGGCAGATCACGCAGCTCGCGCGCCACCCGCAGCGCCCCTATGCGCTCGACTACATCGCTGCGTTCTGCACCGACTTCCAGGAGCTGCACGGCGACCGGATGTACGCCGACGACCTGGCCATCGTCGGTGGCCCGGCGCGGCTGGCCGGCCGCGCCGTGATGATCATCGGCCACCAGAAGGGGCGCGACACCAAGGAGCGGGTGCGGCGCAACTACGGCATGCCCAAGCCCGAGGGCTATCGCAAGGCCCTGCGGCTGATGAAGATGGCGGAGAAGTTCGGATTGCCGATCGTCACGCTGATCGACACGCCGGGCGCCTACCCGGGCGTGGGGTCCGAGGAGCGCAACCAGAGCGAGGCGATCGCGCGCAACCTGTTCGAGATGGCGACGCTCCGGGTGCCGGTCGTCAGTGTGGTGATCGGCGAGGGCGGGTCCGGCGGCGCGCTCGCGATCGGCGTCTGCGACCGGCTGCTGATGCTGCAGTACTCGACGTATTCGGTGATCTCTCCAGAGGGCTGCGCCTCGATCCTGTGGAAGAGCGCTGACAAGAAGGAAGTCGCGGCCGAGGCGCTCAACCTCACGGCCGAGCGGCTCAGCGACCTCAAGCTCGTGGACGAGGTGCTGC
>JAGWPD010000075.1 GCA_028870705.1 Gammaproteobacteria bacterium
AGACGATCAGTCCGCGCTGTCCCTTGCCGATCGGCGCCACCAGATCGATGGTGCGAGCCGTGAGATCCTCGGTAGACCCGTTGCCGCGCTCGAGCTTCAACCGCTTGGTCGGGTGCAGCGGCGTGAGGTTCTCGAACAACACCTTGTTGCGCGAACTCTCGGGCGAGTCGAAATTGATCTCACCGACCTTCAGCAGCGCGAAGTAGCGTTCGCCATCCTTCGGCGGGCGAATCAATCCGGAGATCGTGTCGCCAGTGCGCAGGTTGAAGCGGCGGATCTGGCTCGGGCTGATGTAGATGTCGTCGGGGCCGGCGAGGTAGGAGCCATCGGCAGAACGCAGGAAGCCGAAGCCATCCTGCAGGATCTCGAGCACCCCGTCCCCGTAGATGTCCTCGCCGTTGCGCGCGTGCGCCTTGAGGATCGAGAAGATGATGTCCTGCTTGCGGGAGCGGGCCAGACTCTCGAGTCCCATCGACTCCGCTTGCTTGACCAGCTCATGGATTGGCTTGGCCTTCAGCGTCGTCAGATTCATCGAGTTGCGCGATTGCGCGAGCTCGGCCGGGCTGATCACCTCGGCATCGTCTTCGCCGATCGGCTCCAGGTCCGGCAGGTACTCGTCGGGTCGGCCGCCATTGTTGCCGCGGTTCGGGTCGCGGTTGCCGTCGCGGTTGCCGTGCCGCGGACCCTTGTTCGGGCGGTTGTTGCGGCCCTGGTTGCCGAGGTAGCCCCTCACAGGTGCTGGTCCAGGAATGCGGTGAGCTGCGACTTGGACAGCGCGCCGACCTTCTGCGCCTCGACCGCGCCGTTCTTGAACAGGATCAGCGTCGGAATGCCGCGGATGCCGAATTTCGGCGGGGTGTGCGGATTCTCGTCGATGTTCAGCTTGGCGATGCGCAGCCGCCCGTGATACGCGCCCGCGATCTCATCGAGGATCGGCGCGATCATCTTGCAGGGGCCGCACCATTCGGCCCAGAAATCCAGCAGCACGGGCTGGTCGGACTTGATGACGTCCGCCTCGAACCTCGCATCCGAGGTATGCACTATGTTTTCGTTGCTCACGCGACCTCGAGGCCTCCGTTGAGATGAATGGAACAGGTGGATGTCGACTCGGCGCCGCGGCGCCGGTGGGTCTTGGAAAAGCCTGTAATTGGAAATGGGTTTGACGGGTGGTTTATGCGCGGCAGGCCAGACAGTGGCACATGGGAGCCGCTCAGCGGTTACACTTGTGTCTGAAGGATTGGTATAGCGGGCGCGCAGAGGAGCCGCCGTTAGCGAAATTTTAGCCAATTCCAGGAATAACGCAAGTTTCATGAGCGATGAGCATTTAAGCACCCTGGCGTTCGCCACCCTGCCGCTGCACCCGGCTCTGATGCAGGGCATCGTCGAAGCCGGCTTTACGCATTGCACGCCGATCCAGGCGCAGACCCTGCCCACGGCGCTCACCGGCCGCGACATCGCCGGCCAGGCGCAGACCGGCACCGGCAAGACCGCGGCCTTCCTCGTGGCGCTGTATCAGTCGCTGCTGGCGAAGCCGCCGGCGGCGGGCAAGGCGAAGACTTCGGTGCGCGCGCTGGTGGTCGCGCCGACGCGCGAACTCGCGGTGCAGATCCACAAGGATGCCGCCGTGCTCGGCCGCCACACGGGATTGCCGCTGGCGGTGGTGTTCGGCGGCACCGACTACGACAAGCAGCGCAAGCAGCTCGCCGACGGCGTGGACGTGCTGATCGGCACGCCCGGCCGGATCATCGATTACCTCAAGCAGGGCGTGTACGACCTGCGCCACGCGCAGGTGCTGGTGCTCGACGAAGCCGACCGCATGTTCGACCTGGGTTTCATCGCCGACGTCCGCTACATCATGCGGCGCCTGCCCGCGCCTGATCGCCGCCAGTCGATGCTGTTCTCGGCCACGCTCTCGCAGCGCGTGCTCGAGCTCGCCTACGAGCACATGAACAATCCGGAACTGGTGCGCATCGAGCCGGACAAGGTGACCATCGACCGCGTGCGCCAGGCAATCTATTTCCCGGCGATGTCCGAGAAGATACCGCTCCTGGTGCACCTGCTGCGCGAGAGCGAGGCGCACCGCACGATGGTGTTCGTCAATACCAAGCGCATGGCCGAGCGGCTCGAGGGCGCGTTGCGCGCCAACGGCTTCCACGCGCAGGCGATCTCGGGCGACGTGCCGCAACCCAAGCGCCTGCGGTTCCTGCGCCAGTTCCACGAGGGCGAGCTCGCGGTGCTGATCGCGACCGATGTGGCCTCGCGCGGGCTGCACATTCCCGATGTCAGCCATGTGTTCAATTTCGACCTGCCGCAGGATGCCGCCGATTACGTGCATCGCATCGGCCGCACCGCGCGCGCCGGCGCGGCTGGCGATGCGATCAGTTTCGGCTGCGAGGAATACGCGATCTCGTTGCCGGACATCGAGGCCTTCATCGGCCACAAGATCCCGGTCGAACGTTACGAGCCCACCGCCCTGCCGAGGCTCGAGCCGGCCCCCT
>JAGWPD010000076.1 GCA_028870705.1 Gammaproteobacteria bacterium
GGCGCCGCAGGCCGCCCACGCGCTGCACGTGGCCGACCTGTCCGCAATCGGGCAGGTGCGGCGGGTCGGCGCGGCGATTGCCGCCGAGGCGCGCATCGACGCGCTGCTGAACAACGCCGGCGCGGTCTTCACCGGCCGCACGCGCACGATCGATGGCCTCGCGCCCAGCTTCGCCACCAACCACCTTGCCTGCTACGCGCTCTCGCTGTTGCTGTTGCCGCGGCTGCAGGCCACGCCCGGCGCGCGCATCGTCTGCACCTCCTCGCGCGCCCACGCCTACGGCCGGATGGATTTCGCCCGGCTGCAGCGCGATGGCATCGGCGGCTACGCGCAGTCGAAACTCGCGAACCTGCTGTTCATGCGCCGCCTCGCGCAGCTCCTGGGCGGCGGCGGCGTCACCGTCAATGCGCTGCACCCGGGGTTTGTCGCCACGCGCTTCGCCGACAACTGCGGCCAGCCGTGGCGCACGCTGATGCGCTGGCGCAAGCGCGCCGCCGGCCTGACGCCCGAGCAGGGCGCGCGCACGCTGATTCACCTGGCCGTATCGCCGGCGGTCGCCGGGCTGACCGGCGGCTACTACGTCGATTGCCGGCCGGTCGAGCCGTCGCCCGCCGCGCGCAGCGATGCCGACGCCTTGCGCCTCTGGCAGGTCTCGGCGCAGCTCACCGGGCTGGATTTCAAGCCCGCAGCGAGAACGGCGTGAAATTCGTCCCGGTGTCGTAGTAATCCTCGCGCTCGACCCGCTTCAGGAACGCCACCAACCTGTAGGTGAGCGGCGTGCTGAGCACCTCCCACAGCGTCTTGAGCACGTACTGCGTGGCCATCACCTTCAGCAGGAAGTGGCCGGTCCAGACACCGTAGAAGGCAAGGCTGTAGAACAGGCCCGAATCCACGGCCTCGCCGCAGACGGTCGAGCCGATCGTGCGCGTCCACAGCCAGCGGCCGCGCGTCAGGATCTTCAGCTTCGCGAGCACGTAGCTGTTGACCAGCGAGCCGCACCAGAAGGCGACGATCGAGGCAGCGACGATCCGCCAGGTGGACCCGAAGATCGCCGCGACGTGCACCTGCTTGTCGCGCCATTCGGCGGCCGGCGGGAGCGCGACGATCACCGCCGCCATCAGCGCCGCGAACGCCAGCGCCGCGAAACCCGCCCACACGCAGCGCCGATCGCGGGCATATCCGTAGACCTCGGTGAGCACATCGCCAAAGAAATAGGAGATCGGGAAGAACAGCACCCCGGCCACGAACGTCACGCTGCCGACCAGCGGCAGCTGTACCGTCGCGGCCTTGGACGGGCCGATCAGGTTCGCGCACAGCAGCACGCACACGTAGGCGGCCATGATCAGGTCGTAGTAACGGTACTGGCGTTCGGCGATCGTGCTCATGGGCGTGCCTGCTCGTTGTTCAGGGTCTGCGGTTGGCGTCGGCTTCGACCAGGTTCAGGTACGAGGTACCGCCCAGTTCCGCCATCTGTTCGGCGATCCAGTCGCGGCGTGCGAGCACGTAGCCCGCGGGCGCATCGACGTGCAGGCGCACCGGGTTGGGCAGCACGGCGGCCAGCAGCGCACTGTCGGCGCGGTTCAGCCGCCGCGCGTCCTTGTGATAATAACGCTGCGCGGCCGCCTGCACGCCATAGGTGCCCGGGCCGAACTGGGCGATGTTCAGGTACACCTCGAGGATACGCTCCTTCGGCCAGCAGGCCTCGATCAGCAGCGTGAATCCGGCCTCGAGTCCCTTGCGCAGGTAGCTGCGTCCCGACCAGAGGAACATGTTCTTCGCGACCTGCTGCGAGATCGTGCTGGCGCCGCGCTTGTGGCGGCTGACCGCGTTGTGGCGCACCGCCTCGCGGATCGACCTGAAGTCGAAGCCGGCATGGAACGGGAACTGCTGGTCCTCCGAGGCGATGACCGCCAGCGCCGCCTGCGGCGAAATCTGCTCGAGGTCGACCCATTGGTAGTGCGTCCGGTAGTGGTGGTCGCCGGCGAACAGCGCGTCGAGCCGCGCGCCGAGCATGAAGGCGCTGGTCCACGGATTGATCCAGCGCAGCGCGAGCACCATTAGTACCGCCAGCGCGGCCGCGCCCGCGAGCGCCAGCAACAGCCCGCGGCCGATGCGGCGCACGAGCCCGCCGCGCTTACCCCTCATGGATGCCCAGCTTATCCCGCCTGCGCTCAGGATTTCTCGTCGACCCGCCGGGCGCTGGTGATGACAACGTCTTCCATCGGCGCGTCGGTATGTCCCTTGCGCCGGCCGGTGCGCACCGCGGCGATCTTGTCGATCACGTCGAGCCCTTCGACCACGCGGCCGAAAACCGCATAGCCGTGCTGGCCGGGGCGATGGTCGAGGAAGTCGTTGTCCTTCAGGTTCACGAAGAACTGCGAGGTGGCGCTGTGCGGCGCATCGGTGCGCGCCATCGAGAGCGTGCCGCGCTCGTTCTGCAGGCCGTTGGCGGCCTCGTTCCTGACCGGCGCGCGCGTCGCCTTCTGCGAGAAATCCGCGGTCAGCCCGCCGCCCTGGATCACGAAGTCCGGCACGATGCGATGAAAGATGGTGCCGTCGAAATGCCCGTCATCCACGTACTGGCGGAAGTTCGCGACGGTCAGCGGGGCTTCGCGCTCGAACAGTTCGACCGTGAACGAGCCGTGGGTGGTTTCGAAGCGGATCATGTGGTTGGGCTCTGCGTTGTGTAGTGGGCTTCAATGCGCCGGCCGCTGCGCTTCGGTGACGCGCGCCAGGCCAGCCAGGTCAGCGTGGCAGCGTACGTGACGGTACCCCCGTGCGACAAGCAGTTCCGCAACCGCGCCGGCCTGGCCCGCCCCGTGTTCCAGCACCAGCCAGCCGCGCGCACGCAGGTGGGCAGGCGCGCCCTCGACCAGCGTGGCCAGCGCTTCGAGTCCCGTCGGTCCGCTCGCGAGCGCGCCCATCGGCTCGTGCCGCAATGCGGGATCGGCCAGAGCCGCTTCGCCGCTGGCGATGTAGGGCGGATTGCTGGCCAGCAGGTCGAAGCATTCACCGGCCAACGCACTGAACCAGTCGCCCCGCCGAAGCCGCACATTCGCCACGCCGATTGCCGCGGCGTTGGCCTGCGCCACCGCCAGCGCGGCCCCGGAAAGATCGGTCGCCGTCACCTGCCAGCCTGGCCGTTCGCGCGCGAGCGCGAGCGCGATGGCTCCCGACCCGGTGCCCAGATCGGCGATCGCCGCACGGCCGGCGCCGAGCAACGCCAGTGCGCGCTCGACCACCAGTTCGGTTTCGGGCCGCGGCACCAGTACATCAGGAGTGACCTTGAGCTCGAGCGACCAGAATTCCTTGTGGCCCGTGATGTAGGCCAGCGGCTCGCCGCGGGCGCGGCGCCCGACGGCGTCCGTGAAGGCGGCCAGTGACGCGGAAGTGAGCCGTTCGTCCTCCCGCACCAGCAGCGCGCTGCGCGTGCAGGCGAGCACGTGGCCGAGCAACAGCTGCGCCTCGCTGTTCGCGGCCGCGCCCAGCGGCAGGCGCGCGGCGGCGTGCGCCAGTGCCGCGGCGATCGTGGGCGGGGTCTGCTCTGTATCCATGCGGGTAATGATAGATTGCGCGCCTGCGTAACCGGCCTGCCCACGGAGTTTCTCATGCCCCAGATCAAGCTGCCGCCGCTCACGGCCTCGGTGAGTGACCTGCTGGATGCCGCGACCGCTTTGTTCCGTATGACGCTGGCCAAAGGGATGCCCGTGGCGCTGTTCGCGATGCTGCTGGCCGCCATGCCCGACGTGTACTGGATGACCACCGGCAAGCCGATGGATTTCCGCCATCCGCCGCTCGATCCGAAATTCTGGGCGCTGACCGCCGCGGGCCTGGTGTGCTACCAGTTGCTGGCGGCCATCCTGATGCTGCGGCAGCGCGCGATGATGGCTGGAGGCACGCACGACCTGCGGCGCGAAGCGGCGCTGGCGCTGCAGCGCTGGCCGATGCTGATCGTGACCAACCTGCTCGGGGGAATCGCGATCTTCGCGGGCATGTTGTTGCTGATCGGCCCGGGAGTGTATCTGCTGGTGTGCTTCCTGCTGCTGCGCCCGGTGGTGTTGTTTGAACCGGCCGATCCGCGGCGGGCGCCGCAGGCGCTGCTGCGCTGCGTGCGGCTGGTGCGGCGCGCCTGGACCAAGGTGCTGGCCGCGGCGGTCATTGCCGCGATCATATTCCTGGTCTGTGTGGTCGCCGCCGGCGCCAGCCTCGGTGTCATCGCGACGGTCGCCGTGGGGCTCGGTGCGCAGCAGGCCGCGATGAATGCCTTCGCTGCGGCCTGCCAGCTGGGCGTGCAGGCGGTGGCGCTGGTCTATTTCAGCGCGCTGTGGCTGGTGCTCTACTGCGCGGCGAGTTCCTCGGCCTGATATTCGCGCTGCAGGGCGTCGAGCAGTTCGTCGAGCTCGCCGTTCATGATCGCGGCGAGCTTGTAGAGCGTCAGGTTGATCCGGTGGTCGGTCATCCGGCCCTGCGGAAAATTGTAGGTGCGGATGCGTTCCGAGCGATCGCCGCTCCCGACCTGCAGCTTGCGGGTACGCGCCTGCGCGCTGGCGCGTTTCTCCTGTTCGGCCGCCAGCAGCCGCGCCTGCAGCAACGACAGCGCGCGTGCGCGGTTCTTGTGTTGCGAACGCTCGTCCTGGCATTCGACCACCACGCCGCTCGGCAGGTGCGTGATGCGCACCGCCGAATCGGTCTTGTTGACGTGCTGGCCACCCGCGCCGGATGAGCGATAGGTGTCGATGCGCAGCTCGGCGGGATTGATCTCGATGCGATCGATCTCCGCCAGTTCCGGCAGGATCGCCACCGTGCAGGCCGAGGTGTGGATGCGCCCCTGCGCCTCGGTCGCCGGCACGCGCTGCACCCGGTGCGTGCCGGATTCGAATTTCAGGCGCGAATAGGCGCCGCGCCCGACGACGCGGCAGATCACCTCGCGATAGCCGCCGTGTTCGCCCGCGCTCTCGCTCAGCAGTTCGATCTGCCAGCCGCGCGCCTCGGCGTAGCGGCTGTACATGCGCAACAGGTCGCCGGCGAAGATCGCGGCCTCATCGCCCCCGGTGCCCGCGCGCACCTCGAGGAATATGTTGCCTTCATCGTGCGGATCCTGCGGCAGCAGCAGGCGCTGCAGCAAATCCTCGCGCGCGGCCAGCTCGGTCCGCAGCCGCGCGGCCTCTTCCTCGCCGAGCGCGCGCATCCCGGGGTCGCCGTCCGCCCGCATGGCCTCGGCCGAGGCGAGTTCGCGCTCGAGCCGCCGGTATTCGCCGAGCGCCGTGGCGGTCGGCAGGAGACGGGCATATTCCATCGACAGTTCCCGGAACTGCTCGGTGCGGCCCGGTACCAGCGGGTCGGCAAGCATGCGGGCCACTTCCTCGCAGCGTTCGGCGGACTTTTCCAGCCGCTGGCGGATCGAAACTTTCATCGCCCTGCTATAGTCGCATGATCATGCTGCTTTGCCATCGTCTCCCGGCCCGCGTGCCCGGCCGTCGAGCGCCGCCCGCCGGGCCATCGACCGCGATGCTGCCCGCATTGCTGGCCGCGCTGGCGCTCGCTGCGACGCTGGCGCCAGCCGCAGCGCCCGCTGCAATTACCGCGCGCGGCGACGGTGACGCCGCGGTCGCGAACGCGGAGGACGCGCTGAATCGTGGCGATTGCGGCCTGGCCAGCCGGCTCTTCAAGGACGCTTCCCAGTCGCTCGAGCAGCCCGAACTGGCCGCGCGCGCCAGCTCGATTGCGCTGGCCTGCGGACAGTACCCGATTGCCCGCGCGATCGCGGCGCGCTGGCTGCAGTTTGCGCCCGGCGATACCTCGGCGCTGCTGGCGCTGACGCAGGCGGAGCTGGGCGATTACCGGATTGCCGACGCGCGCCGCCATTTCCGCAGCCTGATCGATACGGCCGGCACCAATGTCACTGCCGCGCTCGACGCGGTGGTGCAGCGGGTCGGAAGCGAACCGGCGCTGGCCATGCTGCGCGACATGGAGTCCCCGCACCTGCAGGGCGCCGAGGCGCAGCTCTCGCTGGCCGCGCTCGCGCTCGATGGCTGGGACGCGAAC
>JAGWPD010000077.1 GCA_028870705.1 Gammaproteobacteria bacterium
CTGCACACGGACGTCGAAGTCGCGATCATCGTGATCATCGCGGCCGAAGAGCAGGGCTAGAGCCCTGCCGGCGCCGCGGGGCGGTCAGCAACATGGCCGGGCCGCTCCGATCACGCCAGGAATCCGAACCGCCGCCCGACCCGGGCTCGTCGACGCCACCGCATTCGGCTGAAGCCGAGCAGGCGGTGCTCGGCGGCCTGCTGATCGATGCCACCGCCTGGGACCAGGTCGGTGATGTCATCGTCGGCGACGATTTCTACCGCCCCGACCACCAGCTGATCTTCGGCGCCCTGGCCGAGCTGATCGCCACCGGCAAGCCGGCCGACGTGGTCACCGTTTCCGGGCAGCTCGAGCGCAGCGGGCGGCTCGAGGCGGCCGGCGGGCTCGCCTACCTGGGGAGCCTGGCGCGCGATACGCCCACCGCGGCCAACGTGCGCGCCTACGCGCAGATAGTGCGCGAGCGCTCGCTGCTGCGGCGGCTGATCAGCGCCGGGCGCACGATCGCGGCGGCGGCCTTTGCCAATGATGGCCGTGCGGCGCGCGACCTGGTCGACGAGGCCGAGAAGCAGGTGTTCGCGATCGCCGAGCAAAGTACCGGGCGGCGCGAGGGCGCGGTCAAGGTGAGCACCCTCCTGCCGCCGCTGATCGACAAGATCGACCAGTGGCACGATAACCCCAATTCGATGCGCGGCCTGCCCACCGGCTTCGCCGATTTCGACCGCAAGACCGGCGGGCTGCGCCCGGGTGACCTGGTGATCGTCGCGGGCCGCCCCTCGATGGGCAAGACCACGCTGGCGATGAACATCGCCGAGTACGCGGCCGTGAATCCGGGCACCCGCTCCTCGGTCGCGATCTTCAGCATGGAAATGCCCTCCGAGCAGCTGCTCACGCGCATGCTGGCCTCGATCGGCGGCGTGCCGCTCAACGGCATCCGCAGCGGGCAGATCTCCGATGATGACTGGGTGCGCGTGACCGCGGCCACCAGCCAGCTCGCCGAGGCGCGCATCTTCATCGACGAATCGGCGGGCCTGACGCCGACCGAGCTGCGCGCGCGGGCGCGGCGCGTGGCGCGCGAGCATGGGTTGGACCTCATCGTCGTCGACTACCTGCAGCTGATGCAGGTGCCCGGCACCAAGGAGAACCGCGCCACCGAGATCGCCGAGATCTCGCGCGGCCTCAAGGCGCTCGCCAAGGAACTGGCGGTGCCGGTGATCGCGCTCTCGCAGCTCAACCGCGGCGTCGAGCAGCGCACCGAGAAGAAGCCGGTGATGTCGGATCTGCGCGAGTGTGTGACCGGAGACACGCTGGTGTGCCTGAACGATGGCCGCCGCGTGCCGATTCGCGATCTCGAGGGCACGACCCCCGAAGTCTGGTCGATCGATGAACAGCAACGCATCGTGGCCGCGCGCTCGGACAAAGTCTGGCGGGTGGGATCGAAACCGGTCTGCACCGTGCAACTGGCCAGCGGCCGCAGCATTCGCGCCACGGCCGAGCACCGCATGCTGGCCGCCGAGGGCTGGACGACGGTCGCCGCGCTGAAGCCGGGCGATCGCCTGGGGTTGGCGCGCCGTGTTCCCCAGCCGCAATCCGTTGCACGCTGGCCCGAACACTGGCTCATCCTGCTCGGCCATCTGGTGGGGGACGGCAGCTACCTGAGCCACCAGCCGCTGCGCTATACGACCGCCTCCGAGGCCAACAGCGAAGCGGTGCGTTGTGCGGCGGAAGCCTTCGGGTCAACGGTCAGCCGGCGCGCCGGCCGCGGGGCCTGGCATCAGCTGCTCATCAGCGGCAATGGCGATCGCTGGCATCCGGCGGGAGTCGGGGCCTGGCTCAAGCAGCTGGGGATATTCGGGCAGCGTTCGCATGAGAAGCATCTGCCGCCGGAGGTGTTCACGCTGGGCGATGAGCAGCTCGCGCTGCTGTTGAAACACCTGTGGGCCACCGATGGCTCCGTAACGCTGCGCAAACCGGGTCAGCGGGGAATGCCACGGGTCTATTTCTCGACCTGCAGTGCGCGTCTTGCCGCAGACGTCAGTGCGCTGCTGTTGCGCTTAGGCATCGTCGCGCGGCAGCGCGCCGTACACAAAGCCAACTACCGCCCGGTTTACACGGTGGACGTGAGCGGCACCGAAGCGCAGCTGCGATTTGCCGCGCGGGTTGGCGGCTTTGGACCCAGGGCGGCGGCGATCGAAGCGCTGGGCGCGCACCATGCCGAGCATGCGGCCTGCGCCAACACCAATGTGGATACGCTGCCGCTGGAAGTTTTTACGCGCGTGCGCGCACTGATGCGCGAACAAGCCGTGACGACCCGGCAAATGGCGAGGCTGCGCGGTACTTCGTA
>JAGWPD010000078.1 GCA_028870705.1 Gammaproteobacteria bacterium
CGGCTGGCGGCTGGTTGGTGAGCGCGCCGGGCACGCCGCCGGCGCCACCGGCGCCCGGACCGGTCTGCTCCGAAGTCTGCTCGCTGCGCACCACGGCGCTGTCGGGCTTGTATTCTTCGTGGCTCTCTTCGTTCTCGTTGGTATCCAGGTCGACGGTCACCTGCGCGCGCACCTTGCCGGCGCCGACCAGCGGCACCAGCAGTTCCTCGATGCGCTGGGTGTAGCTGTCCTCGACGCGCTGGGCCGCGGCAAACTGTTCGGTCTGCAGCGCCGACTGCGCCGACGCCGGCGAGGACAGCAATCGTCCCTGCTGATCCACGACGGTCACCTGATCGGCGGAAAGGTCCGGGATGCTGGAGGCGACCAGGTGGATGATGGCCTGCACCTGTTCGGCCTCGAGCCGGCCGCCCGGCCGCAACTGCAGGAACACCGAGGCGCTGACCGGACGCCGCTCGCGCACGAAGGCCGACTGCTGCGTGATCGCGAGATGGATGCGCGCCGCGGCGACGCTGCGCAGGCTCGAGATCGTGCGCGCCAGCTCGGTCTCGAGCGCGTACTGGTAGCGGGCGTTCTCCATGAACTGGCTGACGCCGATGCCGGAATCCTTGTTGATGAGATCGAGCCCGCTGCTGCTGCCTTCGGGCAGCCCCTGCCCCGCGAGCCTGAGACGCGCGGCGTGCACGTCCTCGGCCGGCACCATCACGGCGCCGGTGTCGTCGCTGAGCTTGTAGCGGATGCCGGCGGTCTGCAGCGCCTGCACCACCTGGCTGGCGTCGTTCGCCTCGAGGTTGCCGTACAGCAGGCTCCAGTTCGGTCCCTGCCACCACAGCATGACGGCCACGCCGGCGGCAACCGCCGCGGCTATGCCGACCAGCAGCAGCAATGGACGCGGATTGAAGCCTGCGGCACGCGCGACGAGGACGGCGGATTCATTGGCCATGGGTACGGTCCACTCAGATCGGCATGTTCATGATTTCCTGGTACACGTTCACCAGGCGATTGCGCACTTCGGCCAGCGCACGGAACGAGACCGAGGCCTTCTGGGTCTCGAGCATCACCTGCGCCAGATCGACGCCGCTGGTCCCGCGCTCATAGCCATCGGCGAGCTTCGCCGCGTTCTGCTGGCTGGCGTTCACGGCTTCGATTCCCGCCTTCAGCAGCTGGCCGAAGGCCGCGGGGCCGGCGCCATTCGCCCCCTCGACCCCGGCCGCTGCGCCGGCGCCGGGAGCCAGCGGCGCCAGCGGCCGCGCCAGGCCCGTGCCGTGCGCGGAAAAGCTGCGGATCTGCGCCAGCACCTGGTCGATCTGCATCTGGCTCATGCGGCGCTCCCGGCGGCGGCCAGATCGACGCCCGCCGCGCGCATGCGCGCGAGCTTGTAGCGCAGCGTGCGTGGGCTGATGCCGAGGCGCGCGGCGGTGCGCTCGCGGCTGCCGGCATCGCTCCGCAACGCCTCGAGTATCAATTCGTATTCGGTCACCGCCAAGGCACCCGCCAGATCCGCTCCCAGCGCGCGGGCGCGCGCCGGCGGCACGGCTGGCGCCACGGCCGGTGCTGCCGCTGCCGTCGC
>JAGWPD010000079.1 GCA_028870705.1 Gammaproteobacteria bacterium
AGCGCGGCTGGCCGCGCAGCTCGGCAAGCCCCAGCCCGTGCACCGCGCGCGCGCCCTCGTCCACTTCACGCTCCGGGTTCAGGTAGCTGTGGAAGTGGCGACCGCTCGCGCGGCGGTTGAGCAACTCGATGCAGCCGATCTCGATCACGCGGTGACCGCGCGCGGCCTCGAGGCCGGTGGTTTCGGTATCCAGCACCACTTGACGCATGGCGGCTAGTCTAGACCAAGCAAAGCGTCTATCGCCGCGTTCGCGAGCGCGTCGCACCGCTCATTGCCCGGATTGCCCGCATGGCCCTTCACCCAGTGCCATTCGATGTCGTGGCCGGCGGCCAACCCGTCAAGCCGTTGCCACAGATCCTGGTTGCGCACGGGCTTGCGATCGGCGGTGCGCCAGCCGCGCGCCTTCCAGCCCGCGAGCCATTCGGTCATGCCGAGGCGCACGTACTGCGAATCGGTGTAGACGCGCGCCCGCACGCGGCGCTTGAGCGCTGCGAGCGCATTGATGACCGCGAGCAGTTCCATGCGATTGTTGGTGGTCGCGCTCTCCGCGCCGGAGAGCTCGCGCTCCTGCCCGCCGCTCATGAGGATCGCGCCCCAGCCGCCCGGCCCCGGATTGCCGCGGCAGGCGCCGTCGGTGTAGATGTCCACGCTTTGCGTGCCGACCGCGTTCATGTCGTGGGATTGACCAGTCCACCCAGGACGCGGGCGCGCTCGCGCCGCCGCAGGCGCAAGGGCGTGGGCGCGTAGACGCGCTTGCGTGCCTTGAGCAGATAGCCGGCGGCAGGCAGCGGATTGAACAAGCCGCGGCGGAGCATGCCGAGCGCCAGCTGCCCTGGATCGCCGGTCGGCTCGCGCGGCGCGACGTAAAGATAGCGGCGCGCCAGGCTCACCTCGTAGCCCAGCACCGCGAGCCAGTCGCGCAGCCGCCGCTCGGGCAGCAGGCGGCTGAATCCGGGCGGATAGCGCGTGCGGGCCGCCGCGGATCGCAGCCCCCACAGGCTCCAGGGCCGGAACCCCAGGATGATGAGCTGCCCTTCGCCGAGCAGTACCCGGTCGGCCTCGCGCAGGATCGCGCCCGGATCCGGCTCGATCTCGAGGCTGTGTGGCAACAGCACCGCATCGATCGACCCGCTCTGGATCGGAAGCCCGGCCGGGTTGGCGATGATGTCCGGCCACGCATCGCCGCCCGCGGTTCCGGCGATCACCGTCTGGCGGCGGACCCGGCTCGATTGCAGCAGTTCCCGGCCGGCGCCCCAACGGCCCAGTTGCAGCAATTCGAGGCCAAACACGTCATCGCAGACCTCGGCCAGCAGGCGGGTTTCGGCCGCCACGACCGCGCGTCCGAGGGTGCCCGATTGCCACTCCAGCAATGCGGGGGAGGGCCTAACCATGAACTGCGGAGACTGTGATTCGCATCCCAAAAAAGCTAGCAATTATGTGAACTTACAGGTTAAATAGCGCTGCCGGATCGCTCTAGGATCTGGCACCCATACCGTAACATGTTATCGGCCCGGCACTGGGATGGAACAAATTTGGTAAAGCCGATCAGACCCTTTCGCATTCCGGCCAGCCTGGTGCTGGCGCTCGCCGCGGCGCTTGGCGGTTGCGCCCACCAGCCCCGCGCACCGTCCGGAGCCAACCCGCTCGCCGTGACGGCACCCCCGGCTGCAGCCGCGGCAGCTCCGGCCGGCGCAAGCGATCTCCAGCCCGCAGCCGCGCCAGGCGCGGGCGCGG
>JAGWPD010000080.1 GCA_028870705.1 Gammaproteobacteria bacterium
CCTACCTGCAGCGCGCGGCGCGCGAGCCGCGCCGGGTGCGCCTCATCGACGGCAGCGCCAGCGCAGCGGCAGTCGCGGCCGCGGCGCTGACGGCGATATCCGATCTGTTGCCGGCACCGCCGCCATGAGTCCGGCTGCGGCCGGCCCGGCGGATCCGGCGGAGCTGGACCTGTTCTGGCTCGCGCCACAGCTTGACGCGCTGCGCGCTGCCCGGCGCCAGGGGCGCCTGCCGCATGCGCTGCTGATCCAGGATGCCCCGGGGGCCGGCGGCGCGCAGCTGGCGTTGCTGGCGGCACAGACCGCCCTGTGCAGCGAGACTGACGCTCCATGCGGCCAATGCCGGGAGTGCCGGCGCGTGGCCGCGCGTGCGCACCCGGACCTGTGGCTGGTGGGCCCGGAGGAGGATGCGATCCAGATCAAGGTGGAGCAGGTGCGTGCGCTGACCGAGGCGCTGGCGTTGACCGGCCACGCTTCGGCTGCCAGTGCCGCGATCATCGAACCGGCCGACATGCTCAATGCGAGCGCCGCGAACGCGCTGTTGAAGACGCTGGAGGAGCCACGCGCCGGCGTTCTGATCGTGCTGGTCGCCCAGGCTGGCGCGCGGCTCCCGGCGACTGTACTGAGCCGCTGTCAGCGGCTGCCGGTGCGGGCACCGGCGCGCGGCGCATGCCTCGCGTGGCTGCGTGAGCGCCGCGGCGCGGGCGACTGGGAGGCGGTGCTGGAGGTGCTCGGCAATGCGCCGCTGCGCGCCCTGGCGGTCGATCCGGGACAGCTGCGCTCGCTGCGCGATGAGACCGAGGCGCAGCTGGCCGGGGCGCTCTCAGGCAGCCTCGATATCGCGCCGGCAGCGGAGCGCTGGGCCCAGAAGGATGCCTTCGAGCTGCGGCTCCTGTGCGCTGAGAACTGGGTCACACGACGGATCGCGGCCGAGGCTGCCGGCGCCCGATCCTTGACGGAACTGCACACTGGCGCGCACTTGCAAGCGGTGAATTCCTCTATGAATATACGCGGTCTGATCCGGCTCATGGACGCTCTGTACGAGCTACGGCGGCTGGCGACGACGACGATCAACAAATCGCTCGCCGTGGAACAGCTGCTTTGGCAGCTGCGCGCGGCGCGCAAGAGCTGAGTAGCGATGGCGAAAGACAACCAGGTCAGGAGCACCGAGCCGGCCGGGCGCAGCGAAGCGCTGCCGCGCGCCGATCTGGCGCGTCCGGCTGCGGCCAAGCCGGGCCTACTCACGCTCACCATCAAGGACAAGAGCGCGCTCTACCTGGCCTACATGCCGTTCATCACCAACGGCGGCCTGTTCATTCCCACCAACAGCAATTACCGCATCGGCGATGAGGTGTTCATGCTGCTGAACCTGATGGGCGAGGATGAGAAGCTCCCGGTCGCCGGGCGCGTCATCTGGGTGACGCCCAAGGGCGCGCAGGGCAAGCGCACCGCCGGCATCGGCGTGCAGTTCAGCGAACAGGACCGCGGGCAGACCCGCCACAAGATCGAGAATTACCTGGCCGGCGCGCTCTCGGGCGACAAGGCCACGCACACGATGTAGCTCCTGGTTTGGCGCCGGCCTGGCACCAGGGCCTGTGCACACTCAGGACATCGATGCGTTGCTGCTCAAAAGGCTTTCAGACAAGGCGCGAGGCGCGCAGCGTGGTTATTCCACGTCAGCGCCGAGCAACGCCGTATGAAAGCCTTTTGAGCGCAACC
>JAGWPD010000081.1 GCA_028870705.1 Gammaproteobacteria bacterium
GCCGCCGGCAGCGTCGCCGGCCACCTGGAAGCGCGCAACGACGGCACCGCCCTGCGGGGCTGGCCGCTCGCGGGCGCGCTGCGCCTGCAGACACGCTCGCTGGGCTTCATCGATTCCTACGTCGCGCAGGTGGACCGGGTCAGCGGCCAGCTCGACGCCAACCTCACGTTGACGGGCTCGCTGGCCGCGCTCGGGCTCAATGGCGAGTTGCGGGTGACCGGCGGCGAAATCGACGCCTACCAGATCAACCTGGCGCTGCGCGATCTCAACTTCGACGCGCGCCTGCGGGACACGGTGCTGCAGTTCAGCGGCAGCACGCGCGCCGGCGCCGACGGCCGCGCACGCTTCGACGGCGAGCTCGCCTGGCGCAATGCGCTGCCCTACGGCGAGCTGCACCTGACCGGCGAGAACCTGCGCGTGGTCAACATCCCGGAAGCGCGCGTGCAGGCCTCGCCCGACGTGCGCTTGAAGTTCGCCGGCCGCCGCATCGACGTCACCGGCACCGTGACGCTGCCGTATGCGAGGCTGCAGCGCCCGGATGAACTCACCAACGCGGTGCGCGCATCCGGCGACGAAGTGATCGTATCGGTCAACAAGCCGCCGGCGCGGGACGAATTCCACGTGTTCAGCGACCTCACGCTGCAGCTCGGCGAACGCGTGACCATCGACACGCTCGGCCTGGTCGGGCGCCTCAGCGGCAGCCTGCGCACCGTGGCCGACGACTCCGGCTTCAATCGCGGCACCGGCGAGCTGCAGGTGGAGGAAGGAAAGTACACGGCGTACGGCCGCCGGCTCGATATCGAGCGCGGCAGGCTGCAGTTCAAGAACGGGCCACTGAACGATCCGGTGATCGACCTGCGCGCAATCAAGAAATTCCCGGACATCACCGCCGGCGTGAACGTGCGCGGCACGCTGCGCGCGCCACGCATGACATTCTTCTCGGATCCGGCGGTCTCGCAGGCGCAGATCGTCTCGCTGCTGCTCGCCGGCGGCTCGCTCGAAAGCGTGCAGAACAACACCGATCCGACCCAGCGCAGCAACGAGGCCCGCAACAACATGCTGCTGCAGGGCAGTGCGCTGCTGTTCCAGCAGTTCGGCGGCAAGGTCGGCCTCGATGACGTGAGCGTCGAATCGGGCCTCAACAACGACACCTCGCTGGTGCTGGGGCGCTACCTGTCGCCGCGCCTGTACGTGAGCTACGGCATCAGCCTCGCCGAGGCGATCAACACCATCAAGATGCGCTACACGATCGGCGATCACTGGACGATCAAGACCGAGGCCGGCCTGGCGCGCAGCGCGGACCTGGTCTACACGATCGAACGCTAGCGGTGCCGCAGCAGCACGCGCTCCATGCGCCGGTCGGGCACCAGCCAGATCACCGAGACCGTGCCATACAACAGCCCCGACAGCCACGGCAGCCGGAACGCGACCGCGATCGCCGCGACGTAGAGCAGCACCGAGATGCGTCCCTTGAAGTCGTTCCCGAGCGCCTCGGCCAGCAGTGAATCGTGCGCGTGGCTCGCCAGCAGCACGCGCGTCATCACGTAGTAGGCGATCGCCGAACCGAGCAGCACCACGCCGTAGACCGCGACCGGCACCGCGGCGAAATGGTTCTCGCCCATCCAGGCGGTAACGAAGGGGACGAGCGACAGCCAGAACAGCAGGTGCAGGTTGGCCCACAGCACCGGACCGTTCACGTGCTCGACCACCTGCCACAGGTGGTGATGGTTGTTCCAGTAGATGCCGATGAACACGTAGCTCATCAGGTAGCTGAGCACCACCGGCCACAGCAGCGCCAGCGCCGCGAGCGTCGGTTCGTGCGGCACGCGCAGCTCGAGCACCATGATCGTGATGATGATCGCGAGCACGCCGTCGCTGAAGGCTTCGAGCCGCGATTTCTTCACTCGCCCGCCTTCATGCGCCGGCCGTCCGCGACGCGCTCCGCAGCGGCAGGCGTGCGCGCTGCTGCTGCCACTGGCCGCGCGACTGGCCCCAGACCTCGACCGCGAAGCCCTGGAACGGCGCCGGCAGCGTCGCGTTGCGCAGCAGCGCGGAGCCGAGCCGCTGCGCGACCGCCTGCGAGTTGGCGTTGTCCGGCGCGATCGTGTGGATCACCTCACTCCAGCCGAGGTTGGCGAACGCCCAGTCGATCGCCGCGATCGCACCTTCCGTGGCGTAGCCGCGGCCCCAGCAGCGCCGCAGGATGCCCCAGCCCACCTCGGTGCCGGGCCAGCCTTCCGGA
>JAGWPD010000082.1 GCA_028870705.1 Gammaproteobacteria bacterium
CCGAGCCACGCGGCGGTGCGGGCCAGCAGCACCTGCCAGGCGCTGCTGGTCAGCGCCATGGCCGCGGTGCCGGCGGCCGTCAGCAAGTAGCCTGCGACCGCGATCGGCTTGCGCCGCGCCAGCCGGTCGGTGTAGTAGCCCGAGGCCATCTTGGTGAAGCTTGCCAGGCCGTCGGCGCAGCCTTCGATCGTGCCCAGCCAGGCCGCGGCGGCGCCGAAACTGGCCAGGAACGCCGGCAGCAGCGTGGAGGCGATTTCGTGCGACCAGTCGCTGAACAGCGATGCGAGCCCGATGCCGACGACGGTGCGGTTGAGCCAGTGGCCGCTGCCGTGCCTGCTCATCGTTGGCGGGGCCTCATCAGTTGCCGGCATGGTGAATGCAGGGCAGGATACCGTACCGTCACCGCCCGCAGCAGACAAAATGCCGCAGCCCCAACGCGCCATCGATGCCCTGACCGAGCAGCTGCGTGCGCAGCTCGAGGGTCTGCGCACGGCAGGCACCTACAAGGCAGAACGCCTGCTCGACTCGCCCCAGGGCGCGCTGATCCGCGTCGGCGGGCGCGAGGTCGTCAACCTCTGTGCCAACAACTACCTCGGCCTCGCCAGCCACCCGGCGGCCGTCGCCGCGGCGCATGCCGCCCTTGACCGCTACGGCTACGGCTGCGCCTCGGTGCGCTTCATCTGCGGAACGCAGGGCGTGCACGCCGAGCTGGAATCGCGCCTGTCCGCATTCCTCGGCACCGAAGCCACGATTCTTTATTCCTCGTGCTTCGACGCCAACGGCGGCCTGTTCGAGACCCTGCTCGATGAACAGGACGCGGTGATCTCGGACGCGCTCAACCACGCCTCGATCATCGATGGCATCCGCCTGTGCAAGGCGCGCCGCCTGCGCTATGCCAACCGCGACCTCGGCGAACTCGAGGCACGGCTCGTCGAATCGCAGGATGCGCGCACGCGGCTCATAATCACCGACGGCGTGTTCTCGATGGACGGTACATTCGCTCCGCTCGCTGCGATCAGCGCGCTGGCCGAGCGCTACCGCGCGATCCTGGCGGTCGACGACTCGCACGCCACCGGCTTCATCGGCGCCCGCGGCCGCGGCACGCATGAGCTCGCCGGCGTGATGGGCCGCGTCGACCTGCTCACTGGCACGCTGGGCAAAGCGCTCGGCGGCGCCTCCGGCGGCTATGTTTCCGGGCCGCGCACGCTGGTCGAGTGGTTGCGGCAGCGCTCGCGCCCCTACCTGTTCTCGAACACGCTTGCACCGGTGGTAACCGCGACCACGCTGGCGGTGCTCGATCTGATCGAATCCGGCGACGAGCTGCGCCGCCAGCTCGCCGACAACGCCCGCTATTTTCGTGCGCAGATGCAGGCCGCCGGCTTCACGCTCGTGCCCGGCGAGCATCCGATCGTGCCGGTCATGCTCGGCGACGCCGCACTCGCGACGCGCATGGCCGATCGGCTGCTCGACCTCGGCGTCTATGTCATCGGTTTCTCGTTCCCGGTGGTGCCTGCGGGCAAGGCGCGCATCCGCACGCAGCTCAGCGCGGCGCATACCCGCGCGCATCTCGATCAGGCGGTCGCCGCTTTTATCACGGCCGGCAGCGAATTGGGCATCCTGGGTGGCAAACGATGAAGGCATTGGTCAAGGCAAGGGCTGAACCGGGCATCTGGATGGCGGATGTGGCCAGGCCCGCGATCGGCCACAACGACGTGCTGATCCGCATGAAGAAGACCGCGATCTGCGGCACCGACATGCACATCTACCACTGGGATGAGTGGGCGCAGCGCACGATCAAGGTGCCCATGGCGGTGGGCCACGAATACTGTGGCGAGATCGTCGAGATAGGTAGCGAGGTGCGCGGCCTCAAGGTCGGCGACCGCGTCTCGGGCGAGGGCCACGTGACCTGCGGCTTCTGCCGCAACTGCCGCGCCGGCCGCCGTCACCTGTGCCGCAACACGGTCGGGGTCGGCGTCAACCGCCCCGGCTGCTTCGCGGAATTCATGTCATTGCCCGCCTCGAACGTGTTCAAACTGCCGCCGGCGATCACCGACGAGATCGCCTCGATCCTCGATCCGCTCGGCAACGCGACGCACACGGCGCTGTCGTTCAATGTGGTGGGAGAGGACGTGCTGATCTCCGGCGCTGGTCCGATCGGCGCAATGGCGGTCGCGATCGTGCGCCACGTCGGCGCGCGCCACGTGGTCATCACCGACGTGAACCCCTATCGGCTCGCGCTGGCCAGGAAAATGGGCGCGTCGCTCGCCATCGACGTGCGCACCGAGAAGCTCGAGGACGCGATGGCGCAGCTCGGCATGGAGGAAGGGTTCGATGTCGGCCTCGAGATGAGCGGCGCGCCGGCAGCCTTCCGCCAGATGCTCGCCACCATGCATCACGGCGGCAGCGTGGCGCTGCTTGGAATCATGCCGGCCGACACCGGTATCAAGTGGGATGAAGTGATCTTCAAGGGCCTGATGCTCAAGGGCGTCTACGGCCGCGAGATGTTCGAGACCTGGTACAAGATGGCGGCGATGCTGCAGTCGGGGCTGGACGTCGGCCCGGTGATCACGCACCGGCTGCCGATCGGCCGCTTCCAGGAAGGCTTCGAGGTGATGGCCTCGGGCCAGAGCGGCAAGGTGATCCTCGACTGGGAGGAGTCCGCCTGAGCGAGCGCGTTGCGCGCCGCCCGCTCAGCACTCCGGGACGTTGACCGCGAGGCCGCCCTGCGAGGTCTCCTTGTAAATCGTGCCCATGTCGTGGCCCGTCTGGCGCATCGTGTTGATGACCTGGTCGAGTGACACCTTGTGCGAGCCGTCGCCGTGCAGCGCCAGCCGCGCCGCGCTGATCGCCTTGAGCGAACCCATGGCATTGCGCTCGATGCAGGGAATCTGCACCAGCCCAGCTACCGGATCGCAGGTCAGCCCGAGATTGTGCTCCATGCCGATCTCCGCGGCATTCTCGATCTGCTCGTTGGTGCCGTGCAGGGCCGAAACCAGGCCCGCGGCCGCCATCGAGCAGGCCACGCCAACTTCGCCCTGGCAGCCCATCTCGGCGCCCGAGATCGAGGCATTCTTCTTATAGAGCATGCCGATTGCAGCGGCCGAGAGCAGGAAGCGCATCACGCCCGCCTCGTCCGCGCCCGGCTCGAAGCGCTGGTAATAATGCAGCACGGCCGGGACAATGCCGGCCGCGCCGTTGGTCGGCGCCGTGACCATCTGGCCACCGGCGGCGTTCTCCTCATTGACCGCGAGTGCGAAGGCATTGACCCAGTCCATTGCATGCATCGGGTCACTCGCGTCGCCCGATTCGAGCTGCCGGTACAGCTTCGGCGCGCGACGCCGCACCTTCAGCACGCCGGGCAGGAGCCCCTGCGCATGGAAGCCGCGTTGCACGCACTCGCGCATCACGCGCCAGATCTCGAGCAGACCGTGGCGGATCTCGGCATCGCTCCGCCAGGTGCGTTCGCGCGCCAGCATCAGCTCGTGGATCTCGAGCCCGTGCTTCTTGCCGTACTCGAGCAACTCGGCGGCCGAATCGAATTCGTAGGGCGCCTGCGCGCGCCGGGCCGCGGCACCGGCGGCCGTGCCTTCCTTGACGATGAAGCCGCCGCCGATGCTGTAGTACTCCTCGCGCAGCAGCCGCCCACCCGCCGCATCCTGCGCAGTGAAGCGCATGCCATTCGAGTGGCCGGGCAACACCTGGTCGTGGTGGAACAGCAGGTGGCGCGGTTCGTCGAATTCGATCGCGCGCTCGCCGCCCAATCGCAGTCGCCGCGCACCGCGGATGCGCTCCACGGTTGGTTCGACCTGGGTGGAATCGATCGTCTCCGGTCGCATGCCCTCGAGCCCGAGCAGGATCGCCCGGTCGGTGCAGTGGCCACGCCCGGTCAGCGCCAGCGAACCGAACAACTCGGCGGTCAAGGCCTCGGTGCGCGCAAACAGCTGCTGTGACTGGAGTGATTCGACGAACGCGCGCGCGGCGTTCATCGGGCCCATCGTGTGCGAGCTCGACGGGCCGATCCCGATCTTGAATATTTCGAAGACGCTGAGGTTCATGCCGGCAGCCTTCCCCGTGCGGCGCAACGGCCGCGCGGCCATGACAGTCTGGCACAGTGCAGACCGATCGCGGCAAGCCTATGCCCGGCGAGCGGAGGTCAGTTGCCCTGGACCGACATCAATGATTCCAATCCCGTCACGCGCGGCGCTCAGTCCGGCCGGCGTTGCACGCCCGGCAGCGCGCACAACATCTCATACAGCAGGTTGGCCGCGAGCAACGAGGTCGTGCCGAAGGGATCGTAGGGCGGCGAGACCTCCACCAGGTCGCAACCGACCAGATTGAGCCCGGTGCAGCCGCGGATGATCTCCATGCCCTGGATGGTCGTCAGTCCACCGATCTCGGGCGTGCCCGTGCCCGGCGCAAAGGCCGGATCGAGCCCGTCGATGTCGAAGCTCAGGTACACCGGGCCGGATCCGAGCTGCGCACGCACTTCGGCCATCAGCGGCGCCAGCGAGCGATGCCAGCATTCCTCGGCCTGCACGACGCGCATGCCCTGGCGCCGCGTCCAGTCGAAGTCGTCCGGACCGTAGCCGGTCGCGCGCAAGCCGATCTGCACGGCGCGCCCGCAGTCCAGCAGCCCCTCTTCCACCGCGCGCCGGAACGGCGTGCCATGGGCGATGCGCTCGCCGAACATCTCGTCATTCACATCGGCATGCGCATCGACATGCACCAGGCCGACCGGTCCGTGCCTGCGGCGCATCGCGCGCAGGATCGGCAGCACGATCGTATGATCGCCCCCCAGCGTGAGCGGCACGCAAGCATGCGCGAGAATGTCGTCGTAGGCGCATTCGATGATCGCGACGGATTTCTCCAGGTTGAAGGTATTGATCGCGACATCACCAATGTCGGCCACCTGCAGCGAATCGAACGGCCGCGCGCGGGTCGCCATCAGGTACGGACGGATCAGCACCGAATTCTGGCGGATGTCGCGCGGACCAAAGCGCGCACCGGCACGGAGCGAGGTGCCGATATCAAGCGGCACGCCGACGAAGCAGGCGTCGAGCCCCGCGGCGGAGGCCGCCTGCGGCAGCCTCATCATGGTCGCCGGCCCGGCGAAGCGCGGCATCTGGTTGCCGCCCAGCGGCTGGTGATTGGGTGTGCTCATGCATCGTCTCCAGAACCAGGCTGTCCACTCAGGCGCAAAGCAGGCCGGCCCTCACGCTACGGTGGCATGAAAGCGCATGGAAGCGCAAGAATTGCTACGTTTTCGCTACGTTCGATGCCGACTGCTTCTTTCGTTTCCAGTCGGGCGAGAGGGTCTTGTTCTTCTGCGGCCATTGTTCACTGATGGCGGGAAGCACACCGTGCTTTCCCGTGATCGCCTCGGGCGTTATCGCATACACGATGGTCGCGTTTATCCGCGGGAACGATCCCTTCTCTCGACCCCAGGAATCAGCTGGCGCGTACTTGGCCATGAAGCGCCGAAAGAAATCCGCCGCCTCATCTTCACGATCAATGACGCGAATCCGACCGAATAACACAACTGATCGGTACGAGACAGACGTGTCGCACTCTATGTCTCCGTACGGGAATACTTCTCCAGCTTCATCGGTCTCGAAACTGACTCGGTCCGAGTGCCTGACATTCGCCGCGAAGTGTCCTGCACGGCGCGCCGTATGCAGAAACACCGTCGAATCGCGCCAGACAAAGAGATTGGGCACGACGTATGGGAAGCCGTCAGCGCCGATGGTCGCCGTTCGGCCGCAAAATGCGGTCGAGAGGAAAGCATCGATCTCATCCGCGCCCATGACCTTATCGGCGCGGTTCAATTGTGCGCGTGGCGGCATTGGCGAGCTGACGTCTGTGGTCACGATCCGTTCTCCTTACTTTGCCGCGTGAAGTGCTTGATCGAGGCGATGATCGACTCCACGCGCCTGAAGGTTGGATTTCCGTCCTGCGTGTAGTTCCGTGGATGGCGCGGGGTGGTGGGTCGATGCGGCGCTCATGGGACCCGCTCAACAGAATTGCTTGCGCGCGGGCTATCGATGACGGTGCGAGAAATCACCACGCCAGGGGTCAATTTGCGCAGAGTCGCCGCGAGCAAGTCGCCCGCCTCGAGCAAAGCAGCAATCGGCATCGGCTCGAGGCGCTCAAGCACGAACCACATCCGAGTGGTCGTCGTGTCAATCCGGGTGCGCAGGCCCTGACGCCAGTTCCACCGCCGGCAGGTCACACCGCGCTCATCGGCCCACACGACTTCGCCGGCGGGGACGGTTTCCGAGCAGGGTGACCCGCCTTTGATCGTGTCGAAGGCTTCATGGCCGGTTGCCCGCTTGAGGATCGGACTGCCAACGTAGGCTGCAATGTTCTCGCCGCCGATCGGAACTGCAAATCGCACGCTGAGCGCGTTGTACAGATCCACGACCGCATTGATCCTTGGCAGCTGCGCCCCACCCTGGACTCTTCTCACCAGCGCCTCCGCGGACGATGGAGTTCGCTGGGGCTTCGCGCCGAATGCGCGGTAGGCGGTGCGCCAGGCATCCAGGTGCGCTTCGCCCCAGTCCGACAAGGGTTTGCGTGCGCCAACAGACGCAACGACTTCGTCGATCGCGGGGTGACTTGCAACGTTCCGGACTCCTCCCGTGACGAGGCTGAGCGCGCAATAGTCCGGGCGGAGCTCGTATATCTCTGCCCCTACCGAGGGCGTGAACTGTCGTGGCATCAGCGGTCACCGTCGTTGACAACCGGGTCGTCGGGGGATATATATATCCAATGACCAAAATAGTCAATATATTGACTACCGCTATTCCAGCGACCGACGACGCGGCCGAGCTGTTGAACGGTGCGATAGCGCGACGCATTGCCCTGCTCCGCAAGGGCAAGCAACAGACGTTCGACCAGCTCGCGGTGCGTAGCGGCGTCAGCAAGGGCATGCTGGTCCAGATCGAGCAGGGACGGGCGAACCCGAGCATCGCAACCCTCTGTCGGCTGGCCGCCGGACTTGGCGTGTCCGTTGCGGATCTCATGTCCGTCGTTGACGAGGCCAGGAGTCCCGTGCAGGTCGTCGCGTCCGATGAGACGCGCATTCTGTGGAAGGGTCCCAAGGGCGGTTCGGCTGCGCTCCTGATCGGATCAGACGGGCCAGACATGCTGGAGCTGTGGAGCTGGACACTGCAGCCTGGCGAGCGCTACGAGGCACGCCCCCACTCCGCAGGCACACTCGAGCTGGTACACGTGCAGCAAGGCTCGCTCGCACTGGAAGTAAACGGTGTCGTCACCGCTGTCGCAGCAGGAGCCTCGGCGTTCGCGCGTACCGATCGGCCTCACGCCTACGCGTGTGGAGGTCGAAAACGAGTGCTGTTTTCAATGGTGGTATTTGAGCCGACATCGACGCATCAGGGCTGACATGACCGCATTTGCCTACAGCATCATGATCGTCATCGGCTCGCAGGTAGCCTATCAATTGGCAGTCAGAGCCATACCTCGCGAATCGAACCCGTTCGGTGTTCTGGTCATCGTGTATGGGCTGGCCATGCTGGCCTGCGCGGTACTCTCGCCCCTGGCGGGCAAACCGCTCGCGCTCGGCGACGTGCGACGCCTGATGACCTGGCCGACGGTTCTTCTCGCGCTGGCCGTGGTCGGTATCGAGATCGGCTACCTGCTGGCATACCGAAGTGGCTGGAAGATCGGCGTTACTTTCGCCGTAACAAGTGTTGCAACCGTTGCGGTGCTGGCACTGGTCGGCGTCGTCTGGTTTGCGGAGCACCTTGACGCCAGGCGAGTTCTTGGAATTGTGCTGGCACTCGCCGGCGGCTGGCTTGTCGTCGCGCGATCCTGAGTTTCGTCAGCGCCAAACCCCTGCATTGCTAAACTGTCGGCGGTCTCCGGAATAGACCCTAATTGATTGGCGCGCCCGGACGGATTCGAACCGCCGACCACCTGGTTCGAAGTGGCAAGGATGAATCGCTAGGCTTTTGTTTTCAACCACATAGCAGGCCCGCCCACACGCTACGGTGGCATGAAAGCGCATGGATACGCAGGAAACGCTACGTTATGCAGATACTTGTATAGTCATGCAAGTATCGATATACTCCGAATCGTGGACCCCAGAAGGCCCAAACCGCTGCAGATGAAGCCGCTTGAGTTCCTCGGCTCCAGCCGTGACGACCTTGCAGCCATGCCTGCAGGCGTACGGCATGACATCGGCGTGGAATTGATGCGCGTGCAGTTCGGTGGGGAGCCGACCGACTTCAAGCCGATGTCATCGGTCGGCGCTGGCGCCTACGAGGTTCGCGTCCGCGATGCGTCAGGCGCCTACCGCGCCATGTATGTGGCGAAGTTCGAGGCGGCAATTTATGTGCTGCACGCCTTCCAGAAGAAGACAAAGCGGACCGCCAAGACAGACATCGAAATGGGCAAGGCCCGCTACAGGATGATTGGAGGAAAGCCATGAGCAAAAAGACCGACCCTCGCCTGTCAGATAGCCGCCGGACCAAGGGCAGCGGCAATGTTTTCCTCGATCTCGGCTTTGATCCAGCAGAGGCGAAAGTCATGGCGCTGCGCGCGGAGGTGATGATTCGCATGGAACAGCACTTGAAGGCCCAGGGGTGGACGCAGGCGGAAGCCGCCAAGCGACTTGGCATTACCCAGCCGCGCGTATCACGGCTCATCAAAGGTCAGTGGAAGGACTTCAGCTTGGACATGCTGCTGACATTGGCGGCGCGCGCCGGGCTGGAACCCCAACTGCGGTTGGCGGCCTGAACGAGGCCACAATCGGACTCCGGGTGGCTAGAAAGTCGAACCGCAGGTCACACGAATTACAAAGCGGGTGTATCGGCTGCGGCAAGAGGTGGTGAAGCTGTTAGGTTGAAGACTTACTCGGGGACTGTAGGGATTTTTGTGTGAAGAGCCATACACTGCCCGATAGGGCGAGGATGATGTATGGCCAAGAACGATACCAAGGCATTTTCTGCTGAGTTTCTGGACCAGCTTCTGGCGGGTCGTGACCCCAAGACGGTGCTGGATTCTGATGGGCTGATTGGCGATCTGAAGAAGGCGCTTGCCGAGCGTATGCTCAACGCCGAGATGGACGTCCACCTGGCGAACGAGACCGAGGCCGGATTCGCCAACCACCGCAACGGCTCGAGTGCCAAGACGGTTCTGACCCCAGATGGCGAGCTTACGCTCTCGATCCCACGCGACCGGCACGGACGCTTCGATCCAGCCCTGATCGCCAAGTACCGCCGGCGCTTTCCCGGGTTCGATGACAAGATCATCGCCCTCTACGCCCGCGGCATGAGCACCCGGGATATCCAGGGCCACGTGCGCGAGCTCTACGGTATCGAGGTCTCCCCGGATCTTGTCTCGGCCGTCACCGACCAGGTCATCGACGAGGTGGCCGCCTGGCAGGCCCGGCCGCTCGAGGCAAGCTACGCGATCGTGTTTTTCGATGCCCTGCGCGTCAAGATTCGCGACGAAGGGCTGGTGCGCAACAAGGCCGTGTACCTGGCGATCGGCGTCGATGCGAGCGGCTGCAAGCATGTGCTGGGCCTGTGGATCGAGCAGACCGAAGGGGCCAAGTTCTGGCTGCGCGTGATGAACGAGCTCAAGAGCCGCGGCACCCACGACATCCTGATCGCCGTGGTCGATGGCCTCAAGGGCTTCCCGGAAGCCATCACAGCGGTCTTTCCCGACACCGTGGTGCAGACCTGTATCGTGCACCTGATCCGCTACTCGATGCAGTTCGCCTCGTGGAAGGAGCGCAAGATCATCGCCGCGGCATTGAAGCCCATCTATCGCGCCGAGAGCGCGGAGGCTGCAGCCTCCGCGCTCTCGGACTTCGATGCCGGAGTTTGGGGACGCAAGTACCCGGCGATCGCGCAAAGCTGGCGACGCAACTGGGAGGCGGTCATCCCGTTCTTCGCCTTCCCCGCCGAAGTGCGCAAGATCATCTACACGACCAACGCGATCGAGAGCCTCAACGCCTCGGTCCGCAAGGCCGTGCGCAACAAGGGGCACTTCCCGAGCGATCAGGCCGCCACCAAGCTTATCTGGCTCGCCCTGCGCCACATCACCGAGAACTGGAAACGCCCGCCCATCGCATGGCATGCTGCCAAAGCCCAGCTGGCCATCCAGTTCGGCGAGCGGTTCGCTTTCAACGACTGATCAATGCAACCGGCTCTCACACAAGATTTCCGACAAGCCC
>JAGWPD010000083.1 GCA_028870705.1 Gammaproteobacteria bacterium
CGGCGAGTCGATCCGCAACCTCCAACACCCTGCCATACGCTGGCAACGAACACTGGGTCGGTTGAACAACATTCGGTACCGCCGCCCGTACGTCGCCCGGCACACGTCCGTAAGCTGGGATCTGATGATTGGCCGCAGCGCCCTCTGGGTCGCTCGGCAGCATGGCCACAGCATCTCAACGATGCTGCGGTTCTACGCCGCCTGGGCCGAAGGTGCTCTCGAGTCGGACGTCGAGAGGATTCGCGCCACGCTGAATTCCGAACTACCCGTCCGGCGAGCGCCGACACTGATCCGCGGTCAGCCGCGATCTCGACCAATCGTGCGCCCGTTCGAGATCGAGCTGCCGACGGCGCCGACGCGATTTGCCACTGGATTTGCCACTAACCGGGGTGGGCCAGCCGCCAAGTCATTGAAGGGACGGGAGAAAACTGGCGGAGAGAGAGGGATCCACACCGGCTCGTAACCGACTTATTTTCTGCTTTCTTTTTGGCCTGCCGAATATTGATACCACCAACTTTTACCAACAAATTGGTGAGCTGAATTGAGCCAGAATGGGCATTGGAAGTGCGACTTGGTTGATATTTATCGCTCATTTAGACCGATACTAATGAGCGATAAAGTGCTACCTTGTCGCTCATGCGCTGGAGCTGGCAGCACCCCGACTGGCCGAATTTCCGCTTTCGCACGGGCCTCCTGGCCGACCGGGAAGCGCTGTTCCTGCGCCAGAGCGGAATCGTCATAGGGACCGTTCGTCACGTTCCCGATGGCGAAAGACTTTCACTGGTCATCGAACTGATCAGCACAGAAGCACTCAAGACCTCCGAGATCGAAGGAGAAATCCTCGACCGCGACAGCGTTCAGTCTTCGCTCCGTCGGCAATTCGGCCTGCAGGGTGATGGGCGGCGCGCCGCGCCCGCCGAGCAGGGGATTTCCGAGATGCTCGCCGATCTCTACAGGCGGTGGAACGATACGCTCGACGACGCGACGCTGTTCCAATGGCACCAGTGGCTGATGCAGGGACGTACCGAGTTGCGCACCATCGGCGGATATCGCAGGCACGAAGAGCCCATGCAGGTGGTGTCAGGTCGGTTAGACCGGCCCAAGGTCCACTTCGAAGCGCCGCCCTCCTCTGCTGTTGCCGCGGAGATGGCTCGATTCTGTCGCTGGTTCAATGACACGAACTCAGCCGGCGAAACGCCGATGCCGTCGTTGGCGCGCGCGGGACTCGCGCACCTGTATTTCGAATCCATCCATCCGTTTGAAGACGGCAATGGCCGGATAGGCAGAGCCATCGCCGAGAAGGCGCTGGCACAAGGCGCCGGGCAACCGAGCCTCACCGCGCTTTCACTGCTGATCCATCGCCGCCGCAAGGACTACTACGCGCAGCTCGAGGCCGCGAACAAGACGTTGGATGTCGAACCCTGGCTAGATTGGTTTGCAGACGTGGTCCTGGCAGCCCAGGCCCACACGCTCCAGGGTCTGGATTTCCTGTTGGCCAACACGCGGCTGTGGGATCGCGTACGAGGGCAACTCAACCCGCGACAGGAAAAAGCGCTGTCGCGGCTCATGCACGCCGGAGTCGATGGTTTTGTTGGCGGCCTCTCAGCCAGCAAGTACATGGCACTCACCGGCGCTCCACCGGCCACGGCCGGGCGGGACCTCATGCACCTGGTTGAACTCGGCGCCCTTCGGCGCACAGGGCA
>JAGWPD010000084.1 GCA_028870705.1 Gammaproteobacteria bacterium
GCCAGTGGCCGGTGCGGTGCATGAAGAACTTCCGGTAGGCGCCGTCCCTGACAAGGCCGGCCACGGATCCCTTAAGCAGGCCGAGGCGCACCAGCCCCTGGGTGATCGCCCGCACCGCGGCGTCGTGCGGCTCGTTCCAGTGGTTGCCGGGTTTCACCTTGGCGAAGGCCGCATGCTGCGCCGCCAGCACCACGTCGTAGACCGCGCGCTGCGCGGGGCTGTAGCGGCCGTTCACCGGAAAGGTGCGGGTGATGTCCGAGGCGTAGTACTGGTGTTCGCAACCCGCATCGATCAGCAGCAGGTCGCCGTCGTTCAGCGTCTGGCTGTTCGCGGCATAGTGCAGCACGCAGGCATTGGCACCGCCGCCGACGATCGGGTGGTAGGAAATATCGGCGCCGTGGCGGGCGAACTCATGCACCAACTCGGCCATCACCTGGTACTCGGTGCGCCCGGGCCGGCAGAACTTCATCGCGCGGATGTGCGCGCCCGCGCCGATCGCGCCCGAGCGGCGCATGAGCGCCAGCTCCTTGCGGCTTTTGTACAGGCGCATGTCGTGCAGCACATGATCGAGGGCCACGAATTCCTGCGGCGGATGGGCGCCCGAGCGCGCCTGCGCGCGCAGCGTATTCACCCAGCCGACCACGCGCTGGTCGAAGTCGTGGTACTTGCCCATCGTATGGTAGACGCGCGCACGCGTTTCCAGGAGCCCGGGCAGGATGTCGTCCAGGTCGGCGATCGGGAAGGCATCGTCGGCGCCGTAGTCGCGCCGCGCACCATCGGGGCCCGCGCACCGGCCATCGAAGATCTCCCGCGCCGCGTTGCGCTCGCGCACGAACATCACGAATTCGCCCTGCGGCCTTCCGGGGATCAGCACCGCGACCGCCTCCGGCTCGCCGAAGCCGGTGAGGTAATGGAAATCGCTATCCTGGCGGAAGTTGTAGAGCACGTCGTTGTTGCGCGTGCGCTCCGGGGCGGCGGGCAGGATCGCGATGGCGTCCCGGCCCATGAGGCGCAGCAGCTGGCGACGGCGGCGGGCGAATTCCTCACTCATCCGGGCAGGCATGGCCCTAATGCACCGAAACGCCCGGCGGGGGCGGCGCCGGCGCGCGCGCCGGGCCGAGCTCCTCGAACACCACCTGCACGCCGACGCGCACGAATTCCACCAGCTCCGCCAGCGCGGCCTCATTGGCTTCGAGCCCTGCGCGCTCGTCGACGCCGGCGCGCATGATCTGCGCCAGGTCGCGCACGATCTCGCCGGCATCGCCCGGCAGCCGCTCGGGATCGGCCGCGCCGCTGGTGCCGAGGCCGTAGACGAAGCCATTGCACCATAATGTGAGCGCTTCGGTGCGTTGCTCGATCGGCGCCTCGTCGCCGGGCATCAGCAGTTCGAACTGCATGTCGGAGCCGTGGAGCGCGGCGCGGGTGGCGTCGTAGAGTTCGCGCAGGGTGGGCATGGCCGCGGCGCCGGGCGCAGCGCCCTCGGGCAGGATTTCCGCCAGCCAGTCATCGAAGCGGTATGCGCCCGTGGCGCACAGCGCTCCGGCCAGCGTGCCGTGGGCTTCGGCGGGCTCGGCGACCGCACGGGAGGCCACCATCAGGCGCTGGATCTGTTCGTAGTTGCTGCAGCTGGCCACGTGCTTGCGTCGGGCTCGAGGGTGCGACCGCGGGCATGGTAGGGCCGGTGCCGGCCGCACGCAACAAGCTGAATACGGCATTGACCTACCGCAATTCGATTGACCGCGCTCGTGGCGCGGAACTATAGTTTTCACATGGCCGACAACGAAAAAAGCAGCAGCGCGGAGCTCGAGCTCAAGCGCCTGGAAAAGCGCCTCGAGGAACTGATCGCCACCGTGCACCGCCTCAAGGACGAGAACCGTGCGCTGCGCGCGCGCCAGGACAGCCTGGCGAGCGAGAAGACCACGGTGATGAACCGCAGCGAGCAGGTGCGCGCGCGCGTCGAGGCGATGATCGGCCGGCTCAAGGCCATGGAGCGCACGGCGTGAGCGAGACCGAGGCCACCCGCGTCAGCGTCCGTATTCTCGACAAGGACTACTTCGTCGCCTGCCCCAGGGAAGAGCGCGGCGACCTGATCGACTCCGCGGCGTTCCTGAATTCCCGCATGAAGGAGATCCGCGACACCGGCAAGGTGGTCGGCGCGGATCGCATTGCCGTGATGGCGGCCCTGAATATCGCCAATGAAATGCTGCGCCAGCGTGAACGGGATCACGGTTCGCAGAGCGAGCTCGGTGCCCGCATCAAGCTGCTGCGCGAGCGCGTCGAAACCGCGCTCCAGAAAGGGCAGCAGCTCGATCTTTAGTGTAGAGTCGGAACCGCGTCGCCTGTGGTGTTCGACAAGCGGGCTGGGTTACCTCTCGACCCTAATTTGAAACACCCCGGGACCAGGCCTTGCCGGCAGCATTGTGCAGGTCTGCCTCGAGCAGAAAGCCTTACCTGCCGCAGGAAGTCCCACTTGTTGCTCTGGTCGAGAGCAACGGTCCGCACCGGCATTGCGGGTGACGCTTGTTTCCTCCCGCGCAGGCCCTAGCGTGAGCACGACTGCCGACTCCCAGGCCAGCGCGCGCCGCGCGCTGCGGCGCGAACTGCGGGCGCGCCGCGCTGCCCAGCCACGCGCCGCGCGGCTCGCGGCCAGCCGCCTGATTTGCGCCCACCTGGCGCGCGCCCCCTGGTTCCGCGCCCGCATCGCCGTGGCGCTGTACCTGTCGCGCGGCTCCGAAGTCGATACCGCGCCGCTCCTGGCGCTGGCGCGGCGGCGAGGCTGCCGCCTCTACCTGCCGCGGATCACCGATTTCGCCGCACACCGCATGCTGCTGGTGCGCGACGGCGCGGCGGTGCGCACGCTGAACCGCTACCGGATCGCCGAGCCGCGCGGCTCCGCGGCCCTGCCCGCGCCGGCACTGGCGCTGGTGCTGCTGCCGTTGGTCGGGTTCGACGCGGCCGGCAACCGGCTCGGGAATGGCGCTGGTTATTACGATAGATTCGTTGCTAGCAGACGTGGTCGTTATGGCCACCCTTTACTTATAGGCATTGCCTTCGAATGCCAGCGCCGCGCGGCGCTCCCGGCCGCCGCGCACGACGTGCCGCTCGACGGCGTGATCACCGAGCGCGGGCTGCAGTACTTCCAGCGGAGGTCATGATCCATGGCTCACTGGCTGCTCAAGACCGAACCGGAGGCCTTCGGCATCGACGCTCTCGCCCGGGCGCCCCGGCGCACCGCCACCTGGGATGGCGTGCGCAACTACCAGGCGCGCAACTTCCTGCGCGATGAGGTGCGGCGCGGCGAGCAGGCGTTCCTTTACCACTCGAGCTGCGCGCTGCCGGGCATCGCCGGCATCGTCACGGTGACACGCGCGGCATTTCCGGATCCGAGCGCGTTCGATCGGAAAAACCAGCATTTTGACGCCGGCAGCGAACCGGCTGCGCCGCGCTGGTACGCGATCAACGTGCAGCTCGCGCGCCGCTGCGCACGCATCATCACGCTCGAGGAACTGCGCGCGCACGCGGACGGAAAACTGCGCGGCCTCGCGCTGCTGCAACGTGGCAATCGCCTGTCGGTGCAACCCGTGAGCGATGCGCACTGGCAGTTCATAGTCGCGCTCGAGTGAGTGTGAGTGGGTTCACAGCGACGCGCGTGCGACCCGCGCGCTTGTTTTTTTATGTCTCGTGTATATACTCGGTCCCCGGACTAACCTGATATATGGAGATCTTTCATGGCTAAGGCAAAGAAGAAGGCCAAGAAGAAAGCTGCGAAGAAGAAGTAAGGGCCTTTACTTCAAGGCGAGTGGGAGTCAGTTCTCACAAGCCTGATTCAAAGCTGAGACTGTGCCCGCGCAAGCGGGCACAGTCATTTCTGGAGCCTTGAAACATGGCACTTTCAGCGCAGGAGAAGAAGCAGCAGGCGGCGGCGGCGGCGCTCACCGAGCTGCGCGAGGGCATGGTGCTCGGGGTCGGCACCGGCTCGACCGTCAACGCGCTGATCGACCGGCTCGGGCCCTGGCGACATCGGCTGCGCGGCGCGGTCTCCAGCTCGGAAGCCAGCTCCGCGAAGCTGCGCGCACTCGGCATTCCGGTACTCGACCTCAACGAAGTGCCGGACCTGGCTCTCTATATCGACGGCGCCGACGAAGCCAACCCGCGGCGCGAGCTGATCAAAGGCGGCGGCGCCGCGCTGACGCGCGAGAAGATCGTGGCTGCGGCCGCGCGCCGCTTCGTCTGCATCGTCGACGACACCAAGCTGGTCGACACGCTGGGCCGATTCCCGCTGCCGCTCGAGGTGATCCCGATGGCGCGCGAACTGGTGGCGCGCGCATTGGCCGCGCTCGGCGGCCGGGCAGTGTGGCGTGAACGCATCATCACCGACAACGGCAACCAGATCCTGGATGTGCACGGCCTGCACATCAGCGAGCCACGCGCGCTCGAACGCGAACTCAACCAGCTCGCCGGGGTGGTGACGGTGGGGCTGTTCGCGGCGCGGCCCGCGGACCTGCTGATCGTCGGCTGCGACGATGGCATCCGCACGATCTAAGGCCCGCCTTCGACCGGGAGTCCCGCCGCATGCCAGCGCAGCATGCCGCCAGCCAGGTTGGCGACCTGGCTGAATCCGGCGCGCTGCAGCAGGGTCGTTGCCTGCGCCGAGCGACCCCCTGCCCGGCACACCGTGACGATCGGCCGCGCGCCATCGAGCTGCGCCGCCAGCGCCGCCAGCGAACCCAACGGCATCAGCCGCGCACCGATGATGTGCCCGAGACCGGCATCGAACTCCTGCGGTTCGCGCACGTCCACCAGTTGCAGCTGCGCCAGATGCTCGGCGACCCACTCGGCGGGCACTTCCCAGAAACCGGCAAAGGTGTAGGCCAGCGGACCCCAGTGCGTAGCGGCGTCGGCCACGGCCGCCACCGGCGTGTAGCCGCACTGGCGATTCGCCGGCACCGCCACATCGATCTGCCGGGGATGCGGCAGGCCGAGGTTGTGCATGTAGCCGACGAAGTCACCCTCGCTCAGCGCGCCACCAAGCCGCGGATTGAAGGCGCGCTCCTCGGCGACCGAGGTAGCGGTGACGCCGCGGTAATCGTGGCCCGGATAGAGCAGGGCGCTGCCCGGGAGCGTGAAGATCTGCTCATGGACCGAGCGGAACATCGCGTGCGCGTCGCCTCCCTGGAAATCGGTGCGGCCGCAGCCGCGCACCAGCAGGCAGTCGCCGGTGAAGGCCAGTGATGCGTCGTCCAGCACCAGCGTGATGCAGCCCGAGGTGTGGCCCGGCGTCGCACGCACCTGGAGCGCAAAGCTCCCGCAGGTGATCAGCGCGCCATGCCCGACGTAGCGGTCGGCGCGCTCGGCGCCCGAGTGCGCGCCGACGATGATCTCGCTCCCATGCAGCTGCTTCAGCCGCCACGCAGCGGTGACGTGATCGGCGTGCACGTGCGTGTCGATGGTGGCGCGGAGGCGGAAGCCGAGCTCGTGCAGCAATGCGCTGTCGCGCTGCGCCTGCTCGAACACGGGGTCTATCAGCAGCGCTTCCCGCGCCGCGGCGTCGGCGATCAGGTACGTGTAGGTGGAGGATACGGGATCGAACAGTTGCCGGAAGCAGGGCATGGGTGGCTGGGGGACTAGGATTCGAACCTAGGTTAGCGGAGTCAGAGTCCGCGGTCCTACCACTAGACGATCCCCCACCGGTTACCGGAACCCAGAGCGCGGCTATCCCGGGCGGCGCCGACGCTGCGGCGGCGCCCGGCGCCGCGGACTCAACGCTTCGAGTACTGCGGGCCGCGACGGGCCTTGCGGCGCCCGACTTTCTTGCGCTCGACCTCGCGCGCATCGCGGGTGACGAAGCCGGCCTGACGCAACGGGCCGCGGAGCGATGCATCATATTCCATCAACGCCCGCGCGATACCGTGGCGGATTGCGCCGGCCTGGCCGGTGATGCCACCGCCGCTGACCTGCACGGTGATGTCGAACTTGCCGGTCAGCTGCACCAGTTCGAGCGGCTGGCGCACGATCATGCGGCCGGTCTCGCGCCCGAAGAACTCATCGAGCGGACGCTCGTTCACCGTGATCTTGCCAGTGCCCGCCTGCAGGTAGACGCGTGCGGTGGAAGTCTTGCGGCGGCCGGTGCCGTAGTCGGGTGAAACTGCCATAAGTAGCGATCCTGGTGCTTTAAAGTGTCAGCTGTTTGGGTTGCTGGGCGGCGTGCGGATGTTCCCCGCCCGCGAACACATGGAGCTTGCGGTACATGTTCCGGCCCAGCGTGTTCTTCGGCAGCATGCCCTTGATGGCAATCTGCAGCGCGCGCTCCGGGTGTTCCCTGAGGAGCTTGCCGAGCGGGATCGTCTTCAGGTTGCCAAGGTACCCGGTGTGGTGGTGGTACAGCTTGTCGTCGAGCTTGTTGCCGGTGACCGCGATCTTGCCGGCGTGCAGCACCACGATGTGGTCGCCCATGTTCACGTGCGGGCTGTAGTCCGCCTTGTGCTTGCCGCGCAGGCGATGGGCAATCTGCGTGGCCAGGCGCCCCAGCGTCTTGCCGCTGGCGTCGACCACGTACCAGTCGCCGCGCACGGTCGACGGATTGGCGAATATCGTCTTCATGATGCTTGCAAGAACTCCAGATGCCAGGCGGCCGGATCGGGCCCGTCAGGGCCCCCTGGCGCCATGAATCTTCCCGAAAAATGGGCGCGGAAGTGTACTGAAGGCCCCCGTGCTTTGCAAAGCGCCGGTCGACGCTGGCGGGACCCCGGCGGGCCGGCAGCCCGGCACCTCATCTATAATGGGGCCATGGACCGGCCCAAGGCCCCCGCTCTGAGCCTCGATAACCTGCTCCAGGCGGCCGATAACGCGCTGCGCGCCTTGTTTGCCCCCGCCCCGGCTCCCCGCACGACCCCCGAACTCCCCGACCCCTCCCCCCTGGCAGAGCCCGACCGCCGGCACGTGGCCGGCCTGATGCGGGTCAACCATGCCGGCGAGATCGCCGCCCAGGCGCTCTACCACGGCCAGGCGCTGATGGCCCGTTCGCCGCAGACCCGGGAATTCCTGCTGCGGGCAGCCGCCGAGGAAGGCGACCACCTGGCCTGGTGCGAGCGGCGGCTGACGGAACTCGGCGCGCGTCCGAGCCTGCTGAATCCCTTCTGGTATGCGGGCTCATTCGCGATCGGCGCCACCGCGGCAGCGCTCAGCGACCGACTGAGCCTGGGATTCGTGGCGGAGACGGAACGGCAGGTCGAAGGCCACCTGGCGGACCATCTCGAACGCCTTCCGGACGCCGACCTGCGCAGCCGCCGTATCATCGAAGCGATGCAACGCGATGAGCTCGCGCACGCGCAGGCGGCCCGCTCCAGGGGGGCCGGCGATTTGCCGCCGCTGGTGCAGACGGGCATGAAATTGACATCGAAGGTGATGACCCGCCTCGCCTACTGGATCTGATGCCGCATAAAAACCTTGCGGCCAGCGGGACTTATGTAATAAAAAGCGGACATGAACCACCTCTCACGGGAACAAAGCGCAGGTCCTATGGAAGAGAATGTCAGAGCATTGAGCGACATTCCGGCGATCAACCGGTTCCTCAGTTATTGCCGGGTGCGGACCGTGCCCTCGAAGACCGTACTCATCCACGCCGGCGATCTGCCGGATGTCCTCTACTACGTGATCACTGGTTCGGTCGAAGTGATGATCGAGGACGAGGAAGGCAACGAGATGGTGCTGGCCTATCTCAACAAGGGCCAGTTCTTCGGCGAAATGGGCCTGTTCTACGAGCAGCCGACGCGCAGCGCCTGGGTCCGTACGCGCAGTGCCTGCGAGCTCGCCGAGATGACCTATCCGCGCTTCCGCCAGGTCGCGACCGAGAGCCCTGGCCTGATCTTCGAGCTCGCGACGCAACTGGCGACGCGGCTCGACCGCACCAACCGCAAGCTCGGCGACCTCGCCTTCGTCGATGTCACCGGCCGCGTCGCGCACGCGATCATGGACCTGTGCAACGAGCCCGACGCGATGACGCACCCCGAAGGCATGCAGATCAAGGTCTCGCGCCAGGAACTGTCGCGCCTGATCGGCTGCTCGCGCGAAATGGCCGGCCGCGTGCTCAAGGTGCTCGAAGAACAGGGCCTGCTGCGCGCCACCGGCAAGACCATCGTGGTGTTCAACGCTCGGCCGAAGATGAAGACCCGTCCGGTGGTGATTCCCGCCAGGGGAAGTGGCGCCGCCGCGGCACCGCGCCCGATGGCCGCCAGCGTTCCCGCCGTCGATGACGACGACGAGGATGACGAGGACGACGACGAGACGTGAACGGGCCTTGGGCCCGGCTGCTGCCGCGGACTGCTCAGCCGCCGCCGGCCGCTATTCCTGAGCGCAGCGCGGCGATGGTTGCCGCGTAATCCTTCGCACCGAAAATCGCCGAACCGGCGACGAAGGTATCGGCGCCGGCGCGCGCCACCGCGGCGATGTTTTCGGCCTTGATGCCTCCATCCACCTCCACCCTGATCTCGCGTCCGAGCGCGCGCACCCGCTCACGCACCGCGCTGATCTTCGGCAGCACGCCGGGGATGAACTGCTGGCCGCCGAAGCCGGGGTTCACCGACATCAGCAGCACCAGATCGAGCCTGTCGAGCGTGTAGTCGAGCCACGCGAGCGGCGTGGCCGGGTTGAACACCAGTCCCGGCTTGCAGCCCTGCTCGCGGATCAGCGCAATCGTGCGATCGATGTGCTCGCTCGCCTCCGGATGGAAGCTGATGTAGGTCGCTCCGGCGCGCGCGAAATCCGGCACGATCCGATCGACCGGCTTGACCATCAGGTGCACGTCGATTGGCGCCTTGACCCCATGCCCGCGCAGCGCCGCGCAGACCAGCGGCCCGATAGTCAGGTTCGGCACGTAGTGGTTGTCCATCACGTCGAAGTGGACGATATCGGCGCCGGCGTCGAGCACCGCGTCGACCTCGGCGCCGAGCCGGGCGAAATCGGCGGACAGTATCGACGCGGCGATCCAGGGTGCGGCCATCCGCGCGAGTTTACTGGAGTGCCGCGCCCGGCGCATGCCGGGTTCAACGCATGCCGCGCGCGGCGCGCACCAGCTCGTACGCCGCCTGGATCTGCTGCGTGCGTTCCTTGGCGCGCTCGAGCATCGACTCGGGCAGACCGTTCGCCTGGAGCTTGTCCGGATGATTGCGGCTCATCTGCCGGCGCCAGGCCTTGATCACCTGTTCATCGCTGGCGCCGGCGGTGGTCTCGAGCAATACATACGCCTGCCGCAACGGGTCGGCATTCCCCGGCGCGCCGCCGGCCCCGCCCGTAGCGCCGCCGCCCGCGTAGCCGCCCGAGCCACCGCTCATGCGCCAGCGCATCAGCGCCTCGAGCCGCGCGAAGGCTTCGCTGCCGAGGCCGAGCAGACTGGCGGTGCGCTGCAGCCGCGCGCGCGGACGCGCGCTCAGGCCGTTGCCGGCAAGCGTGGCCTGCAGCTGGATCTCCATGAAGAACTGCGCCAGCTGCGGGTAGGCGCGCAGCAGCGGCCGCAGCTCGGACAGCGCGCCGTCGAGCGAGAAATCCGCTTGCTTGCCCTCGGTGAAATAGCCGATCGCCTGGCGCACCTGTTCGGGACCGAGCCGGAGCGCCGCCATCACCGCGCGGGCTGCGGCGATTTCCTGCTCCGACACGCGCCCGTCGGCCTTGGCGACATGGCCCATCACGCGGAACACCGCCGGAAAATACAGTTCGTGCACGCGCGCCGCGCTGTCGGCGCCGAGCGCCTCGCGCTCGCCGGCATCGTCGAACTGGTGGCCCGCCACCAATCCGAGCGCGGCGCCGACCGGACCACCCAGCAGGTAACCCAGCGCGCCGCCGATCAGCTTGCCACTCCACTTCATGCCTTGCCCATGCCTGGCCTTGCTTGACCATGCCGCCGGCCGGGCGGCAAGATGCGCGCCCTCGCGACAAAAGCGCTATGGTACCCGAGCTTGGCCAACGCACCCGCCACCGTCCACGAGACCACGCTGCGCTCGCTGCCGCTGATCCACCGCGGCAAGGTGCGCGACGTCTATGCGGTCGACGCCGCCCACCTGCTGATCGTCACCACCGACCGGCTCAGCGCCTTCGACGTGGTGCTGCCCGATCCGATCCCCGGCAAGGGGCGCGTGCTGCACCGGATCTCGGATTTCTGGTTCGAGCAGACCGCGCACATCATCCGCAACCATCGCAGCGGCCGGCAGCTCGCCGAGGTCATCGGCGATCCGGCCGAGCTGGCGCTGCTCGAGGGCCGCGCGGCGATTTTCAGGCGGTTGGACGCGCTGCCGATCGAAGCGGTGGTGCGCGGGTACCTGTCCGGATCCGGCTGGAAGGATTACCAGCGCCGTGGCGCGATCTGCGGCATCGCGCTGCCCGCAGGACTCCGGCTCGCCGATGCGCTGCCCGAGCCGATCTTCACGCCGGCGACCAAGGCGGCCGCGGGCGCGCACGATGAGAACATCGATTTCGCCGCGGTCGAGGCACAGATCGGTCCGGCGCGCGCGCGCGCGGTACGCGAGCGGGCAATCGCGATCTACCGCCATGCCGCGCAGCACGCGCGTGCGCGCGGCATCATCATCGCCGATACCAAGTTCGAATTCGGCGTCGACCGCGACGGCGAGCTGACGCTGATCGACGAAGTGCTGACGCCCGACTCGAGCCGCTTCTGGCCGGCCGCCACCTGGCAGCCCGGCGCCAGCCCACCCTCGTTCGACAAGCAGTTCGTGCGCGACTACCTGGAAACGCTCGACTGGGACAAGCGCGCTCCAGCACCGCGGCTGCCGCCGACGGTGATCGCGCGTACCGCCGAGAAGTACGCCGAAGCGCTCGCGCGCCTGACCGGGCCGGCGCTGACCGCCGCAGCCTGAGGCCGCCGGGCATGCTGTACTGGGAGCGCGCGCGCGACTGGTTCGAACGCGCGCTGTTCGCGCCGCGCCGCAGCTCGAGCCCGCGCGAGCGCGCCCGGCGGCTGGCCCAGTACCCCTACGCGCTGCTGCGCGACCTGCTCGGCGGGCAACTCAACATCCACGCGATGGGCCTGGTGTATGCGACGCTCCTGGCGCTGGTGCCGCTGGTGGCCTTCAGCTTTGCGGTGCTCAAGGGCTTCGGTGCGCACCGCGAGCTCGAACCGCTGATCTACGAATTCTTCCGGCCGATGGGCGACGCGGCCAGCGAGCTGACGCAGAAGGTGATGGATTTCGCCGACCACGTGCGCGGCGGCATCGTCGGCTCGGTGGGCCTCGCGTTCCTCATCTGGACGCTGATCGGCACGCTCAAGAAGGTCGAGGACAGCGTCAATTTCGTCTGGCACGTGGAGCAGCCGCGCAGCTTCGTGCGGCGCATCGCCGAATACGTGGCGCTGCTGGTGGTGGCGCCGATCCTCATCGGCACGCTGCTCGGCACCGCGCACATCACCTCGGCCAGCAGCTCGGTGCGCGCGCTCTCGCAGCTGCCGCTGCTCGGCCAGCTCGGCGAGCTGCTGCTCGCGCTCGCGCCGCTGGCGCTGGTCAGCGCGATCTTCACGCTGGTGTACGCGCTGATCCCGAACACGCGCGTACGGCTGGTGCCGGCGCTGGTCGGCGGCATCACCGCCGGGATCCTGTGGGCGGCGATCGGCCGCGTCTTCACCGCCTTCGTGCTGCTGTCGACGCGGCTCGCGATCGTGTACGCGGGCTTCGCGATCTTCATTGCCGCGTTGATCTGGATCTACTTCGGCTGGCTGATCCTGCTGGTGGGCGCGCAGCTGTCGTTCTACGTGCAAAATCCCAGCTACCTGCGCATCGGGCTGCGCGAGCCGCGCCTCTCCAACAGCGAGACCGAGCAGCTCGCGCTCAGCATCATGTACCTGGTGGCGCGCAGCCATCTGCGCGGCGGCATGCGCTGGAGCATCAATGCGCTGGCCGCCGAGCTCGCGCTGCCCGGCGTCGCCGTCACACGCAGCGCCGATGCGCTCGAGGCGGCCGGCCTGTTGGTGAGCACCGGAGAGGAGACGCTGTTGCCCGGGCGGGACGCCGGCTACATCCCGCTGCAGGAGATCCTGGCCGTGGCGCGCGCCTCCGGCAGCGTGCACGGCGACGGGCGCCACGCCGCGCCGCCGGCCGTCAGCCAGCTCTACGGCGAATTCGAAGGCGCCTGGCGCGAGCGGCTGGGCGCACGCTCGCTGGAAGCCTGGGTGATCGGCACCAGCTGAGCCGCGAGCGCCGCCGGTTTCGCTGCGCTAGACTTCGGGGCTGCCAGGGACGGATCGCAGGTCCGGGCCGAGGGCGACTGCCGGGGGAACGACTCGATGAGGCTGCCGACAATCAATCGCAGGCGTGTGCTGCAGGGGGCCCTGGCGGCCGCGTTGCCAGCCGGCCTGCTCTCCTGTGGCGGCGGCCGGGACCAGGCGCGCGCGCTCCAGGTGGGCGGCCTGCCCGTGACCTGCAACCTCACGCTGCCGGTGGCCTGCGTCGCGCGCGCGACACGCAACGCCGCCGACCGGCCCGGCATGCCGCAATTCGCCTACCAGTACAGCAAGTACAACGGCTGGCCGGAGATCAAGGAATCGCTGATGGCCGGCCGCATCCAGGCCGCCTACATGCTCGCGCCGCTGGTGATGGACCTGACCGACCGGAATATCCCGGTGAAGATCGTCTCGCTTGGCCATCGGTCCGGCGCGGTGATCATGGTGCGCGCCGATTCACCGTACCAGCATTTTGCGCAGCTCGCCGGCAAGCGCATCGCGATACCCAGCCGCTTCGCGGTTGATTTCCTGTTCCTGCGCAAGATGCTGGCCCGCGAGCACATGACGCCGGCCGACGTCACGATCGTGGAGATGGCGCCGCCCGACATGCCGGCGGCGCTGTACGCCAACGCGGTCGATGCCTACTGCACCGGCGAGCCCTTTGGCGCGGCCGCACAGCGTGCCGGCTACGCGCGCCCGCTGCGGATGACGCGCGACGAGTGGCGCAACTACATCTGCTGCGTGCTGACGGTGCGCGAGGAACTCATCGCCTCGAACCGGCCGCTGGTGCAGGACCTGGTGAACATGATCCTTGGAGCGGGAATCTGGCTCGATGCCACGCACGCGAACCGCGACAAGGCGGTGGCGATCGCCGCCGGCCGGGATTTCTTCAACCAGGATCCGAAGATCCTGCAGTTCGTGATGGACAATCCGACCGATCGCGTCACCTATGGCGACCTGCGGATGATCCGCGCGGAATTCGACGAACTGATGGAGCTGTCGATCGCCGCGGGCACGATCAGGCATCCGATCCCGTATGAGCAGTACGTCGACTCGAGCTTCGCCAGCGCCGCCACTCCGGCGGCGATCCCAATTTAGGACCGTGGCGCTGCACTTGCCGCATCGCCCCGGCTGCCTGGTTGCGCTGCTCGCCTGTGCGGCCGCGCAGGCCGGAGCCCCGGCGCCGGCGGGCACGACGGCGCAGGCCGGCACGGCCGCGGAACTGATTGCCGGCGTGTTCACGCCGGCGCGCGCCGCCCCGGATTTTTCATTGCGCGCTTCGGATGGCGGCACGCTGCGGCTGGCGCACTACCGCGGCAAGGTGGTGCTGCTCGCCTTCGGCTACACCTCCTGCCACGAAGTCTGTCCGGTCACGCTGTCGCTGCTGGCCCAGGCGCGCCGCAAGCTGGGCGCGAGCGCGGCCGATGTGCAGGTCGTGTACGTCACGGTCGACCCCGAGAGGGACGATGCGGCACGCATGCACCAGTTCCTGGCGCTGTTCGACCGCAGCTTCATCGGCGGCACCGGCGAGCAGGCCGAGCTCGCCGCCGTGCGCAAGGCCTACGGCATCAGCCTGACGCGCCATGAGACCGCGGAAGGTTACGTGCTGGCACATTCCTCGTTCGTATACCTGATCGATCGCCGCGGCCTGCTGCGCGCGCTGATGCCCTTCGGCCACGGCGTCGATGATTTCGTGCACGACCTGAAGCTGCTGCTGGCGCAATGAACGGTGGGCGATGAGTGAGGCTGCTCGCAGGCGGCTGTCGCCGCGCCACTGGGCGCTGCTGGCGATCGCGCTACCCGCCGGAGCCGGGCTCGCGTGGGCCGCGTTCACGCCAATCCGCGCGCCGAGCCGTGACCAGCTGTTCGAGATCCCACAGGGCACCTGGGCGCGGCGCATGGCGGGCAGCAAGGTCGAGATCCTGCCGGCCGAGCTGCGCCTGACGCTGGGCGTACGCGACGTGTTGGTGCTGCACAACCTGGATGATGTGCCGCAGCAGTTCGGGCCGATCCTGCTGATGCCGGGGCAGAGTTTTCGGCTACCATTCGCGATGGCCGCCAGCTACCAGTTTGCCTGCACGGCGCACGTCAGTGGACAGATGTCCATCGTCGTGGAACCGAACCCGGCCTCGCCCTGGGCCAGGCTTCGCTGGCGGATCAGCACGTTCCTGAGGTCCGGTCGTTGGTCATGAATAAGATCGCGCTCGCGCAGCGGCTATGGCCCGCGCTGCTGGTGGCGGCGATGCTGGTCGCGCTGTGGTGGTGGCTGGTGCGCGCGACGCACAGCGTGATCTTCCCGACTCCGTGGCAGGTGCTCGCCGCGATGGCCGAGCTGGCGCGCGACGGCACCCTCTGGGAGCACATCGGCGCCTCGCTGCTGCGCGTGGGCGCGGGCTTCGCCCTGGCCGTATGCTTCGCGATCCCGCTCGGCCTGTGGATGGGCTGGGTGCAGGGCGCCTACATCACGCTGAACCCGCTGTTCCAGATCCTGCGGCCGATCTCGCCGATCGCCTGGATCCCGATCGCGATCCTCTGGTTCGGCGTGGGCAACGCGTCGCCGATTTTCCTGATCTTCATCTCCTCGATGTTCCCGATGATCGTGCAGACCGTGGCGGGCGTGCACACGATCGAGCGGCGCTACCTGCGCGCGGCCGAGAATTTCGGCGTCTCCCGCTACACGCTGTTCCGGCAGGTGGTGATCCCGGCGGTGCTGCCGCAGATCATCGTCGGCATGCGCATCGGCCTCGGCGTCGCCTGGCTGGTGGTGGTCGCGGCCGAGATGATCGCGCTGCACTCGGGCCTGGGCTACCTGATCATCGATTCGCGCAATGCCGGCAACCGCTACGACCTGGTGATCGCCGGCATGATCATCATCGGGCTGATCGGCCTGTCGCTCGACGGCATGATGCGGCTGCTCGAAGGCCACCGCCTCGTCAGGTGGCGCTATGCCCACTAAGATCGTCGTCGACAGGATCACCAAGAGCTTCGGCTCCGACCAGGGCGCGCTGGCCGTGGTCGATGACATCAGCTTCGCGGTCGGCGACGGCGAAGTGGTCGCGCTGGTCGGGCCGTCGGGCTGCGGCAAGACCACGCTGATGAACATCGTCGCCGGCTTCGAGAAGCCCGACTCCGGTTCGATCCACATCGACGGCGCGCCGCAGCTCAAGCCCAGCAAGCAGGGCATCCTGATCTCGCAGCACGGCTCGGTGTTCCCGTGGCTCAATGTGCAGCAGAACCTGATGTTCGGGCTCAACGGCCATGCCTGCGACGACAAGCAAGGCCTGGCCGATCACTACGCCGCGCTGGTCGGGCTGCAGGGCTTCGAGAGCAACTATCCGCACGAGCTCTCGGGCGGGATGCTCAAGCGCGCCGAGCTGGCGCGCGCGCTGGTGGTCAAGCCCGAGATCCTCTACATGGACGAGCCGTTCTCGGCACTCGACGCGCTGATGAACCTGCGCATGCGCAACGAACTGCTGCGCGTGCTGGCGGAGGAACGGCACACGGTGCTGCTGATCACGCACGACGTCGAGGAGGCGATCCACCTCGCCGACCGCGTGCTGGTGCTGTCGGCACTGCCGGCGCGGATCAAGGCCAGCTTCGAGGTCACGATGGCGCACCCGCGCAAGCTCTCGAGCCGCTACGTGCAGGACCTGCGGGTCGCGATCCTGCGCGAACTGGGCGTGTACAACGAGGGCGAATAGGCGCGCGCCACGACGCAGTGCGCGGTATCAGGCGCACCGCCGCGCGCTCCAACATCGCTTCCCGGGACCGTCCGCGCCATGGACGGCGCGGCCGGAGCCCCCATGGATGGGTTCACGGCGTTCCCGGGAAGAGATGTTGGAGCACACGGCGGTGCACACGGTGCTGCGCACCGCGTCGCGGCTTGCGCCTACTCGCCCGCGATGGTCATGCCCTCGACCACCACCGAGCCGCAGCGGATCGCGCCGCGCACGTCGATGTCGGTGCCCACGGCCACGATGTTGCGCAGCATCTCGCGCAGGTTGCCGGCGATGGTGATCTCGTGCACCGGATAGGCGAGTGCGCCGTGCTCCACCCAGAAGCCGCTGGCGCCGCGCGAATAGTCGCCGGTCACGCCGTTGACGCCCTGGCCCAGCAGCTCGGTCACGTACAGCCCTTCGCCCATGCGCGCGAGCAATTCTTCGAAATCGAAGCTGGCGCCGGGCGCGCTCACCAGCAGATTGTGGACGCCGCCCGCGTTGCCGGTGGTCTTCAGCCCGAGCTTGCGCGCCGAGTAGCTGCCGAGCACGTAGCCATCGAGCACGCCGCCGTGCACCAGTTCACGCTCGCGCGTCGCGACGCCCTCGGCATCGAAGTTGCCGCTGGCCAGCGCGCGCCGCAGGTGCGGACGCTCCTGCATCTGCAGGAACGGCGGATAGACCTGCGACCCGGCGGCATCGAGCAGGAACGAGGCGCGCCGGTACTGGCTGGCGCCGCGGATCGCTCCGATGAAGTGCGCGTGCAGGCCGCGCGCCATCTCGGGCGAGAACAGCACGGGCGCGCGGCGCGTGCCGATCCGACGGGCGCCCAGCCGGGCGAGCGCACGCCGCCCGGCTTGCCGGCCGATCTCCGCCGCGCCCGCCAGGTCGCCCGCGTTGCGCGCCACCGAATACCAATGGTCGCGCTGCATGTCGGAACCCGCCTGCGCCACCAGCGCGCAGCTGAGCGAGTGGCTGGTGCTCGGGAACCCGGCGATGAATCCGTGCGTGTTGCCGAACACGCGCACCCCGCGGTGGGTGCTGAGCGAGGCGCCCTCCGAGTTGGCGAGCCGCCGGTCGAGCGCCAGGCCCGCCGCCTCGCATTCGCGCGCGAGCGCCACCGCCTGCTCCGGCTCGAGCGCCCAGGGATGGTCGAGATCGAGGTCGGGGAAGGCGCGCGCCATCAGGTCCGCATCGGCAAGCCCGGCGCACTCATCGCTGGCGGTGTGGCGCGCGATCGCGCAGGCCTTGGCGACCGTCTGGCTGACCGCCGCGGGACGCAGGTCCGCCGTGCTGGCCGAGCCTTTGCGATGGCCGAAATACACGGTCACGGCCATGCCGCGGTCGCGGTGGTACTCGATGGTCTCGACTTCGCCCATGCGCACCGTGACCGACAGCCCCTTCTGCAGGCTGGCATCCGCGTCGGCCGCGCTGGCGCCGGCCGCGCGCGCCTCGGCCAGCGCGCTGGCCACGACCTGCTGCAGCTCCGGAATACGCGTCGCGTCGACTTCGGTGGACATGGCAGAATTGTAGCAGCGCAGCCGCGCCCACCCTGATGGATCGGATCATGCCGCCCCGCGAAGCGATGGATGACAGCGACGAACCCGCCGAGCGCCCGAGCCGCTCGGCACGCAAGCGCGCCGCGGAGCAGCTGCAGAAACTCGGCGTGCGGCTGGTGGCCCTGCGGGAAGCGCAACTCGATGCACTCGAGCTCCCCGGGGAGCTGCGCGAGGCGCTGCGCGAGGCGCGGCGCCTGCGGGGCCAGGCGGCGCTCGCGCGCCAGCACCAGTACATCGGCAGGCTGATGCGCACGCTCGATCCGGCGCCGCTCGAGGCGGCGCTCGGGGCAAGCGCGGCCCCCGGCCGCGCGCGTGGTAAAATGCCGCGATGAAGCCTCTCGTCGGCATCATCATGGGCTCGGCTTCCGATTGGGAGGGCATGCGCCCGGCCGCGGAAATGCTCGAGAAACTGGGCATCGCCCATGAGGTGCGCGTGGTCTCCGCGCACCGCACGCCCGACCTGCTGTTCGAATACGCCAGCTCGGCCGCGGGCCGCGGCCTCGAGGTGCTGATCGCCGGCGCCGGCGGCGCCGCGCACCTGCCGGGCATGACGGCGGCCAAGACCAGCCTGCCGGTGCTCGGCGTGCCGGTGCAGTCGCGCGCCCTCAATGGCCTCGATTCGCTCCTGTCGATCGTGCAGATGCCCGCCGGCATCCCGGTGGCCACGTTCGCGATCGGCGCCGCCGGCGCGACCAACGCGGCGCTGTTCGCCGCCGCGATCCTCGCCGGCCGCCACGCCGGGATTGCCGCCGCGTTGACGCAGCATCGCCGCAACCAGACTGAGGCCGTACTCGCCCGTCCGGACCCGCGGACCCCGGCCGCATGACCATCGGCATCGTGGGCGCGGGCCAGCTCGGCCGCATGCTCGCGCTCGCTGGTTACCCGCTCGGTCTCGACTTCCTGTTCCTCGATCGCAGCGCCGACGTGCCAGCCGCCGTACTGGCGCCGGTCGTGGCCGGGGAATTCACCGACCGGGCGCTGCTGCGCCGGCTGGCGCGCCGTTGCGAGGTGCTGAGCTTCGACTGGGAGAACATCTCGGTGTCCGCATTGCGCGTGGCGACGCGCGGACTGCGCACGCGCCTCAGCCCGCCGCTCCGTGCGCTGGCCACTGGCCAGGACCGGCTCGCCGAGAAGCGCCTGTTCGAGCGGCTGCGCATCCCGACCACGCGCTACGCCACGGTCGGCAGCCGCGCCGCGCTCGAACGCGCCTGCGCGCAGATCGGCCTGCCCGGGGTGCTCAAGACGCGGCGCCTCGGCTACGACGGCAAGGGCCAGGCGCTGGTCCGCCGCCGTGCCGACATCGGCGCGGCCTGGGAAGCGCTCGGGGGGGTACCGCTCCTGTACGAGGAATTCATCGACTTCGAGCTCGAGGTCTCGGCGCTCGGCACCCGCGCGCTCGACGGGAGCGAAGCGCTCTATCCGCTGACGCGCAACTGGCACGCGGGCGGGATGCTGCGCCTGAGCGTCGCGCCCTGGGAAGCACCCGGGCTCGAGCGCCAGGCGCGCGCCCACCTGCGCGCGGTGCTGCGCGACTTCAGCTATGTCGGCACGCTCGCGCTCGAGTTCTTCGTGCGCCGCGGCCGGCTGATCGCCAACGAGCTCGCGCCGCGCGTGCACAACTCCGGGCACTGGACGATCGAGGGCGCGGTCACCAGCCAGTTCGAGAACCACCTGCGCGCGATCGCCGGCCTCCCGCTCGGCCGGACCGCCGCCACCGGCCACGCCGCGATGGTCAACCTGATCGGCCGCATGCCGCCCGCGGCCGCGGTGCTGGCGCAGCCCGGCGTGCACCTGCACGACTATGGCAAGAGCGAGCGCCCGGGGCGCAAGCTCGGCCACTGCACGCTGGTCGCGGCCAGCGCCGCCGAGCGCGACCGCCGCGCGCGCAAGCTGCTGCGTGCGCTGGCGCAGTCGCTGTCGCCGGCGCAGGCGCAGGCGGGCGCGCCTTGAATTCCGCCCGGCGCTGAGCGAGCCTTAGGAGCACATGGACCTCGAGCTGTTCAAACTCAGGGAATTGCCGTTCCGGTTGAGCCCCGACCCGGAGTTCCTCTACCTGAGCAAGGCCCATGCGCGCGCCAAGGCGTACATGGAATCCACGATCTGGTTCACCGACGGCTTCGTGGTCATCACCGGTGAGATCGGCTCGGGCAAGACCACGCTGATCGAGACTTTCGTCAGCGAGCTGCCCAACGACGTGGTGGTCGCGCAGATCGGCCAGACGCAGGTCTCGGCGCTGGAGTTCCTGCAGGCGGTGCTGGTGCAATTCGGCTTCACGCCCTTCCAGATGAAGAAGGCCGAGCTGCTCGCGACGCTCAACCGTTTCCTGGCCGAGCAATATGACGCGGACCGCAAGGTGCTGCTGATCGTCGACGAAGCGCAGAACCTCGGCCTGCGCGTGCTCGAGGAGATCCGCATGCTCTCCGGCGTCGACAACAGCAAGGAGAAGATCCTCAGGATCATCCTCGCCGGCCAGCCGGAGCTGAACCCCAAGCTCGACGCACCGGAACTGGTGCAGCTGGTGCAGCGCGTGCGCCTGCGCTTCCACCTCAACGCGCTCAGCGCCGATGACATGCGCGCCTACGTGCTCCACCGGCTGGAAGTGGCCGGCTCGCAGGGCCGCGAGATCTTCCAGCCCGACTGCTACCCCGACATATTCCGCTTTACCGGCGGCGTGCCGCGGCTGATCAACACGCTGTGCGACACCGCGATGCTGGCCGCGTCCAACGCGGAGCGCGGCCAGGTCACCGTGGCCGATGTCCACGCCGCGGTCGAGGAGCTGCAGTGGGCCGAATTCGCGCGCCGCCCGGCGGCGGGCCCGGTGCGCGCGACGCCCACGCAGCGGGCCGCGCCGGCGCAGCCGCCCGAGCGCACGCTCGACACGCCCGCGGGCACGCCGCTGGCGCGGCTGCTGGTGATGAGCCGCGGGCGCACCGTCAGCGAGCGCGGACTTTATCCGGGGCGGCTGATCATCGGCAGGGCCTCGGACGCCGACCTGCGCGTCGACAGCCCGGTGATCAGCCGCCATCACTGCCAGATCGTCACCAGCGAGCGGCTGTGCGTGCTGGAGGACCTCAACAGCAGCAACGGGGTCTACATCAAGAACCAGCGCGTGCGCCGGCACAACCTCAACGACGGCGACGTGGTCTCGCTCGGCTCGCACCAGCTGATGTACATCGACGAGCGCCCCGGCACGCGCGTCGACGCCGACGGCGACAGCGCCAGCACCGGTTCGCATCCGCGTCCGGCCCCGCTCGGCGAGGCCACGCAGACCTGAGGCGCCGCGCGGGCGCCGGCTCAGCGCTGCTCGTCGCGCGGTTCGATGACCGGGCGGCCTCGCCGCCGGTAGTCCGCGCTGGTCGCGCGGTAGTCGCGCCGATGCATCCACAGCACCAGGGCGAGGACCACGCCGGCGAAGCCCAGCGCGGCGCTGGCCGTGCTCCACCACTGCCCGCGCCACCGGTAGCTCGCCCACAGCAGCGCCGCACCGAGCGCACCGTAGGCGGCCGGGAGGCTCTCGTAGACGGCCCTGGGCAGGTGAGGCATGTGCCTGGATGCCGGCGCGCCGTGGCTAGGCCGTGCCGCCGACGGTGAGCGCATCGACGCGCAGGGTTGGCTGGCCCACGCCCACCGGCACGCTCTGTCCTTCCTTCCCGCAGGTGCCGACGCCGGCGTCGAGCTTCAGGTCGTTGCCCACCATCGCGACGCGCGTGAGCACGTCCGGGCCGTTGCCGATCAGCGTGGCGCCCTTGATCGGCGCGCCCACCCTGCCGTTCTCGATCAGGTAGGCCTCGCTGACCGAGAACACGAACTTGCCGGAAGTGATGTCGACCTGGCCACCGCCGAAGTTCACCGCGTAGATGCCGTGCTCGACCGAGCGGATGATCTCCTCGGGCGCGTAGGGGCCCGCGAGCATGTAGGTATTGGTCATGCGCGGCAGCGTCAGGTGCGCGAAGGATTCGCGCCGCCCGTTGCCGGTCGGGGCCACGCCCATCAACCGCGCGTTCAGGCGGTCCTGCAGGTAACAACGCAGGATGCCGTCCTCGATCAGCGTCGTGCACTGGGTCGGCGTGCCCTCATCGTCGATGTTGAGCGAGCCGCGGCGTCCCGCGAGCGTGCCGTCATCGACCACCGTGCAGCCGGGGCTCGCCACGCGCTCGCCGATGCGGCCGCTGAACGCCGAGGTGCCCTTGCGGTTGAAGTCGCCCTCGAGCCCGTGGCCGATCGCCTCGTGCAGCAGGATGCCGGGCCAGCCCGGGCCGAGCACCACGGTCATGGTGCCGGCCGGTGCGTTCACCGCCTCCAGATTCACCAGTGCCTGGCGCACAGCCTCGCGCGCGAGTTCGAGCGGCCGTTCGCCTGCGACCAGCTCGGCAAGCGTGTAGCGGCCGCCGGCGCCGGCATAGCCCTGCTCGCGCCGCCCGTGCTGCTCGACGATCACCGAGACATTCATGCGCACCAGCGGCCGCACATCCGCGGCCAGCGCGCCATCGCTGGTCGCGACCAGGATCGTCTCGTGCACCGCATGGAGGCTCGCCATCACGCGCACCACGCGCGGATCGAGCCTGCGCGTCTCGCGATCGACACGCTCCAGCCAGGCGACCTTCTGTTCATCGCCGAGGCTGAGCAGGGGGTCGACCGGCTGGTAGAGCTGGTGGCCCGCCACGCGGTGCCAGGCCTGCAGCGTGCCGCTGGCGCCGCGCACCGCGATGGCGCGCGCCGCGCGTGCCGCTTCCTCGAGCGCCTGCGGCTGGATCTCGTCGGAGTAGGCGAAGCCGGTGCGCTCGCCGGCCATCGCGCGCACGCCCACGCCCTGCTCGATGCTGGCGCTGCCCTCCTTGACGATGCCGTCCTCGAGCGACCAGGACTCTTCCTGGGATGCCTGGAAATACAGGTCCGCGGCGTCGATCTTCGCGCCCAGCGCCAGGTCGAGCGCCTGCGCGAGCCGGCCCTGGTCGAGCCCGCCCGGTGCCAGCAGCGCCCGCTGCGCGAGCTGCATCGCCTCGCCTTCGCCGCTTGCGACGGCCGCGTTGCCGGAGAGCGTGCTGACCATTGCCCGCTACCCGCGCAGCGCGGCGGCGCGATGGGACAGGACCGGGAAGCGGCGGCGCGCCTCGGCTTGCGCGGCGAGGTCGAGATCCGCGGTCACGACGCCCTCGCCCTCGGGCAGCTCGGCCAGCACCCGGCCCCAGTAGTCGACGACCATGCTGTGTCCCCAGGTGCGGCGGCCGTTGGGATGCACTCCGTGCTGGGCGCTGGCGACGAGGCAGCACAGGTTCTCGATCGCGCGCGCGCGCAGCAGCGGTTCCCAATGCGCCTCGCCAGTGGGCGCCGTGAACGCTGCCGGCACCACGAACCATTGCGCGCCCGCCGCCTCCAGGCGGCGATACAGCTCCGGGAAGCGCACGTCGTAGCAGACCGACAGCCCCAGGCGCCCGGCGGGCGTGTCGACCGTGACGACCTGGCTGCCCGGCGCCATGTGCGCGGACTCGCGGTAGGTCTCGGCGCGGTCGGGCAACTCGACATCGAACAGGTGGATCTTGTCATAACGCGCCGCGCGAGCACCGTCGGCCGAGTACACCAGACAGGCCTGCGCGATCCGCTCGCCGGGCCCGTTGGCGATCGGCACCGACCCGGCGATGACCCACAGCCCGAGCTGCGCGGCGTTGCGCGCGAGGAATTCCTGCACCGCTCCCGCGCCGTCCGCTTCCGCGAGCGCCCGGCGGTCGGCGTCGCGCTGCGCCATCAGCGAGAAATTCTCCGGCAGCACGGCGATGCGCGCGCCGCGTCGCGCGGCTTCGCCGAGCAGCCGCGCCGCGGTCGCGAGGTTCGCGTCACGATCGCCGCCCGAGCACATCTGCACGGCGGCCACGCGGCAACCCGGTGGGGCTGGCTTTTCAGGCATCGCGGCCATGGCGCCTAGGCTAGCACGATGTCGTACTGCTCGACGCTGTAGAGCGCCTCGGACTGCAGCCGGATCGGCTTGCCGACGCGCAGCTCGAGCTCGGCCAGCACCGGCGCCTCCTCGTCGAGGAGCCGTTCGACCACTTCCGGGTGCGCCAGGATCACCAGTTCGCGCACCTGGAGCTGCGCGCCCTGCCGCAGCGCCTCGCGGTAGATCTCGTGGCAGGTGGTCTCGACGCTGCGCACGAAGCCGCGCCCCTGGCAAGTCTGGCAGGGCTCGCACAGCAGGTGCTCGAGGCTCTCGCGGGTGCGCTTGCGGGTCATCGCCACGAGACCGAGCGGCGCGCCCTCGGCCACCTGGTTCTGGGCGCGATCCCCGGCCAGCGCGGCCTGGAACGCGGCCAGCAGCTGCGCGCGGTGCGCGGCATCCTCCATGTCGATGAAGTCGATGATGATGATGCCGCCGAGATTGCGCAGTCTGAGTTGGCGGGCTATCGCCACCGTGGCCTCAAGATTCGTACGGTACACGGTTTCCTCGGGACTGCGGTTGCCGACGTAGCCACCGGTGTTCACGTCGATCGTGGTCATCGACTCGGTCTGGTCGAAGACGATGTAGCCGCCGGACTGGAGCTGCACCTGGCGCTCGAGCGCGCGGGTGATCTCGGCCTCGATGCCATGCAGCTCGAACAGCGGCCGCGCGCCCGCGTACCGCTCGATGCGCCCGACCGCCTCGGGCATGAAGGCGGCCGCGAACGCGCGCAGCCGCTCGTACTCGGCCGCCTCGTCGACCAGTACGCGGCGCACGTCGGCGCCGAGTTCGTCGCGCAGCATGCGCGCGCCCAGCGGCAGGTCTGCGTGCACCAGCGAACCGGCCGTGGCGCGCAGCTGCTCCTGGCGCACGTGCTCCCACAGCCGCGCCAGGTACAGCATGTCGGCGCGCAGCGCTTCCAGCGGCGCAGCCCGCGCCGCGGTACGCACGATGTAGCCGCCGCCGACGGGCCGCGCATCGGGGCGGCGCACCTCGTCAGGCTGCGCTTCGACCAGTTCGCGCATCAGCGTGCGCAGGCGTTCGCGCTCGGTCTCATCGCCGATGCGGGCGGATACGCCCACGCCGCGGCCGACCGGCATGTAGACGAGAAAGCGCGAGGCCAGCGAAACGAAAGTGCTGAGGCGCGCGCCCTTGCTGCCGAGCGGATCCTTGAGCACCTGCACCAGGATGTCCTGCCCCGGCTGCACGAGCTCGCCGATGTCGGCGACCGGCGGCGCACCGTTCTCGGCCTCGGCCGGCACCGCGCGCGCGATGTCGGCGGCGTGCAGGAAGGCCGTGCGCTCGAGCCCGATGTCTATGAACGCGGCCTGCATCCCCGGCAGCACCCGGGATACGCGGCCCTTGTAGAGATTGCCCACCAGGCCGCGGCGGCTGGCACGTTCGATGTACAACTCCTGCGCGCTGCCATTCTCGATGAGCGCGGCGCGGGTCTCGCGCGGCGTCACGTTGAGGAGGATCTCGCGCATCAGCCCGCACCCTCGGCCACGTCGGCAGCGGCGCCCGCAACGGCGGCTCCGGCAATCTGCCAGCGTGGCACGCCGGCGGCATCGAGGAGCGCGGCGGTCTCGAACAGCGGCAGGCCCATCACGCCCGAGTAGCTGCCGCGCAGCTCGCTGACGAACACCGCGGCGAGCCCCTGGATCGCGTAGCCGCCGGCCTTGTCGCGCGCTTCGCCGCTTTGCCAGTAACGCGCGCATTCGGCCGGAGCGAGTTCGCGGAACCGCACCTCGCTGCGGCTCAGCAGCAGTTCGCGGCCGCGCGCGCCGATCAGCGCCACGGCCGTCAGCACCTCGTGCACGCGCCCGGCAAGGCGTGCCAGCATGGCCGCCGCTTCCGCCGCGGTCGCGGGCTTGCCGAGCATCTCGCCATCCGCGACCACCGCGGTATCGGCGCCCAGCACCGGCAGCTCGTGCCGCCAGGCCGCATCCGCCTTGGCCAGCGCGAGCCGGCGGACGCAGTCCGCGGGCGTCTCGCCCGGTTGCCGCCGCTCGTCGATGCCGGCGGGCGCGATGCGGTGCGGCACGCCGATCTGCCACAGCAGTTCACGCCGCCGCGGCGAGGCCGAGGCCAGCAGCAATACGGGCGGCAGGCTGGACACGGATGGCATGGCTAGGGCCCGTTCAGACTCAGGGGCGATGGTAAGGGTGGCCGGCCAGCAGCGTCGAGGCGCGATAGAGCTGCTCGGCGAGCAGCACCCGCACCAGCGCGTGCGGGAAGGTCAGCGCCGAGAGCGACCAGCGCAACTGCGCGCGCCGCAGCACCGACGGGTCCAGCCCATCCGGCCCGCCGATGATGAAGCTCACCGGCTCGCCTGCCTGGCGGCGTCCGGCGAGCCAGGCGCCGAACTGCGGGGTCGTGAATGAGCGCCCGCGCTCATCGAGCGCCACCGCATGTTCGCGCGGCCCCAGCAGCGCGAGGATGCGCTGCGCCTCGACGGCCATCGCGCGCGGCGCATCGCCGGCGCCGTGCCGCCGCGCCACCGGCAC
>JAGWPD010000085.1 GCA_028870705.1 Gammaproteobacteria bacterium
CCTCACGCCGCAGGGCTTCACCGCGATCAAGGACGGCGCGCGCGCGCGCGTCGACCCGGCGGCGCGCGCGCCGACCGGCAAGCCGCGCTGGCTCAGGGCGCCACTGCCGGCCGGAGCCGGGTTCGAGGCGGTGCGGCGCACGGTGCGCGAGCACCGGCTTGCGACCGTGTGCGAGGAAGCCAAGTGCCCGAACATCGGCGAGTGCTGGAACGCCGGCACCGCGACCATCATGGTCATGGGCGCGGTGTGCACGCGCGCCTGCCGGTTCTGCTCGGTCGACACCGGCAATCCGCGTGGCTGGCTGGATGCCGCGGAGCCGGCCAACGTCGCCGCCAGCGTCGCACTGATGAAGCTGCGCTACATCGTGCTGACCTCGGTCGACCGCGACGACCTGCCGGACGGCGGTGCGGCGCACTATGCGGCCTGCGTGCGCGCGATCAAGCAGCGCTGCCCTGCGACCGCGGTCGAGGCGCTGACGCCCGATTTCCAGGGCGTGCTGCGCGACGTGGAGCTGGTGGTCGATTCGGGCCTCGAGGTGTTCGCGCAGAACATCGAGACCGTGCGCCGGCTGACGCATCCGGTGCGCGATCCGCGCGCCGGCTACGAGCAGACGCTCGCGGTGCTGGCGCATGCCAAGGCGCACCGGCCCGAGGTGCTGACCAAGAGCAGCCTGATGCTCGGGCTGGGCGAGACCGAGGCCGAGATCGGCGAGTGCATGGACGATCTGCGCGCGGCGCACGTCGACATCCTGACCCTCGGCCAGTACCTGCGGCCTACTGTAAATCACCTGTCAGTCGAGCGATTCGTAACGCCGGCGGATTTCCTCCGTTACCGCGCGTGGGGACTGCAGCGCGGCTTCCGCGAATGCGTGTCGGGCCCGCTGGTGCGTTCCAGCTATCGCGCCGAGCGGGCGTTGGCTGGCAACAACGTCGGCCTGTGATCGGCAACGTGCGGGTCCGCTGGCTGGGGCGCGTCCCGTACGAGCCCACCTGGCGCGCGATGCAGCAGTTCACGGCCGAGCGCGATGTGCAGGCCGATGACGAGCTCTGGCTGCTCGAGCACGAACCCGTCTACACCCTCGGCATGAATGCCGATCGCGCGCACCTGCTCGCGCCCGGCGACATTCCGGTGGTGCAGATCGACCGCGGTGGGCAGGTCACCTACCACGGTCCCGGGCAGCTGGTCGTCTACCCGCTGATCGACGTGCGCCGGGCGAACCTCGGCGCGCGCAGCCTCGTGACCGCGCTCGAGCGCGCGGTCGTCGAGCTGGCCGCGCACCACGGCATCCGGGCGAGGTGCCGTGAGGAAGCGCCGGGCGTCTACGTGGACGGCCGCAAGCTGGCGAGCGTGGGCCTCAGGATCCGGCGCGGCGGCAGCTACCACGGGCTGGCGCTCAACGTGTCCATGGACCTCGAGCCCTTCAGCCGCATCAACCCCTGCGGCTACGCGGGCCTGGAAATGACCCAGCTCGCCGCGCTCGGCGGGCCCGCCAGCGTCGAAGCGGCCGGGCACGAGCTGGCGCCGCTGCTGCTGGAGCGACTCCGGCGGCCGCAGGAGGCCGCGCCAGGCACAATTCACGCATCCATACCCGTTTCTTCCTGATTCCTTCATGCGGGCGCCACCCCCGGGCGCCCAGCATTGCCCACGGGCGGCAACGCGCCGCCCGAGGGAAATTCGCACTCAACCAGTCTATTCAGAAGGGGACCGACATGAACAAGAGCCCGATTGCACCCGCGCTCGCCTGCGCGGCGCTGGGGAGCGTGGCGTGGATGGCCGGAGCCGGCGTTGCCGTCGCGGACGACGGGGGCCAGCGCATCCTGAGCCGCTCGGACATGGTGACGCTGACGCAGCCTACGGAGGACCAGCTCGAGGCCGCCAAGGCGGCGAACCGCAGATACAGGGATATCAATGTCGCCCTGGCCGATGGTTTCTTCCAGGCCAGTCCGGACGTGCCCGGCGAGGGCTTCCATTATCTGAACCCGGTTCGCCTGAGCTGCACTTTCGACGCGGCGAATCCGGCGGTACTCCTTTATGCCTTCCTGCCTGGCGAGACCCAGCTCAGGCTGGTGGCGCTTGAATACCTCATCCCGTTTGCCTGCATGCCCGCCTCTGGACCGCCTCCGGAGGGCTTTGCCGGCAACCTCGATGTCTGGAGCAATGACGAACCGGTGCCCTTCTGGACGGTGAACGCTTGGCTGTATCTCAGGAATCCGGCCGGGCTGATGACCCAGCTGAACCCGCTGGTTCCGTAAGCCGCGCCCCCTCGTCCCGGCCGGTGCGCCGGCCAGGACGGGGCGCGGGTGTGAACGATCGCAACGGCACAACGGGGGAGAGCGAGATGGCACGCGCGACTTTCGGGTGGATGGCTTCATGGGTGGCGGCCCTGGGGTTCGAACTGGCCATGGCCGGTTCCGCCACAGCTGCCGATGGCAACGGTCTGGATGTACGGCTCTCGGCCGCGCTGTATGCGGCAGGATTCACTGGCCGGGTCGAGGAGAGCCTGCCGCGGCGGCTGGGCCGCCCGGTGAACCGGCAACTGGCCGACCTCGGACGGCTCCTGTGGTTCGACAAGTCCGGGGGACTGCATTCGGACAACACCTGCGGCGGGTGTCACTCGCCCGCCACCGGCTTTGGCGACAGCCAGTCGATGGCGATCGGCATCCAGAACAACAACCTGGTCGGCCCGCATCGGGCGGGCCCACGCAACCAGCGGCGCACCCCGGCCGCGGTGAACGTGGCCTTCTACCCCAGGCTCATGTGGAACGGGCGCTTCGCCTCCCTTTCCGGGGACCCGTTCGACAACTCGGCCGGCTTCAGCTTTCCGCCGCCCGAGGGGACCACGCGCTTCGGGCCCAATGATCCGATCATCACCCATCTGCTCATCGCCCAGGCCCACATGCCCCCGACGGAACTGGTGGAGGTGGCTGGGTTCACCGGCACGCGCGGCACCATAGGCCCCGAGTTCGATCCGTTCGACGATGGCTTGGGCTCGGTGGTCCCCCCGCCCGATGCGAGCGGGTACCGGAACGAGCCGATCCGCCAGGCGGTGCTCGAGCGGCTGAACTCTACCCCGGCCTATCGGCAGAAGTTCGGGGCGCTGTTCCCTTCGGTCGCCGCCGGCGGCCCGATCGACTTCAGCATGTTCAGCCGCGCGATCGCCGAGTTCGAGTTCACGCTCGTGTTCGCCGACGCACCGATCGATCGCTTTGCACGCGGCGAGACCGGTGCGATGAGCGAGGCGCAGAAGCGCGGCGCGCTGATCTTCTTCGGCAAGGGCAACTGCGTGGCCTGCCATGCGGTCGCCGGGCAGTCCAACGAGATGTTCAGCGACTTCCGCAACCACGTGATCGGCGTGCCGCAGGTCGCGCCCGCCTTCGGCGTGGGCAGGGGCAACGTGATCTTCGATGGCCCGGGCAGGAACGAGGATTTCGGCCTCGAGCAGGTTACCGGCAATCCGGCCGATCGCTACAAGTTCAGGAGCTCCCCGCTCCGCAACGCCGCCCTCCAGGTCGCTTTCTTCCACAACGGCGCGTTCACGCGGCTGGAGGATGCGATCCGCCACCACCTCGACGTCGCCCGCTCGGTGCGCGATTACGATCCGATCACGGCCGGGCTCGACAACGACCTGACGCTGGCGATCGGGCCGATGGCCCCGGTACTGGCGCGGCTCGACCCGCTGCTCGCCACGCCGCTCGAGCTGCGGCCCGATGAGTTCCGCGACCTGCTCATATTCGTCCGCGACGGATTGCTCGACGAGCGGGCCCGCAGGGAGAACCTCTGCAAGCTCGTGCCGCGCAGCGTGCCCAGTGGCTTTACCGTGCTGCAGTTCGAGCGCTGCCCGGCGCGCGAACGCGAGGACCACTGAGCCGGCCCGCAACCGGCACCCGCCGCGGCGCCTGCGTACCGGGCGCCGCGGCCTCAGTGTCCGACATGGAATGAATAGCCGTAGCCGAACGTGAAGCCATTGTTGACCTTGTGGCCGTTGGCGCCACTCAGGCTCTGCCGGTAGAGCAGGTACATGCTGGTACTGTCGCTTGGCGACCACGCCACGCCGCCGCCGGCCTGCAGGTAGCGTTCGGCGGCCAGGCGGTCATGCACCACCATGTACGGGCTGTCCGGGGGCGGGGGCACGTCGATGCCGCCGTGCGGGATCATCCAGGATGCGAGGGCGCGCACGCTCCATTTCGGGTCCGGGAAATAGCCGATTTCGAAATCCGCCAGGCTCCGGTCGTGCGCCACGCCCATGAGCTTTTCCACGAAGGCATAGGCATAGCGCAATTGTAAGTAGGTGCGCGGCAGCCACGGGTCGAGGCTCTTGCCGATGTAGAAACCGAACCACTCTTCGTGCAGGTCGCGTCCGGGCGCCGAGTGACCGAGCGACACGTAACTGTGGGAGGGCACGACCAGCGCGAGGTAGGGGCTGAACGCGAAGGGCTGTTCCTCGAGCTGGTAGTGCGCTTCGAGGCGCAGGTCGGTGAAGGTGCCGTGGTAGCGGCCGTCGTCGACCGGTGAGTCCGGATCGGGGAATGGGCCGTGGTACATGGCGCGTACGTAGGGCACGCTGGCCGACAGCAACCAGTGATTGGTCGGCGCGTACGCGAGGCCCAGCACTTCGCTGAACGTGCGCGCATGGCCAGCATCGATTTCAGCGCCATTGGGCAGGTAGTGGATGTCGTTCTGCACATCGCCGTGCACGAAACTGAGCAACATGGTGCCGGCGTCTGGCAGCCACGCCTGCGAGCGCGCGGCCGTAGCGGTAAGCAGCATCAGGCAGGCGGCAATGCGCCCGCGCAAGGATCTGTTCATCCTCCTCCCCGCAGCGACAGTCCACGGCAACTGTACTACAAACCAGAGCAATGGCCGCGCTCCGCCGCCCGCGGCAACGCGGCTTGGCGTCGCCGAAGGCGCGGGAGTATGCTCGCGGCCTGAGAGTCCGGCGGGCCAGGACATGAACAAATACGAACTTGCGGGCTTGCGACGGGGGTGGCTTGCGTGTGCGCTGTTGGTGAGCGCTGTTCCGGTGGCGCTCGCCTGTGGCGACAAGCTGCTGGGCATGGGCGGTGGCGCGCCATTCGCCAGGATCCACCCGGGGCATTATGTCGCGCAGATCCTGTACTTCATCCGCCCGGAATCCGCGTTGCTGGCGCTGGACCGTACGGTGCATCTGGCCGACAGCCTCGAGCGCTCGGGCCACAACGTGAGCCTGGTTGGCAATGAGCGGGATCTCGATGGCGCGCTGCGCAAACACCACACCGACCTGGTGCTGGCCGCGCCCGAAGATATCGCGGCGGTGCGTGCGCACCTGGTGGCCGGCGCCGATGCGCCCGCGATCGTGGCGGTGACCCGCGCGGCCGACTCGAACGGCGCCGGTTCAGCGCCGCTGTCGGGTTGCCAGCTGCAGGTGTCCTACCGCCAGGGCAGGCAGGCCGCGCAGGCGATCGACAGTCTAGTCGGCCGGCGCCAGGGCCGTGCAGTTCCGGACTGTGTTTCCAGCGCCGACCGCCGCTGATGCCGGACCCGCGCCAGAGATCGCTGGCTACCGCGCGGGGGACCTGAGCGTCGATCTGGGCCGCGCCGTCGCAACCCGCGACGGCGTCGAGATTCCCTTGCCGCGGCTGACTTTCGACCTGCTGGTCGCTTTGGCGCGCGCGGCTCCGAACATTGCGACCACCGACGAGCTGATGCGCCAGGTGTGGCCGAAGGTCGTCGTCAACGTGGAAACAGTGGCCCAGCGCGTGAAGCTGCTGCGCGGCGCGCTTGGCGATGATTCGCAGGAGCCCCGCTACATTGCCGGCGTTCGCGGCCGCGGCTATCGGCTGGTCTGCCCGGTCGAGCCGATTTACGCCGCGCCGGTGCGACGCCTCGGCCACCCGGGCCGGGCCTACACGCGCAGCAGTATGGTTGCCGGCGCGCTCGCGCTGCTCGGCGTGCTGGTGGCCGGATGGCTCGGCTGGAGCCGCTTGCGACACACGCCGGCGGCGTTCGATCCCGCGCGGCCGCTGCCGCCGCGCTCCATCGCCGTGCTGCCATTCAGGGACCTGAACGAGGATCCGCAGGACGACATCCTGGCGCTGGGCATTCCGGATGCGCTGCTGCACCAGCTCGCCAGCCTCGAGAACCTCGAGGTCATCGCGAGGACCTCGTCGTTCTCGTTCAAGGGGCATGACGAGGACATCCGCAATATCGGCCAGCAGCTCGGGGCGCGCTACATCCTCGAAGGCACGGTACAGCGTGACCAGGGGCGGCTGCGGGTGACGGCGCAGCTCGCCGATGCGCAGACCGGCGCGCACCTGTGGTCGCTGCAGTTCGACAAGACGCTGCAGAATGTGTTCGAGCTGCAGGATGCGATTGCAATCGAAGTCGCCCGTGCGCTCAGTCTCAGCCTGCAGCCGGCCGCCGGGCAAGGCAAGCAGCGCACGCAATCGTTCGAAGCCTACCTCGAGTACCTGCAGGGCAGCACCCTGCTCGATACCTGGCGCACGGCCGACGTGCAGGCGGCTGCCGGGCATGCGGCGCGCGCCATAGCGATGGATCCGCAGTACGCCGACGCCTATGTGCTGCTGGCGCAGGCGAAGGTGCGGGTCGCCGAATACGATACCGCGCCGGATCACGAGCGCCGCTTCCGCGAAGTGCTGCACATGGCGCAGGGGCTGCTGGACCACGCGCTCGCGCTCGATTCGCGCGCCAGCCATGCCTATGCGGAACGCGGCTACGTGAATGCCTTCTCCGACCTAGCCGCCGCCGAGTCGGACCTGCGCAAGGCTCTGGAGCTGGATCCAAGTGATGTGCAGGCGCTCGAGGAGCTGGCGGCCGTGGTCTACCAGAATCCCGCGCGCGGCAGCGAGGCGCTGGCGCTGATTGACCGGGCGCTGAAACTGGATCCGCTCGAGTCGCGTCTCGAGGTCATCAAGGCGACCTACCTGTACTACGGGCGCAGCGATAGCGAGGGCGCCGAGAAACTGCTGCAGGACGCGCTGCGACGCAGTCCCATGTCCGAACTGGCGCTGTCGCGTCTCGCCGAGGTGTACTGGACCGGGGGTCGCTTCGCCGAGGCGATCCGGGTGGCGGAGCAGGTGGTGGCGCTGGACCCGAGCGCCGCACAGCAGCGCCAGATCCTGCAAAGCCTGTACATCGACGTCGGCGACCTGCGCGCCGCGCAGCAGCTCGCGCACTCCGTGCCGGACCCGAATCCCGTGCAGCTCGCCGAACTGTACGAAGCGACGGGCGACTGGAGGGCAGCGGGGCAGCAGGCCTACCGGGCGCTCGCGCTCGGCCTGGTCACGCCGGTCGCCGAGCCCGTCACCATTTCGGCACTGCGGATGGAGGCGCGCGGCAGCGGACAGTATCGTCGGGCCGCCAATGTGCTCGCCGAGCGCTCACAGACCGAATGGGACGCCGCCGGCCAGCCGATCGTGCATGATCCCAGCACCCTGTACCTGAACGTGGTCGGGCTCGCCGACATGCTGATCCAGTCCGGCCAGGCCCAGCGCGGCAGGCGCCTGCTGGCGGCGACGCTGGCGGCGATGCAGCATGAGGCGACGGATTTCGGGCGCGGCACGCTCTGGCAGCACCACATGCGGCCGGTCGCGCTGGCGCTGCTGGGACGGGACGACGAGGCCCTGGCGGACCTGCGCGACTCGGTGGCCGACCACTACAACCTGACCGGCTGGCGGTACCGCCTCGAGCATGAACCCGCATTCGCGCGATTGCGGCCGGATCCGCGCTTCCAGGCGATCCTGCGCGCGGCGCGGGAGCGTGCCGCGGGCGAACGCGCCGCTCTGGCGCAATTGCGCGCCGCGAACCTGGTGCCCGATCGCAGCGGCGGCACGACCTAGGGCCCGTTCACACTCAGGACGTCGATGCGGCCGTGCTTGGGTTTGCACAGGGCGGGCGTTCGCTAGAGCACCATCAATACACCCGGGATATCCTTCAGGTCGGCGAACAGCGCGGCGATCTGCGCCGCATCGCGCGCGCGGATCGTGTAGGTCACCGCGCTGAAGTTCCGCTGCGCCGACGGGCGCGTGGTGGCTGATTCGATCACCGCAGGGCTCGTGTGCCGGGCCATGACCGCATCGACGTGGGCGCGCAGCTCATCGCCGGCGCGCAGCATCACCTTGATCGGGTAATCACAGGGAAACGTCAGCAGTTCCGGATTGTCCATTGCCGCCAGCATAGCGCGCGGACGATGACAAGCGAACCGCGCGCGGTGCAGAATCCGCCCATGCCGGTCATCGCCCGCACCGTCGCGCTGCTGCTGATCTCCAACCTGTTCATGACCTTCGCCTGGTACGCGCACCTGCGCAATCTGTCGCAGCGCCCGTGGCTGGTCGCCGCGCTCGCGAGCTGGGGCATCGCGCTGTTTGAATACCTGTTCCAGGTGCCGGCCAACCGCATCGGCCACACCGTGCTGTCGCTGGGGCAGCTGAAGATCCTGCAGGAAGTCATCACGCTAACGGTGTTCGTGCCGTTCGCGTGGCTGTACATGCGCGAACCCGTGCGGCTCAACTACCTGTGGGCGGCGCTGTGCATGTGCGGGGCGGTCTATTTCATGTTCCGCCGGTGAACGCCCTGCCGGCCACGGTCCGCCCTGCGCGCGCAGCCGATGCAGCGGCGCTGGCCGCGATTTACAACCCCTATGTCACTGGAACGATCATCACCTTCGAGGAGCAACCGGTCGATGCCGTCGAGATGAGCGCGCGCCTGGCTGCGACCGCGGCGGCGCGGCTGCCGTGGCTGGTGGCCGAGGATCCGCTCGGCGTGCGCGGCTATGCCTACGCCAGCAGTTGGAAGTCGCGCGCCGCCTATCGGCACACCGTCGAGGTGACGGTGTACCTGGAGAGCGCGGCATTCGGCCGTGGCCTGGGCACGCGGCTGTACACCGCGCTGTTTGGCGAGCTGCGCCGCGCGGGCTGCCACACGGTATTGGGCGGTGTCGCGCTGCCGAATGAGGCCAGCGTCGCGCTGCACGAGAAGCTCGGCATGCGCAAGGTCGGAGAGCTGCGCGAGGTCGGGTACAAGCTCGGCCGCTGGATCAACGTCGGCTATTGGCAGCTCACGTTCGGTTAGCCCCGCGGCCGCTGCCAGCTCGCCTCGACCAGCGCGCGCATCCGCTGCCACAGCGGACCGGGTCGACCGGAGCCAACCGCGACGCCATCAAGGCGGGTCACCGGCACCACGCCGCGCGTCGCCGCGCTCAGCCAGATTTCATCCGCGCCCCGCAGCGCCGCTTCGCTGACCGCGATGCTGCGGCAGGCAATGCCGTTGGCCGCGGCCAGATCCTCGATGAGCCCACGGGTCGTGCCGGGCAGCAACTGGTGACTGCGCGGGGGCGTGCGGATCTCGCCGGCGGCGACGACATGCACGGCCGAGGCGCTGGCATCGGTGAGCCAGCCATCGCGCAGCAGGATCGTCTCGGCGGCTCCAGCCTCGACCGCCTGCTGGCGCAGCAGCACGTTTGCCAGCAGCGCCACCGACTTGATGTCGCAGCGCGCCCAGCGCGTGTCCTGCGCGGTGATGCAGGCCAGGCCATTCACCGCCAGCTCGGGCGGCGAGGGCGGGAGCGGTGCGCAGAACGCGAAAACCGTCGGTGCGACATCGGGCAATGGGGCGTGATTGCGTCCATACTCCGCCCCGCGCGAGACCTGCAGGTACACGTAGAGATCGCCGCCGCCGTTGGCGGCGGCCAGCTCCTGCACCAGCGCGGTCCAATGCGCGTCGTCATGCGGATTGCGGATGCGCAGCTCGGCCAGACTCCGCCGCAGCCGCGCGAGGTTGGCGGCGAGACGCGCGGCGTAGCCGGCGTGCAGGGCGACCACTTCGTAGACCCCGTCGCCGAACAGGAAACTGCGATCGAGCGGCGATATGCGCGCCTCGCGCAGCGGCAGGAGCGCGCCATTGAGGTGACAGAGCGGAAGCGGCTCAGCCATGGCGCTGCTCCGCCGGGCCTAGAGCCACAGACTGATGGCGTCGATCATCCGTCGCCACAGGCCGCCGGGTGCGACCGCGGCCACCGGATAGAGCGGTACGCGCGCCACCGTCTTGCCGCCGACATCCACCTGCAGCTCGCCGACCGGCGTGCCGGCGGCGAGCGGCGCCAGCAGCGGAGCGCGCACGCTGGCGCGCGTGGTCACGGTCGTGCCCTGGCCGCGCGGCACCGTGACCTGCACCGTGCTGGCGGGTGCCACCGCGATGAACTGCGCCTCGCCCTTGTAGACGCGCGGCTTGAGCACCATCTCGCCGGCCTTCTTCACCGTGATCGACTCGTAGAAATTGAAACCGTAGTTCAGCAGCGCGGCGCTGCCGGCTTCGCGCGCCTTCACGCTGCCGGAGCCCAGCACCACCGAGACCAGCCGCATGCCGCTGCGCAGCGCCGAGCTCACCAGGCAGTAGCCCGCGGACTCGGTGTGCCCGGTCTTGATGCCGTCGACGGTCGGGTCGCGTTCGAGCAGCCCATTGCGGTTCTCCTGGCGGATCCTGTTCCAGGTGAATTCACGCAGCGAGTAGATGCCGTAGTACTCGGGAAAATCGCGGATGATCGCGCGTGACAGCGTCGCCAGGTCGCGCGCGGTGCTGTAGTGGGCGGGCGAGGGGAGTCCGGTCGAATCCTCGAAATGCGTGCCGCTCATGCCCAGGCGCTGCGCATAGGCATTCATCATCTGCACGAATGCCGGCTCCGTGCCAGCGACCCGCTCGGCCAGTGCGATGGTGGCGTCGTTCCCCGACTGCACGATCATGCCCTTGACCAGCACGTCGACCGGGACGCGCGTGCCCACCTGCACGAAGGTGCGCGAACCCTCCGCCCGCCAGGCGTGTTCGCTGATCAGCACGTCCTCGTTCATCTTGAGGCGACCATCGCGCAGCGCAGCGAAGACCACGTAGGCGCTCATCAGTTTGGTCAGGCTGGCCGGCTCGACACGCTGGTCGGCCTTGCCTTCCGCCAGCGATTGTCCCGAGGCGAAATCCACCAGGATCCAG
>JAGWPD010000002.1 GCA_028870705.1 Gammaproteobacteria bacterium
CGCGCCCTCGGCACGCGCGGCCAGCGTCTCGAGCACGCGCTCGACTTCGGCGCTGTCGGCGAAAGCGGCCATGCGGGCGGCGCGACTGCGCAGTTCGCCCGGCGTCTGCGGGCCGCGCAACAGCAGCTCGCACACGATCGCCAGTTCCTGCGGCGTGAATTTCAGGCCCGAGAACTCGGTATTGCAGCAGCAATGCTGGTACTTGGGCACGCGACTGCCGAAGCCGCTGCGTTCCATCACCACATGCCTGCGCACCAGCTGGTCGACCAGTTGCTGCACCTCGATCTCGGCAAGCGCGAGCACCGGATCGCGGTTGCTCTTCTGGTTGCAGGCGTTGGTCAGCGCATTGAGCGAGAGCGGATACTGGTCGGGCGTGGTGATCTGCTTCTCGATCAGGCAGCCGATCACGCGCGCTTCGTTCGCCGACAGGATCACCTTGAGGCTCATGCGGACGCGACCTCAGCTCACCAGCTGCCCACGTTGGCCATCGACGACCACGGCTCGCGCGGCGCCAGCGAGGCGCCACGCTGCAGGAGCTCGATCGAGATGTCGTCCGGGGAGCGCACGAAGGCCATGTGGCCATCGCGCGGCGGCCGGTTGATCGTGACGCCGTGCGCGCGCAGCCGCTCGCAGGTCGCATAGATGTCGTCCACCTCGTAGGCGAGGTGGCCGAAATTGCGGCCGCCGGTGTATTTCTCCGGGTCCCAGTTGTAGGTCAGCTCGACCTGCGCCGCCTCATCGCCGGGCGCGCACAGGAACACCAGCGTGTAGCGGCCCCGCTCGTAGTCCCGGTGCTCGAGTTCCACCAGACCGAGCGCGTCGCAGTAGAAGCGCCGCGCCGCCTGCAGGTCGCCCACGCGCACCATCGTGTGCAGGTACTTCATGCCGCGGCGGTGCCTATTTCGAGGTTGCGGGCGCCGCCGGCGTCGCGGGTGCGGCGGGCGTGGCCGGCGTTTCCGGCTTGGTCGCGGCTGCGGGCGCAGCGGGCGCCGGCGGCGCGGCCTTCACGACGTCGAGCAACTCGACCTGGAACACCAGCGTCGAGCCGCCCGGGATCGAGGGTGGCGCACCGCGGTCGCCGTAGGCGAGTTCAGGCGGGCAGACCAGCGTCATCTTGCCGCCGACCTGCATGTGCTGCAGGCCTTCGGTCCAGCAGGGCACTACACCGTTGAGCTTGAAGCTCGCCGGCTGGCCGCGCTTGTAGGAGCTGTCGAAGACGGTGCCGTCGATGAGTTTGCCCTCGTAGTTCACCTTCACCTCGTCATCCGGCGCCGGGCTCGCACCCGACCCTGCGGTCACGGTGGTCAGGATCAACCCGCTGGGCGTCGTGGTCGCGCCCTTGACGGCAGCGGCCTTGTCGCGGAAGGCCTTGCCCGCCGCCTTCGACTTGGCCATCGCCGCCGCGCCCCGCTCGGCCAGCAGCGCCTGGATCTTGGGGCGATAGCTGTCGACATCGATGCCGGCTGTCTTGCCGCGCATGCCGGCGGCGAATCCCGCCTGCACCTGCTGCATCTCCCGCTCGGTGAGCGCGAAGGGCTTGACGCTGCCGCTGAGGATCGCGCCGATCGAGTACATGACCTTGTCCTCGTCGGGCTTCACGGCGGCGGCGCCCTTCGCCGGAGCGGCCGCGCTTGCGGCACTGGCCGGCTTGGATTTGGTGGCCGGCGCGGAAGTGGCCGGCGCGTTGGCGGCAAAGGCGCCGATCGGCAGGGCGCAGATCAGCAACAGGGCAAAGGTGCGGGTCATGAACAGTCTCCTGGTTGGATCAGGCGCGTATTCTAGCCCGCATGAGCGCCGCCGTTTCGAGCAACGCATCGCAGGCCGGGCTGGCGGCGCCCGGCAGCCGGCCGCTGCGATTGCTGGCGGAGACGGATCTCGAGCTCGATCTGGCCAGGGCGGTTGCCGGCGGCAACGGGCCGGTTGGCGCACATTGCATCCATGAGCTGTGGATGCGCGGCGCGCTGGCCGTGCATATCGAAGCCGCCCTCGAGCGGTTGTGGGCGAGCGCCGCGGGCACGATCCCCGACTGGCTGCCGATGCGTCACATCGAGTGCCTGCCGCTGGTCTACGAGGTGGCGGCGCGTTTCCAGCCACGCCGGCGCGGGCGCTCCAACCTGTACCTGGTACTGCTCGACTACCGCGACAGCAGGGATGAGCCTTACGGCATCTACGTGGGCGCGACCCGGTTGCCGATCGCGCAGCGGTTCGACCAGCACAAGGCCGGGATCCGCGCCGCCGGCAGCGTGCTGCGCCGGGGGCTGGAGCTGCTGCCCGGGCCGACGCTGCACCTGCAGGGCATCGCGCGCGCCGATGCCCTGGATATCGAGGAGCGCTTGGCCGAGGCGCTGCGCGCCGAGGGGCTGCTGGTGCAGGGCGGGCACTAGGGTCGCATTGACATAATTCCGTGCAGGCCGCACGGGTTGCGCGGCGGTGCAGGCCTGCCGGCTGTTTCCCGCGCCGCAGGACATCAAGGTTCGCGGTCGGGCGACGATAAAGGTTGCGGGTACTGTTTCCCGGGCCGGAGCGTGGCAATGCGATACCAGGAGTCTGCAACCGAGAGCGCGGAGCTGCTGCGGTTGATCCTGCCCCGCATCGCGCGGCATGGCGGCGCTTACGTGCCGACCACGTATTCGCTCTGGTACGAATACCTCTCGGGCGTCAATCCCAAGCTGATCGCCGCGCTCGATGAGCGGCTCAGGAACGAGCGCCCGATGACGCAGGCCGAAGTCGAGCACTTCTACTCCAAATTCATCGACACGCGCGAGGCGAGCACGCTCGAGGCCTACCAGGCGGGGCTGAGCGAGCTGATGCGCCGGCTGGCCGAAATCGCCGCGAGCTCCGGCGCCGGAACCGCCGAATTCTCCCGCACGCTCGCGCAGTGCCAGCATGATCTCGGCGCGATCAGCGATCCGGCCGGCGTGCACCGCATCATCCAGTCGCTGGTGACATCGACCACGGCAGTGCGCGAATCCACCACGACGCTGCAGAAGGAAGTGGCCGCGACGCGCGAGGAGATGCAGCAGCTGCGCGGGCAGATGGGTGAGCTGCAGAACCTGGCGCAGACCGATCCGCTCACGCGGCTGCGCAACCGCCGCGGCTTCGAACTGGCGGTGAGTGAATTCGCGCTCGGGCGCGCTGCCGACCTGGGCGGCTGCTCGCTGCTGATCGCCGACATCGATCAATTCAAAAAGGTCAACGACAACTACGGCCACCTGGTCGGCGACCAGGTGATCCGCGCGCTCGCGCAGGTGCTGCAGAACAGCGTCAAGGGCCGCGACATCACCGCGCGCTGGGGCGGCGAGGAATTCATCGTGCTGTTGCCGCAGACCCCGGGCGAGGGCGCGGTGACGCTCGCCGAGCAGGTGCGTGTGGCCTTCGGCAAGACGCGCATCAAGAGTGGCGGCAGGAAGGAGCTCAGCGACACGGTCACGATCTCGATCGGCGTGGCGGAGATCGCCAGCGGCGAGCCGCTCGAACAGGCGGTGGGCCGCGCCGATAGCGCGCTCTACACCGCCAAGAACGGCGGCCGCAACTGCGTGCGCGTGGCGCCGCCGGCCGGCGCCACGGACGCCCTCGAACCGGGCAGGCAGGACGCGACCGTCGCCGCGGCGAGCTGAGCCCGGTATGATGCCGCGATGCCCTACGCGGATCTGCAGCGCTCGCTCGCCGGCCTGCTCGACGGCGAACCCGACTTGATCGCCAACTGCGCGAACTTCTCCGCCCTGGTGTACCACAACCTGCCGGACCTGAACTGGGCCGGTTGTTACCTGCTGCGGGCCGACGAGCTGGTGCTCGGCCCTTTCCAGGGGCAACCGGCCTGCGTGCGCATCGCGATGGGGCGCGGCGTGTGCGGCACCGCGGCCGCGCGCCGCGCGAGCGTGCTGGTGCCGGACGTGCACGCCTTCGCCGACCACATCGTCTGCGATCCGCTCTCGCGTTCGGAGCTGGTGGTGCCGATGCTGAAGGATGGCGCGCTGGTCGGCGTCTTCGACCTGGACAGTCCGCTGCCGGATCGCTTCCGGCCTGCCGACCAGGCCGGCATGGAAGCGGCGGTCGCGATGCTCATGCGTGCCAGCCGGATCGACGCCGCAGCTATGGCCAGTTCCTAGTACCGCGGCGCGCGCGGCACAGCCGCGCGGCCGGCCACTGCGGCGCTCAGAAGCTGTGGCGCAATCCTACATACACGCTGTGCGGCATGAGGCTGAGGATGACCGGCGTGCGCGTGCGCTCGCTCATCAGGATGCCGGCCGCGGTGCCGAGCGCGTAGCCGGCCAGCACGTCCGACTGCCAGTGGCCGTGCACCTTGACGCGGGCGATGGCGTCGTAGAGTGGCAGCAATTCCAGAGCGTAGACCGCCGGATGGTCGTGACGGTATTCGAGCACGACCGGGGTGATTATCGCGCTGACGACGGTGACTTCGCCGCTCGGGAAGCTCGCGTGTCCGCCGCCCTGGAACCACTGATTCGGGTCGGTGGTCTCGCTGGGGCGCGCGCGCGTGAAGGCCAGCTTCAGGCCCTCGGCCGCGACGCCGCTCACTACCGTCGCGTCGATCGACTTCCACATGGTGCGCCCGAGGCGCGTGTCGCCGCCTTCCCACAGCGCCACGGCACTCTCGCCCGCCAGCATGGTGCCGATGAGCAGCAGCTGGTTGCGGCGTGCCCAGATGCCCTGGTCGTCTGCGTTGACGTAGTGGTCGAGCCCGAACAGTCCGCCGCCGGCCCACGCCGGCGCTGCGGCGAGCAAACTGGCGGCGAGCGCCGTGGCGCAGGCGCGGCGGCAGAGGTTCATATCCTTTCCTTGTACGCGGCCGCGCCGGCCGCCGATGCTAATATTGGCGCGCGCCGCAAGCCTAGGGCATCGCGCCGGGGAAAGCATGAACCATCTTAAGAACCAGCCGCTCGCGGCGCGCGTACGCCATGCCTGGGCCGGCTTGCGCCACGCCGCGAACGCCGAGCGCAGTCTGCGCACACAGCTCGCCGCGTTGTGCGTGGCCCTGGCACTGCTCGTGTACCTGCGCCCCGCGCCACTGTGGTGGGCGCTGGTGCTGCTGGCCGGCAGCGGCGTGATCGCCGCTGAACTGCTGAACACGGCGCTCGAGCGCCTCGCCGACCACCTGCACCCGCAGGTGCATGCGCAACTGCGCATCGCCAAGGATTGCGCCGCCGCAGCGGTGCTGGTGCTGGCGGCCGGCGCACTGTGCGTGGCCGCGGCGCTGGCGCTCGAGCTCTGGCATTCGCATTGAGCCTGGCGCAGCCGGCCGACCAGGCGAGCAACCGCGCGGGCGTGGCGCTGGCGCTCGCGGCGATCTACCTCATCTGGGGCACGACTTATCTGGCAGTCGCGCTCGTGTTGCGCACGATCCCGCCATTCGCGAGCTCGGCGATGCGCTACATCTTCGGCGGCCTGCTGCTGCTGGCCTGGCTGCTCGCGTTCAGCCCGCAGGCCTTCCGGGGACTGCCACTGCGCCGGCTGGCGGCGGCGGGGGTGCTGCTGGTCGCCGGCGGCAACGGCTTCTCGGTGTGGGCGCAGCAGGGCGTGCCCTCCGGGATCGCGGCGCTGCTGATCTCCTCGGTACCCGTGTTCGTGCTGCTGCTGAACTGGTTGTGCTTCGCACGGCGCGCACCCGATACGCGTTCGCTGGTCGGCATCCTGGTCGGCATGTGCGGCGTCGCGGTGATCGTCGCGCACATGCACTCGCTGTCCGGCGCGGTGCGCGCCCCGTATGTGATCGCGCTGCTGGCCGCGATGCTGTGCTGGAGCAGCGGCACGCTGGTGACGCGCGGCCTGGTGTCCGCGCCGCAGGTCGGCGCCGCGACCTGCGTGCAGATGATCGTCGGCGCGGTGCTGCTGTCGCTGATGGCGCTGGTGCACGGAGACTGGCATCGGCTGCATCCGGCGCAAGTGTCCCTGACCTCCTGGCTCGCGCTGGCCTACCTGACGGTGTTTGGCAGCATCATCGCGCTGAGCTGTTTCCTGTGGCTGCTGACGCAGGTGTCGGCGCAGAAGGCGACCACGTATGCGCTGGTCAATCCGCTGGTGGCGCTGCTGCTGGGCGCGCTGGTGCTCGGCGAGAAAATCACCGGCTACGTGCTGCTGGCGATCGTGCTGATCCTGGCGGGCGTCGCGCTGGTGCTGTTCCAGCGGCCGCGCACGCGCTGATCGGCGCTGCGGGCATAATCGGCCGCGGCCTTTGCATAACGCCGCAGCGCAGCGGGAAATTGCGGCTGCGCCGCGATTATCGTGAGGGCCTTCAAGGATTCGGCCGGGCGCGAATCGGCATGCTGGACCCCTATGGAAACCAAAGACACCTTCATGCGCTTCGTGGTCATCGGCTCGATCGTTGCGGTTGGCGCGCTGGCGCTGATCGTCCGGATGCACGCCTGAGGCCACGTTCGCCCTGGCGCCTCCCGCCGGGTAGAACTTTCCCGCCGCTGGCGCGCTCTTATACTTTAGAGTAGTGCCAGATGGACTGCCGCGAGCGCGGCGGCGGGAGAGAACGATGACGATCCGCAGCAGTGTTCCAGGATTTGCCGCCGCCGCGGCGGCGATGCTCCTGTTGGGCGGTTGTGCGCTCGAAGCGCGGACCGATTCCGATCCCAGGTCCTCCGTGGCCGTCTGCCACAACTATGCCTTTGCCGACGCGGCCGCGAGCCGCCCCGACGGCGCCACGGCGTTCGGCAATCCGCTCAATGAAAAGCGCCTGCGCGAGGCGATCGCCAGCAGCATGGCCTCCCACGGCGTGCCCGCTGCCGCCGAAGGCGTGAGCGCCGATTGCGTGGTCGGTTATGCGATCGGCTCGCGCCTGGTGCCGGATCCAACCGCGCCGCGCTTCAGCTGGGGTCTGGGCTGGGGCGGCTGGGGTTATCGCGGCATGGGCGGCTCGCTGGCCTGGCAGGTGCCGTACGACTATCGCGAGGGCCGCGTCACGGTGAACCTGTACGATGCCCGCTCGCACCAGGCGTTGTGGCATGCCTATGTGGACGCCGACGTCACCGGGCTCACCGGCGCCGACGCCGAGCAGCGCATCAAGGCCGTGGTCGACGCGATCTTCAGGAAATTCCCGGGTGGCGCGGCGGGCGTGGCCGCCGCTCCGGCCACCAGATCCTGACCGCCACGCAGCTAACGTGAAATTAATGTTTGCAGCCGGCCCGGCCGGCTGCATTACGCGCATTTCACATTGGCGGCCGTCGAACGTGGCGATACTCCGGCACCCCTCGCGAGAAGGGGCCACTGTTCAACCAGGAGTACCTATGAAGTCCGAGTTTGTCGTAGTCGCGGCCGTCGTTGCCGCCCTGTCCGCCGCCCCGATGTTCGCCGCTGACGCCCCGGCTGC
>JAGWPD010000086.1 GCA_028870705.1 Gammaproteobacteria bacterium
GGGGGCAAGCTTCCGCAGATCGGGTGTTTGCGCTTGCGCGCCAAGGCCCAGCAGAGCGAGCACCGGGCAGGCAAAGAAGTTCCGAACCCGTGGACTACACGCGGATGAGCTGGCAGTGCGCATGGGCATATTCCTCATGGCTGTTGGCGGATCCGACATACTTGCTGTGCCGTGGGTACCAGGCCTGCCGCTCACGGCGCTCTGCGCGCGGATTGGTGCGAGGCCAGCGTGCCGATGTGATGGCGGCCCTTGAGCGCATACCACCCCAGGCCGGCGCCGAGGATCACCGCGATGTACACGAACGCGCCCCAGGTGTTGTACCAGGGCGTGCCATAGACCGACTCGCGCGGCCACGCCAGGTTGAGCGCCATTCCGGCTCCCCATGCCACCGCCACGACATTCACCAGCATGCCCCAGCGCCCCATCGTGAAGTAGCCACCGGCTGCGAGATCGGGCGGGGGCCACTGCCCCTGCAGGCGCCGCCGCAGCTGTGGCCCCGTGACCATCAGGTAGGCCAGGTAGATCATGATGATCGCGATCGAGGTCAGCACCGTGAAGATCTTGGGCTGTCCGATGTTGATCACCAGGATCAGCTCGGCGATCACGCCGATCACGATCGCCGGCATGATCGGTGTCTGGGTCTTCGGATTCACGTGCGCGAGGCCCTCGCCGAACGGCAGCGCGTTATCGCGCGCCATCGCGAAACTGAGGCGGATGGCCGCAGTGTGCACCGCCAGCGAGCAGACCGTGACCGCCACCACGATGCAGACCAGGAAGATCTTGCCGAGCGGCCCCCACATGACCTGCTCGACGATGTACTGCAGGCCGCCGCTGCTGCTGCCAATCATCGGATCGTCGAGCCGTGGCGCCGACATGACTGCGAATACCAGGATGGCGCCGCCGATGACGAACGACGCGAGGATCGCCCGCAGGATCGCCTTCGGCGCCGTGCGCCGCGGTTCCAGTGTCTCCTCGCCCAGCGAGCTCGCGGTATCGAATCCGTACATCACGTACAGCGACGCCAGCGAGGCGACCAGGAAGGCGCTCATGAATCCGCCGCTCTTGCCGGCGCCGTAGCCGTTGGCGTGGAAGAACACTTCGGGCCCACGCTTGATGTTGAACGCCAGGATGATCGCGATCAGGCAGGCTGCGATCAGCTCGATGAACACGCCGGCGCTGTTGATCATCGCCATCCACCGCACGCCGATCGCATTGACGACCGTGGTGAACAGGATCAGCACCGAGCCGAGCACCACCGCGTTGATCGCGAAGTCGTTGGGACCATTGCCGTCGCCGACGAGCTGGAAACCGCTCCAGATCCGCGGCAGGTTCAACTGCAGGGCCAGCACCACGGCGGACAGCGTCACGATCGATGCGGTCAGCATCAGCCAGCCCGACGACCAGCCGACGATCCGGCTGCCCAGCTGCTTCGACCAGTTGTAGACCGAGCCGGCGATCGGATACTTGGCCGCCAGTTCCATGAAACACAGCGCCACCGCCAGCTGCCCGACGAGCACCAGCGGCCATGACCACAGGTAGGCCGGCCCGGCCGTGCCGTAGCCGAAATAGAACAACTGGAACGTGCCGGTCAGTATCGAGATGTAGCTGACACCGGCGGCAAAGCTGCCGAAGGCGCCGATACTGCGATCGAGCGACTCCTTGTAGCCGAAGTGCTCCATGCCGCTGTCGCTGCGCCCGCCCGCTTCGTTCCCGGCCATGCCGCTCCCCTGTCGCTCCGTTCGAATCGCGAGGCCCGCTGCGTCGCCGGGTCCGAGCCGCACGCAGGTCTCGTGGATATCGTACAGTCCCGGCGCAACGTTAGCAGGGTCGGGTTAGAATCGTCCATGGCCGAGCCACAGACCACCGCGCCGCTGCTGCTGTGGCTGACGCCCGCGTTGCTCGCTCTGCTGCTCTACGGGCTGGGCCAGGGCTTCGTTAAGCTGTGGATCACCGAGGTGCCGCCCGCGCGCTTCTGCCTTTATTTCGCCTGCGCCCGCGCCATCGTGATGGGCTGCTACTTCTTCACGAATCCGCATGCCTCGATTTTCGACACCGGCAGCCACCAGATATTCGCGGTCGGCGTGCTGGCCTACCTCCTCGACGGCACCGGCTGGATCATGTACTTCCTCTCGATCATCGCCGGCCCGATCACGATCGTCGGTACGCTGTCGGCCGCCTACCCGGCGCTCACGATCGTATTCGCGCACTGGTTCCTCGGTGAAACGCTTGCGCCGCTCCAGTACGGCGCGGTGGCGCTCGTGGTTGGCGGCTGCATCGGCCTCGCCTACCAGCCGGCCGACGCCACGAACAAGGTGGTCGGGCGCGCCTGGATACCGCTGGCATTCACGGCGCTGGTGCTGTGGGGCGCCGCGCAGACGGTCGTCAAGTACGACTACCAGCTCGGGGCGACCGACGCGAACATGTCCCTCTACAGCATGATCGGCGCACTGGCGACGCTCGGCGCATATGGCCTGTGGAAGGGCCGTGCCGGCGCGCACTCGCTCAGGGAGTGGCTGCGCTCCTTCCTGCCGATGGGCATGATGGCCGCCGGCGACCTCGGTGTGCTGGTCGCGAGCCGCTACGGCAAGATCTCGATCGTGACGCCGCTGACCGGCGCCTACCCGCTGGTGACGCTGGTCTTTGCCTCGATCGTGCTGCGCGAGCGGATCATGCTGTTCCAGTGGGGCTGCATCGCCGCGATCCTGGTTGGCATGTTTTTCTGCACCTCCTGAAGGCCGCGGGGTGGACGCAGGTGCCGGAGGACCTCAGGCGGACGGAGTGTCCCCCGCCGGCAGCGCATCGCCCAGCGCCGCAAGGAGCGGTCCCAGATAACGCTCGAATTGACGCCAACGCCCCACGGAAGACGTGTTCAACGGTTGGCGCACCTGCCAGGCGCTGGCCGTGAGAACCGGCCGCTCGGTGCGATGGAATTGCAGGCAGCGCGCATCCCATGGCAGGCCCAGGTGCAGCAGCATCCGCCGTACCCACGGCTCCGGATCGGCGACCAGCGCCTCGTACCTCACATCGAGGAGCGTCCCGGCCGGTAGCGTCGCGCGCCAGTGCGCCATCAGGCGCCGGTACTCGCGATAGTAATGCGCCAGGTCCTCGAGGTCGGTGGCGTAGGCGTGCGCCGACGAGAATCCCTGGAAGTAGATCGAGAGGCAGGTATCGCGCGGGTCGCGCTCGAGGTGGATGAGCTTCGCCTCGGGCAGGGCCGCATGGATCAGTCCGAGGTTCTCGAAATTCCCCGGCAATTTGTCCACGACCCGCGCCGCCAGCGGAGAATGACGCGCAAGCTGCCCGAGGTACTCGGCGCCGAGGCGCGCAATGCTCGCGGCGCGCCCGGCCACTGGCGCCAGGCGGACCTGGTCGGCGGCCAGGTTCCAGAACAGCAGCTCGTCGGCCCCGTGCACGTCCGGGTGGGAGGCGAGGATCTGCTCGACCAGGGTGGTACCGGAGCGCGGCATGCCGACCACCAATACCGGACGGTCCGATTGCAACCCGGCACCGGCGGCTGCCAGCGCAGCCCGCGCCGCGCGATCATATGCGGCCAATATCGAATCGACGCGCGCCGTCGTGGCGGCGCGGTCATAGCGCGCACCGCTCCGGCGCGCCAGCGAATTTCCAGAGGCATGCGCCATGAACGCCGCTTCGCTCTCGCCGAGATCCTCATGGTATTTGCCAAGCGCGTGATGCAGGTTCACCGCGTGCGCGACCGGGATGCCGCGCGCGAGCACGCGCTCGGCCGACGCTCGCCAGGGCGCATCCGCGGCCGTCATCCGGCGCGATCGCGCGACGCCAACCAGCGCTTCGGGCAGCTCGGGTGCGAGCGCCAGCGCCTCCGCGTAACCCTCGGCGGCTTCAGCGAAGCGGCCGCGGTCCGAGGCGAGGTTGCCGCACAGGCTCAGCAGCTCGGGGGTACGCTGCAAGCCCAGGGCGCGGCGCGCGGTTGCCTCCGCCTCGTCCAGCCGGCTCAGGTTGCGCAGCGCCATCGCGCGCGCCGTCAGGAGCAATAGATGGTCGGGGGCGATGCGCAACCCGTCGCGATAGCACTGCTCCGCCTGCGGCACCTCGCTGACTGCCAGCAGCGCGTTGCCGAGGTGCAGATAGGCCTCCGGCAGCCGCTCATCGAGCACCAGCGCCCGCCGGGCGGCGTCGATGGCGCCGCGGAAGTCGCCACTGCAGTGCAGGGCATTGGCGAGGTTCGAGTGCAGGCGCGCATCCACGGGTGATCGTGCGATGGCGGCGCGGTACTGCTGCACGGCCTCTGCATAACGCCCGAGGCGCACGAGCAGCGTCGCCTGGTCGCTGAGCAGCGCGGCAAGTTCCGCCGACGCATTGGCATCACCTGGCGAGAGTTCGAGTGCGCGCCGGTAGCTGGCTGCGGCACCGGCCGCATCGCCCAGCGCCAGCCGTACACGCCCGAGGTCATTGTGCGCCCCGGCGAAATCCGGCCGCAACGCCACCGCCTGTTCCAGGCAGCGGGCCGCCGGCGCGAGCATGCCGCGTTTCTCGAGCACCTGTCCGAGCACCTGCCGTACGGCCGCATCCCCGGGGAGCATGCGGACCGCGGATTCCAGCGCCGGAACGGGGTCCTTGCCCTGCTGCAGCTGTGCAAAACCCAGGCACGCCCAGGCCGCGCCGAACCGCGGATCGATCGCCAGCAGCCGCCGCGCCTCGAGTTCCGCGTCGGCGGCATGCCCACGTTGCAGCAGGGCCACTGCGCGCGTGGCGTCCGCCGAAGCTTCCGGCGAGCCCGCCGCCCCGCGACCGTGGCAGTGCTTGAATTTCCGCCCGCTGCCGCACGGACACGGCTCATTGCGTCCCGTGTCCATGCGCCTAGCGGTAGCGTTCGAGCGCATCGCCGAGCGCCGCGCGCAGCGGCTCGAGCCACGGCTCGTAGTGGCGCCACTGCTCGAGGCCCTCCCTGAAGATGGGCTGGCGCACCTGCTCGGAGCTCGCCGTACGGACGCTGCGCTCGGTGCGGTGGAACTCGAGGCAAGCCGGATCAAACGGCAGTTCGCAGTACTCGAGCAGGCGCCGCACGCTGCCTTCGAGATCGCCGACGACGTCCTCGTAATGCACGCGCAGCACCCGCCCCGGCAATACCTGGTCCCAATGGTCCATCAGTTCCAGGTAGGTGCGGTAGTAGCGCGCGATATCCTCGATGCTGTACGTGAATTCCTGGCCGCGCGCGAACAGCTGCTTGAGGTTGCCAAAGCAGCAGGCCATCGGTTCACGGCGTATGTCGATCACCCGGGCATTGGGCAGCATCAGGTGGATCAGGCCGATATGCCGGAAATTATTCGGCATCTTGTCGATGAAGCGCGGCTTGCCCGAGCGGTAGTATGCGGTATCGTCCAGGTATTTCTGGCCCAGCTGTGCGAATCTCTCCAGCGGCAACTCGGCCAGCACCGCCGGGTAGCGCGGATTGTCGAGATCGGGCTCGCGCCCCTGCAATTCGAGCACCGTCCGCGGAATCTCGGCCAGCTCGTGCGTGCCCTCCACTTGCGGGTGCGAGGCGAGGATCTGTTCGATCAGCGTGGACCCGGACCGCGGCAGTCCCAGCACCAGGATCGGCGCGTTGCTGGCCACGCCGGCGCCGCGGCGCGCCGCGATGAATTCGCGCGTCACCACCCGCTGCTGGTTGGCGGTGTTGCGCTCGATGATTTCGGGCCGGTAGCGGCTCGCGGCGCGCTTCTGCGCATTGCCGCGCTGGTAGTACTGCCACGAATCGGCGTACTCGCCCCGGTCTTCGCAAGCTTTGCCGAGGGCGAAACACAGGTGGTAACGGTCGAGCGGACCGGTGTCGGGCGACTGTTCGGCAGCGCGCATCTGCGCCAGCTCGGCCGCGCTGAACCGATAGGTCTTCAGGTTCGCGAGGCTCCAGTAGGCGTCGCCGAAATCCGGGCATTCCGCCGCGGCCGCGCGGTAAGCCTCGATGGCCTGCTCGCTCCGCCCGACGGTCTTGCAGGAATGCGCGATCGACAGGTGCAATTCGGCGCGCGCCCGCGGCAGCGCTGGCGCATCGGCCAGCAGCGCACGGTAGAGTTCGATCGCACGCAGGTGTTCGCCCAGCCCCACCGCTGCGAGCGCCTCGAGGATCCGCAGGTCGCGCCGGCCGGGGAAGCTGGCCAGCAGGCGCTCGATCTGCGTGCGCGCCTCCTGGTCCTTATGGCGCTCCAGCAGCACGCTGGCCAGCTCCTGCCGCGCGGCATGATGTTCGGGCGCCAACTCCAGAACGCCACGCAGGAGCAGTTCGGCGTCATCGTAGACCTCGAGCCTCGCTCCGATGCGGGCCAGCAGCCGCATCGCTTCCACCTGATCGCCATGCTGCAGCAGGTATGCGCGCACCAGCTGCTCGGCGGCGGCCGTTTCGCCATCGGCAAACAGGGCGTTGGCCCGCAACACTTCGGGCGGCAGTGCGCGCAGCGCCGCGGCCTCGCGGGCAGCGCGCCGCATGTTCTCATGGTCACCGGCCATGCCGTACAGGCCGGAAAGCGTCGACCACACGCCCGGCAACGCCGGATTCAGGCCCAGCGCTGTTTCATAGGCGGCTATCGCCCGGGCGCCATCCCGCCGGGCCACGTAACAGTGACCGCGCTCCTCGTGCAGCCGCGCATAGCCCGGATGGTGGCGCGCGAGGCGCTCGAGCGTGGCCAGCGCATCGTCGGTGCGCCGCAGATGCCGCTCGGCAAACGCGCGCCAGTAGAGGATCTCGCGGCTGCCGGGCGCGGCGCTCTCCATCTGCGCGGCCAGCTCGCGCGCCTCCGCGAACCTGTGTTCGCGCATCAACGCACGCAATCCGCCGACGGGATCATCGGCCGGTGGCGTGCCGGCCGGGGGGACCTGTTCCAGGCTCATATCGATGCCGGACTGCGCCCGCCGGCAACGGGCAGCCCGCCGGCTGCGCTGCGCGCCTTGGCTCGATCGGGGCGCCGGGCCCACGCGGCCTGCGCCGCGCGGGCCCGCTTCCTCAGAATTTCAACCCGACCTTCAGGCCCA
>JAGWPD010000087.1 GCA_028870705.1 Gammaproteobacteria bacterium
CGGGCAACACGCACACGCTGGCCACCGGCAGCCCGGATGCCCGCCCGGCGCCCGTGGCCGCCAGCGCCGAGGCCGCCGAGGCCGTGCAGACCGCCGCGGCGGGCGGGCGCGGCGGTGAGGAACGAGCGCTCACCACGACTGCGCCGGCGCCGCTGATCCGCTGGCTGGGCGAGCGGGGGACCGCCGCGGGATCCGCACCCGAGCCGCAGCGCGTGGCCGCGGCTGCCGACGCCCGCAGCGGACGGGGCGATGCAAGCGAACTGGTGCTGCGCGGCGATCCGAAGACCGGCCAGTGGATCAGCCCGGATACCCGCGCCTCGAAACTCGCCCCCTACCTGGACGCCTGGCGGCGCAAGGTCGAGCGCGTCGGCACGCTGAATTTCCCCACCGTCGCCCGCCGCGCCGATCTGTCCGGAAGCCCGGTGATCGAGGTGGCGCTGGGTTCCGACGGGCGGCTGATCGAAGCCACCATAAGGCGCGGCAGCGGGCATCCGGAGCTCGACCAGGCGGCGCTGCAGATCCTCAAGCTCGCCAGCCCCTTCGAACCCTTCCCGCGGGACCTGGCCCACGATTATGACGCGTTGCGGTTCGCCTACCAGTGGGAATTCTTCGGTGGGCAGCTTGGCGCCGGCGCCGTGACCACGAACGCGGACGGCCCCGCCAGCCCTTGAGAGCGTCCTGGCTCACCCCCATACTGGAGCCATGGCCGACCCCAAACCCACGCTCGCAACCCTGGCCAACAACCTGCTGGTGGCGATGCCCTCGCTGGCCGACGGTCATTTCTCGCAGAGCGTCACGCTGGTGTGCGAGCACAGCGACAAGGGCGCGCTGGGCATCGTGCTGAACAAGCCGCTCGACATGAAGCTCGGCGACGTGCTGGCGCAGATGAAGCTCGATGCTTCGGACCGGAAAACCACCGAACTACCAGTACTTCGTGGTGGACCTGTACACACGGATCGCGGCTTCGTGCTGCATCGTCCCGGCGGCGCCTGGGATTCGACCCACAGGATTTCCGACCAGGTGCAGGTCACGACCTCGCGTGACGTGCTGGCCGCAATCGCACGCGGCGACGGGCCGCGCGATGCCTTCATCGCGCTCGGCTACGCCGGCTGGGAACCGGGCCAGCTCGAGCAGGAGATCCTCGACAACGCCTGGTTGTCGTTGCCGATGAACGAGCAGCTGATCTACGCGGTACCGTACGAGCAGCGCTGGCAGGCCGCCTGGCAGATGCTCGGCGTGCACAGCTCGCGCGTCAGCCTGGTGGCGGGCCACGCCTGAGCACTCGCGGGACACAGGGGCGCGCTGATACTGCCAGCGTCCCGACGGGGTTCCGCGGCACTGCAATTGCCTTCGACTTCGGCCTGCGCCGCATCGGCCTGGCCGCCGGCGACACCATCACCCGCACGGCCGCGCCGCTCGCCGCCGTCGGCCACGGCGAACACGGGCCAGACTGGGCCGCGATCGGGCGGGCGCTGGCCGCATACCGGCCCGGCCTGCTGGTGGTGGGCTACCCTTATAATGAAGACGGGACCCCGGGAAAGATGGCGGGTCCGGCCAGCGCCTTCGCGGCGGCGCTGGCCGCACGCTCCGGGCTCGGTGTCGAACGCGTCGATGAGCGCTATTCATCGCTGGAAGCCGCTGCGGAACTGCGGCAGCGGCGCGCGGCGGGCACGCAGCGCCGGCGCGTGCGGCACGCCGATGTCGACAGCCTTGCCGCCGCCATCATTCTCGAGCGCTGGCTGCGGGGGGAGAGTTTCAAGCGATGAACATACAGCGGCGGAGCGACGGGACGCTGCGGCACCTGATCTCGCTCGAGGGCCTCGCCCGCGCCGAGCTCGACGCGCTGCTCGACCATGCGCAGCGCTACGTGTGCGCGCTTGGCGCGCGTCCGCCGATGAACCGCGCGCTGGCCGGCATCACGCTCGGCAACCTGTTCACCGAACCCTCGACCCGCACGCGCGTCTCGTTCGAGCTTGCCGCGCGGCGCCTTGGCGCCGAGGTGCTCAACCTGGAGGTGCAGCTCTCCTCGCGCGCCAAGGGCGAGAGCATGCTCGACACGATCCACACGCTCGAGTCGCTCCACTTCGACGGCTTCGTGATCCGTGATTCCGAGCCTGGCGTGGTAGCGCATGTATGTGCGCATGTTGCGCCGCATGTTTCGGTGTTCTCGGCCGGCGAAGCGCACCTCTCGCATCCGACCCAGGGACTGCTCGACGCGCTCACGGTGCGGCAGCACAAGGGTATGCGCTTTGATTCACTAAGTATTGCGATCATCGGTGACATCAAGCATTCGCGCGTCGCGCGCTCGGCCTACGAGGCGTTCACGGCGCTCGGGGTCGGCGAGCTGCGCCTGATTGCGCCGCCCGGCCTGATGCCCGAGACCGGGCAGTTTCCCGCCGGCAAGCGCTACACCACGCCCGAGCAGGGGCTGCGGGGCGCCGACGTGGTGATGATGCTGCGCATCCAGCGCGAACGCATGGCGCAGGCGGAGATACCGGACGGCGAGCAGTATTTCGCGCGCTACGGGCTCACGGCGCCGCGGCTGCGGCTGGCCAAGCCGGATGCGATCGTGATGCACCCGCAGCCGATGAACCGCGGCGTCGAAATCGATTCCGAGGTGGCCGACGGGCCGCAGTCGGTGATCCGCGACCAGGTGCGCAACGGCGTCGCGGTGCGCATGGCGGTGCTCGAGAGCCTGCTGCGGCCGCGCCCGGTGCGCGCTTGAGCGCAGCGGCCGCGCCGCGCGCGCACCGCGGCACCATCCATCTCGAGCAAGGCCTGATCCTGCAGCACAGCGCCGCCGCCGCGCACCAGCACATCCTGCGCATCAGTGCGCCGCGCACCGCGCGCGCGGCCAGCCCGGGCAGCTTCGTGCACTTGCGCTGCGATGCCGCGCTGCCGATGCGCCGGCCGCTGTCGATCATGCGCGCCGAGCCCGCGGCGGGCTGGATCGAAGTGCTCTACAAGGTCGTCGGCGCCGGCACCGCGGCGCTCAGCCGGCGCCGCGCCGGCGAGACGCTGAACCTGCTGGGGCCGATCGGCCATGGCTTCGAGCCTGATCCCGCGCGGCCAAGACTGATCGCCATCGGCGGCGGCGTTGGCATCCCACCGATGGTGTTCCTGGCCGAACGCCTCACCACCGATCACCGCACGAATTGGCAACCACTGATACTGATGGGCTCCGAGATTCCTTTCCCGTTCCGCACCCGCCCATCGCGCATCCTGGTGCCCGCTGCGCCGGCGGGAGCGATCGCCTGCATGCCTCTGCTCGATGAATGGGGCGTGCCTTCGCGGCTGGCGAGCAACGCCGACTACCCCGGTTGCTTCCACGGGCACGTGACCGAGCTGGCCCGGCGCGTCATTGCGGCCTTGTCGGCCACGGAATGCGCCGAGGTCGCGCTCTGCGCCTGCGGGCCGACGCCGATGCTCGCGGCCACCGCCGCGCTGGCGCGCGAATTCGCGTTGCCCTGCCAGGTTTCGCTCGAGGAATACATGGCCTGCGCCGTCGGCGGCTGCGCCGGCTGCGCGGTCGAAGTGCGCACCGCCGCGGGCCGCGCGATGAAGCGCGTCTGCGTCGACGGACCGGTGTTCGAGGCACAGGCCGTTTTTCCACCGGCGACCTAGCGCCGCGCCCGGGACGCGGCCGCGATGCGCGCCGCGCGCGCGAACCGTCAATGGCCGGCCGCGCGGACCGCCACAAGGCCCACTGAGGGCTGCCCATTTGTGCTAGGGTGGGGCTACTGCGGCTACCTCCTCACGGGGTTGGGCGCACTCCCCAGCACACGGGACAGCCCGGCCCGCAGCAGCCACCGGCCTGCCACCCCAACCCTCGAGCCGCAGGTGGAATCGATCTTGGCCAAGCCGAATTACCGTCACCAGAAGAAGCAGAAAGAACAGGCCCGCAAGCTTCGCCAGGCCGAGAAGCAGAGCCGCCGGCTGGCGGCTCGCGCCGGAGCCGAAATCGCGACCGCCGCGGAGTCATCCGCGGACGCCACCACCCAGGCCGTGGCCCCGAACCCGGCCCAGGCCGGCACATGAAACTCACTTCACGCAAGGCCCCGACTTTCGGTGAACAGCGCCGCGCCGGCCGCCAGAATGACCGGCTGCAGGCCCCGGCGATGCGCAGCCGCTATGCCAACATCGCCAAGCTGCAGATCGACCTCGGGTTCGCCGGCACAAACGGGCCGCCCCCGTCACCGCAATCACACTCGTATTTCCCGCCGGCCCGTGCCTTCTTCCGCTTCGCGTGCCCTTGTTCGGAATGCGACGGCGAGTTCGACCTCAGCGCCAGCGTGTCCGAGCTGGCTGAAGTCAAGCGCCCCGCGGCCCGCACCAACTCCGGCCGGATGAGTTGCGAGGGCGTGCATTTCCGCGAGCGCGCGAGCGCAAGCCCCTGCCCCATGGTGCTGAACTGGCGCCTGGTCATCGTCCGCTCCGATTAGGCGCAGCCCAGGCACCCCATGCACGACACACTGCCCTTTGCCGGCGAACCGAATGCTGATTTCCGCGCGCGCATTGCGCGCCGCCACGCCGAGGCCGCCGAGACGCGCCAGCGCGAGCTGCTCGAGCAGGCATCGACCGTCAATTCGCCCGACCTGCGCATCCGCATCTGGGAACGGCTCCATGAGGTCACGCTGCCCCGCGATGCCGGCCATCGGCTGCTGGACGTCATCGCCGCCCAGACCGGCCTGACCATGGCGCAGGTGAAGGCCGAGCAGCACAACCGAGCCAATCCGCCGCTAACCCCGGCGCCGGTGGCCGCGCCCGACCCTCCGGCGGGGCCCGGCAAGAGCTGAACCGGGGCGGCGCTGGCGCATTGCCGGGCGGCCTGTGCTAGACTGCCCGCCGATCGTCTATGTCCGTGTATCGCTTAAGCGCCTCATTTGGCGCCATGAGCCCGAGCCGAACTTCCTCGATCAGGTGACAGGATCATTGGTTCGATGGCCCGCGGGAGACGATCTCCTCTGACCTCTTCCGAGTTCCTGCCGTGTAATACAGGCGCGGTCTGCCCTATGGAATGAGCAGCCGGCCTATTTTGAGTTTGGAGAGTGTCTATTTATGGCCAAGATCTATGTGGGCAACCTGCCCTTCAGCGCTACGGAAGCGGAAGTCCGCACCCTGTTCTCCGAGCATGGCACGGTTGAATCCGTGTCGCTCCCGACCGATCGTGAGACCGGCCGGCCGCGCGGTTTCGGTTTCGTCGAGATGAGCCAGGCCGATGCGGCCCGGGCGATCCAGAACCTGAACGGCAAGGAACTGGGCGGCAGACCGCTGCGCGTCAATGAAGCCCAGGACAAGCCCCGCACGGGCGGCGGTGGCGGCGGTGGCGGTGGCTATCGCGGCGGTGGCGGCGGTGGCGGTGGCTATCGCGGCGGTGGCGGCGGTGGCGGTGGCGGCGGCGGTGGCCGCTGGTAACAGCCGCGTCAGCGACTGATGCAAAGAAGCCCGGGGAAACCCGGGCTTTTTTTTGCCCGGCCGCGGATCTCAGCCGAAGTTGATCTTGGTCTCGAGATTGCTCCGCGAGTCGGCGTTGCTGAGCGCCTCCTCGAGCGAAATGCGTCCGTCCTTGTAGAGCTTCAGCAGCGCCAGGTCAAAGCTCTGGATGCCGCGCTCGCTGCTGAGCATGATCGCTTCCTTGATGCCGATGACATCGCCGCGCTTGACCAGCTCGGCGATGTGCGGGGTGTTGAGCATCACCTCGACCGCGGCTACGCGCCGGTTGTCCTTGCCAGGCACCAGGCGCTGCGCCAGCACCGCGCGCAGGTACTGCGACAGGTCGAGCGTCACCTGCTTCTGCTGTTCGTGCGCGAACATGTTGATGATGCGGTCGAGCGTCTCGGCGCAGTTGTTGGCATGCAACGTGGAGAGCACCAGGTGGCCGGTGCCCGCCAGGCTGATCGCCGCCATCATGCTCTCGCGGTCGCGGATCTCGCCGATCAGGATCACGTCCGGCGCCGCGCGCATCACGCCGCGCAGCGCGCGCTCGTAGCTCTTGGTGTCGAGCCCCACCTCGCGCTGGTTGATGATCGAGCGCTTGTTGGCGTGCAGGAACTCGATCGGATCCTCGATGGTGACGATGTGATCCGAACTGGTGTCGTTGCGATGGTTGATCATCGCCGCGAGCGTGGTCGACTTGCCCGAGCCGGTGGCGCCGACCATCAGGATCAGGCCACGGCGCAGCATCGTCAGGTCGCGCAGCACCTCCGGGAGACCGAGCTGGTCGAGCTTGGGCATGTCGGCGGTGATGTAGCGCAGCACCATGGCCGGATAGCCACGTTGATAAAACACTGCCACACGGAAGCGTCCGAGCCCGGGCTCGGAGATCGCGAAGTCGATCTCCAGCTCGCGCTGGAAATACTCGATCTGCTCGGGCGTCATCATGCCGAAGGCGGCCGAGCGTACCGCTTCGGGCGAGAGCACCTGCTTGTTGACGGGCATGATCTGCCCTTCGATCTTGATCTTGATCGGCGCGTTGCAGGTGAAGAACAGGTCGGAGGCGCGCCGCTCGACCATCAGATTGAACAGCGGCTTGGTGTTGAGCACCGGCTGCGGGCCGCTGCCGGCGATCTTCAGGTCTGCAACTTCGCTCATGGGTGGCTGGTCCGGCGGCTACAGACCGCGGCCCTCGTCGTCCTCGACGATGGCCAGGTCGCCATCGCCCTCGACCGGTTTGTTCTCGCGCTTGCTCTCCAGCTTGACGCGCAGTCGCAGCTCGTTCTTGGAATCGGCATTGCGCAGCGCGTCCTCGTAGGAGATCAGCCCCTTCTCGTACAGCTCGAACAACGCCTGGTCGAAGGTGTTCATGCCCAGGCGCGTCGAGCGGCCCATCACTTCCTTGATCTTGGCGACCTCGCCGCGGAAGATCAGATCCTGGATCAGCGGCGAGTTGAGCATGATCTCCATCGCCGCGATGCGCCCGGAACCGGCCTCGCGCGGGATCAGCCGCTGCGAGATCAGGGCGCGGATGTTCAGCGATAGGTCCATCAGCAGCTGCTCGCGCCGTTCTTCGCTGAAGAAATTGATGATGCGGTCGAGCGCCTGGTTGGAGCTGTTGGCGTGGAGCGTCGCCAGCACCAGGTGGCCGGTTTCGGCGAACTGGATGCCGTATTCCATCGTCTCGCGGTCGCGGATCTCGCCGATCAGGATCACGTCCGGCGCCTGGCGCAGCGTGTTCTTGAGCGCCGCATGCCACGAATCGGTGTCGACGCCGACTTCGCGGTGCGTGATCACGCAGCCCTTGTGCGGGTGCACGTACTCGACCGGATCCTCGATCGTGACGATGTGGCCGCGCGTCTTCTCGTTGCGGTAGCCGACCATCGAGGCCAGCGTGGTCGACTTGCCCGAGCCTGTACCACCGACGACGATCACCAAGCCACGCTTCGACAGTACGACCTCTCGCAGGATCGGCGGCAGGTCGAGTTCCTCGAAGGTCGGGATCTTGGCGTTGATCGTGCGGATCACGCAGCCGGTGCAGCCCTGCTGCACGAAGGCGCTGACGCGGAAGCGGCCGATGCCCGGCGGCGCAATCGCGAAATTGCATTCCTTGGTGGCGTCGAATTCCTTGGTCTGCCGGTCGCTCATGATCGAACGCACCAGCACCGCCGACTGCTCGGCGCTCAGCGCGCGATCCATCTGCGGACGGACCTCGCCATCGATCTTGATGGCCGGCGGAAAGCCCGCGGTGATGAACAGGTCGGAGGCCGCCCGCTCCACCACCCGGCGGAGCAGGTCCTGCATCAGCTTGATGGCTTGTTCGCGGTCCACGGCAACCTCGCAGCGCGGCGCTGACCTACAGCGCGTCCTTGTTCTGGGCCTTGTAGCGCGCCTCTTCCTTGCTGACCTGGCCCTTGCTGACCATCTCGCTCAGGCACTGGTCGAGCGTCTGCATGCCGGACGCGCCGCCGGTCTGGATCGAGGAATACATCTGCGCGATCTTGCCCTCGCGGATCAGATTGCGGATCGCCGGCGTGCCGATCATGATCTCGTGCGCGGCGATGCGGCCGCCGCCGGTGCGCTTGAGCAACGTCTGTGAGATAACCGCCCGGAGCGATTCGGACAGCATCGAGCGCACCATTTCCTTTTCCTCGCCCGGGAACACGTCGACCACGCGGTCGATGGTCTTGGCGGCCGAGCTCGTGTGGAGCGTGCCGAACACGAGGTGGCCGGTCTCGGCCGCGGTCAGCGCCAGCCGGATCGTCTCCAGGTCGCGCATTTCGCCGACCAGCACGATGTCCGGGTCCTCGCGCAGCGCCGAACGGAGCGCCTCGCTGAAGCCGAGCGTGTCGCGCTTGACCTCGCGCTGGTTGATCAGGCAGCGCTTGCATTCATGCACGAACTCGATCGGGTCCTCGATCGTGATGATGTGATCGGGGCGGTTGTCGTTGCAGTGGTCGATCATGCCGGCGAGCGTGGTGGATTTACCCGAGCC
>JAGWPD010000088.1 GCA_028870705.1 Gammaproteobacteria bacterium
CGGCCGCGGACGCCGTCGCCGGTGCCGGGCCCAGCGCGCGCCCGACATCGCGCCGCGCGCTGCGCGTGCGGTAGGTGATCACGGTCGCGGCCAGCGCGGTGCGCTCGCGCCCGTACTTGGCGTAGATATACTGGATCACTTCCTCGCGCCGCTCATGCTCGAAGTCGACGTCGATGTCCGGCGGCTCGCGCCGCTCGCGGCTGATGAAGCGCTCGAACAGCAGGTTCATGCGCGCCGGGTCGACCTCGGTGATGCCGAGCGCGTAGCAGACCGCGGAGTTGGCGGCCGAGCCGCGTCCCTGGCAGAGGATCCCGCGTGCGCGCGCGAACGCGACCACGTCGTGCACCGTGAGGAAGAAGTGCTCGTAGCGCAGCTCGGCAATAAGGTGCAGCTCCTTTTCCAGCAATGCGGTCACGGCTGGAGGTACGCCGTCAGGCCAGCGCGTGCGCGCTCCGGCCATGCTCAGCGCGCGCAGCTGTTCGCCGGCGCTCCTGCCGGCCGGCACCAGCTCGGCCGGGTATTCGTAGCGCAGCTGGCCGAGATCGAAGCCGCAGCGCTCGGCGATCGCGACGCTCTCGGCCAGCAATGCCGGTGGATAGAGGCGCGCGAGCGTCGCCAGCGAGCGCAGGTGCCGCTCGCCGTTGGAGAACAGCCGCCCGCCCGCGGTCGCGAGCGTGCAACCATGGCGGATCGAGGTCAGCAGGTCCTGCAGCCGGCGACGGCTCCGCCGGTGCATGTGCACGTCGCCGGCCGCGGTCGCCGGCAGCGCGCATTGCGCGGCGAGTTCCAGGCAATGCGCCAGGTGCGCGCGATCGCCGCCGCTGCGGTGCAGCTCCACCGCCAGCCAGGCGCGCCCGGCAAAGCGCTCGCGCAGGCGCTGGCCCTGCGCCAGCGCCTCAGCCTGCGCCATCATGTGCCGCGCGGGCGGCGGCCACAGCGCAAGGCAGGCATCCAGCCCGTCATCGAGATCCGCGGGCGCGAGTTCGTAGCTGCCCTTGGCCGCGCGCCGCCGCGCGCGGGTGATGAGCCGGCATAGCTGCGAATAGGCGCGCTGCTCCGGGGCCAGCAGCACCAGCCGCAGCGCGTCGCCGCAGCGGAATTCGGCGCCGACGATCAGCCGCGGCCCGTTCCCTCCGGGCAGCGCGCGCACGGCCTCCCAGGCCCGCACCACGCCGGCCATCGAGCACTCATCGGTCAGCGCCAGGGCGCGGTAGCCCAGCTCGTGCGCGCGCGCCACCAGCTCGGCCGGATGCGAGGCACCGCGCAGGAAGCTGAAGTTGCTCACGCAGTGGAGCTCGGCGTAGCCGGTCATGGCGCCGTCATCATCCGGACCTGCGCGCTCAGGCCCACAACCCGTGCAGGCACCATGCGCCGCTGCGCAGGTCGTTGTACACCCACAGCTGCGCACCGTGCTCGCCGCGGGCCAGGTAGTAGTCGCGCGCGATGTCGGCGCCGTCCCACCAGCCGCTCTCGATGCGCTCGGGGCCGGCCAGCAGCTCGCGCGGCATGTCGATGCGGCGCGGCTCGGGCAGCAGCCAGCAGGGGCGGTCGGGCGCCTGCGCCACGGGCGGTGGCGCCGGCAGCGCGCCGGGTTGCGCCGTGAGCCGCGCGGCGCACAGCCGCCAGGCGCGCTCGGGCCGATGATCCGCGCTGCGATCGAGCGTGCGCACGGCGTCGCGGCCAAGGCGGGCGGCGAGCCGGTCGAGCGAGTGCTGGAGCTGCCCGGCCTGTTGCGTCGCGCACGCGAACAGGTCGTCCTGCAGTATCAGCGGTTGCAGCAGTTCATCGGCCTCGACGCGCAGTCCGTGCACGGGTGCGGCCAGCGCGGTCGCGGCCAGCCGTTCGCGGGCCAGCGCCAGGAACTGCACGGCATCGCGGCCCGGGCGGGCGAGGCCGATCGCCAGGCGCGTCGCGGCGGCGCGATGGTGCTCGAGACACAGCGTGTAGCGCTGCACGGCGCGATCGAGCGAGCGCAGGTATCCCTGCAGGCCGGCGAGCAGCCGCTGCAACGGGAACAGCAGCGCCGTGGCATCGCCGATGGCGTCCGGAAACTCGCAGCGGCTGGTGAATCGCGCCGGCGGGCGCACGCAGTGTTGCGGTTCCCGCGCCGCGCCGCGCAGCCGCTGCAGGTACAGGCTGGCGGCGGGACCGAAGCGCCGCGCGATCGCGGCCGCGGGGAGCGGGAGCAGCTCGCCGATCCGCCGCAGGCCGGCAGCGTGCAGGGCGGCGAGCTGCTCGTCCGGGAGCGAGAGGAGTCCGAGCGGGAGCGGTGCGAGCTGGCGCAGCAGCTGTGCGCGGGTCAGCGCGCCGCCAGCGAGCCCGGCGCGCGCCAGGATGGTCGCGCCCTGCGGCGTGGGCGCGCTGCCGAGCCGGAATTCATAGCCGAGCGGGCCGAGCTCGGCGGCCAGGCGCGCGCGCAGCGCGGCGTGATCGCCGAACAGAGCGCGGCTCGCGCCGATCTCGAGCCACAGCGCGGCGCCATGCGCCGCGGCGATGCACTGCGCGTCATCGCTGCCGGCGCGTTCGCTGACCTGGCTGCTCCACTGCAGCGCCCACAGCGCCAGCGTCGCGAGCGCCGAGCGCGTGCCGGACTCGCTGTGCGCGCCACCGGCCGGGCCGGCCGCGGCCTCAAGCGCAAACCGCGGCAGCAGGATGCACAGCCACTGCATGCGTATGTCCGCCACGGGCTTTCTGGATTTCCACCTGCAGGCGTCCGCCCGCGCTCCGCAATCGCAGCCGGAGCGCCGCGGGCGAGGCCTCCTGCGCCGCGGCCGGCGACCGGTAGAACAGGCCGCAGCTGCCGCCGGCTTCGGCCGCGAGCTGGAGCCGGCGCACGCGCCGGTCATCGAGCGAGGCGGGCCAGGCGAGCACCGCGCCGATCGCGGGGCAGCGCAGCGTCTGTTCGATGGCCCACAGCACGGCGCGCGCATCCCGCGCCTGCACGAGCAGGAGCCGCTCGAGCGCGAGGCCGTGCTGCGCGAGCGCCGGCGGATAGGGCAGGCAGGGCGGAGCGATCCACGCGAGGTACCGTCCTGCGCGGCCGAGCTGCGCGAGCGCCGGCATGAGCAGCGAGAGCTCGCCGATGCCCTGCGTTTCGGGCATCAGCTCGGTGATCGCCCCCACCGGCCACCCGCCGCCGGGCAGCACCGCATCGAGTGCGGCGAACCCCGTCGCCAGCGCGACCGGCCGCGCCGGTTCGGTGGCCTGCGCGCTCCTGCCCACCTGCGCGAGCCGTGCGCGCAGTTCTTCCCGCGTCGGGCGCAGCGCCTGGCCCGTCATGGCTTGCGCGCCTGGGGCACGCCGCTGCGCACGAGCCCCACGACCAGTCCCTCGATCACGCATTGCTGGTGACGCAGGTCGACCTCGATCGGCCGGAACGCGGCATTGGCCGGCTCGAGCCGCAGCAGGTGGCCCCTGCGGCGGTAATACTTGACGGTGGCCTCGTCCCCCAGGCGCGCGATGACGATCTGGCCATTGCTGACCTGCGCGGTGCGATGCACGGCGAGGATGTCACGGTCGTGGATGTCGGCCTCGAGCATGCTCTGGCCGTGCACGCGCAGCAGGAAATCGGCGCGCGGCCGGAACAGCGCCGGATCGAGCAGCAGTTCGTCCTCGACGTTGCCCTGCGCCAGCGTCGGCATGCCCGCGGCCACCCGGCCGTAGAGCGGGAGCCGGCGCGTCAGCGCGAAAGCGGGCTGCAGCAGGCGGATGTTGCGGGCCACGCCGGGTTCGAGCGCGATCAGCCCCTTGAGCGCGAGCGCGCGCAGGTGCTGGTCGATGCCCTGGCGATTGCGCAGTCCCATCGCGCGGGCGAGATCGGCGCGGGTCGGCGGCCGGCCATGGCGGCCCAGGTGTTGCTCGATCAGTTCCAGCAGCGCTCGCTGGCGGGGGCTCGGTTCGGTGTTGGCGGCGTTCATGGCGGTACCATACATTTGTCTGGTATATATTTAAAGCCGGCAGTTTGTCCGTGCTAGGCTTGTGATTGCCGTTTCCCAGTCAAAACAATGCTCAAAACGAAAATTTATATTGCGCTGCTGCTGGCGGCAGCCAGCGGGCCCTGCGCAGCCACGGTTTACGTGCTCGCCGACCCGGCGCAGCGCGTATTCGGCGAGGACCAGCGTGTCCAGACCGTTTACGAAGACACGCTCTACGACATGGCGCGCCGCTACAGCCTCGGCTCGGAAGAGCTGATCCGCGTCAATCCGCAGCTCGATCCCTGGATTCCGGGCGCGGGCAAGACGGTGTTCATCCCCGGCCGGCACATCCTGCCGCCTGTGCCGCACGAGGGCATCGTGGTCAACATCGCCGAGCACCGTCTCTACTACTACCCGAAGCCCAGGCGCCACCAGCCACAGGAGGTGATCACCTATCCGGTGAGCATCGGCAAGATGGACTGGCGCACGCCGCTCGGCGAAACACGCGTGATCGCCAAGCAGAAGAATCCGTGGTGGTTCCCGACCGAGTCGGTGCGCGCCGAGCATACGAAGGATGGCGATATCCTGCCGGCGCGCGTGCCGCCCGGTCCGGACAACCCGCTCGGGGACCGCGCGCTGCGCCTCGCGGTAGGCAACGGCACCTACCTCATCCACGGGACCAACAATCCGATCGCGGTCGGGCTGGCGGTGACGCACGGGTGCATCCGCATGTACCCGGAGGACATCGAGGCGCTGTTCGACATGGTGCCGGTCGGCACGAAGGTGACCATCGTCAATGAGCCGGTGAAGGTCGCCTGGGTCGACGGCGAGCTGCTGCTCGAGGCCCATCCGCCGGTCGATGCCCAGGGGCAGAGCTACGAGCCGGACGTCGAGAAGTTCTCCGAGCTGCTGCAGGAGGCGGTGGGCGACAGCACGGTGGCCATCCATTGGGACTATGCGCGCGAGGTGCTCGCGCGGGCCGATGGCGTGCTGGCGACTGTGGGGCTGGAGGCGGAAGCACCGGCGGCCGCCGTACCGGCAGCGCCCGCGCCGGCAACGCCCGCGCCGGCAACGCCCCAATAAGGGCACCTTTTTGCCGTTTTTGGGTCGGAGTTGAATAGCGCGGCAAATCAGCTATAGTTCGCTGCCTCCAGAAGACCGAATTCATGCTTAACCCGCTGATCCTGAAGAATATTTTCAAGAAAAGCCATGCCAGAGCGCGATAGCGAGAATTTTGACATCGACGAAGAATTTGTAGCAGAGGCCGAGGACAGCACCGATTACGACGGTCTGCTGGCGCGCGTCGACAAGCGCGTGCGCACCCAGGGCAAGAAGGGCAAGGCGGCCTGGAGCAAGCTCGAAGAAGTGCTCGCCGACCGCAAGCTCGAAAAAGACCTGCGCGAGCTGTTCGACGAAGAATAGCAGCCTCGATCCGGCGCATGACCGATCATGCGCGGGTCATCTATATTCTCCTGTCACCTGCTGGGTAAGCGATGAGCGCAGTCGCCGCGACTGAATGGATCGTGCTGAAGTTCGGCGGCACGAGCGTGTCCACGCTGGCCAACTGGCGCAACATCGCCGCGGTGGTGCGTGAACGACGCGCCGGCGGCGCGCGCGTGCTGGTGGTGCATTCGGCGCTGAGCGGAGTCACCGACAGCCTCGAGAAACTCATTACCGCGGCCCTGATCGGTACCCAGGCGCCGTTGCTGGAAGCGCTCGAGCAACGCCACCGCGCCCTGGCGGACGAACTTGGCATTGGCAGTTCGCCGGAGTTCGAACGGCTTCTGGCCGGGTTGCGCAGCCTGCTCGAGGACGTGGCGCGCCTGGGCGCGGTGAACGATCGCGATCGCGCCCGCATCATGGCCAACGGCGAGTTGCTGGCGACCGAGCTCGGCGCGCGCTTCCTGCGGGCCCGGCAGATCGATTGCACCTGGTGGGACGCGCGCACCGGCCTGCGGTCCGCACCGCGGGCGAACGCGCCGGCGAGCGCACATTACCTGTCGGCCACCTGCGATTTCGCCGCCGATGCGGCGCTGCGCACCCGTCTCGATGCGCTCGGGCCGGTGGTGCTCACGCAGGGCTTCATCGCCGGCAACGCGGCCGGCGAAACGGTGCTGCTGGGCCGCGGCGGTTCGGATACTTCCGGCGCCTACCTCGCGGCCAGGCTGCAGGCCGCGCGCCTCGAGATCTGGACCGACGTGCCGGGCATGTTCAGCGCCAATCCGCGCTCGACGCCCGCGGCGCGGTTGCTGCGCGCCTTGCACTATGACGAGGCGCAGGAAATCGCCAGCAGCGGCGCCAAGGTGCTGCACCCGCGCTGCATCCTGCCGGTCAGGCTGGCGCAGATCCCGCTGTGGATCTACGCGACGCAGACGCCGCAGCTCGAGGGCACGCACATCAGCGCCAGCGGCGGCGACGGCGCCGCGCAGGTCAAGGCGGTGTGCATCAAGAAGGGCATCACGCTGGTGGCGCTCGACAGCCCCGGGATGTGGCACGAAGTCGGCTTCCTCGCCGACGCCTTCCGGGTCTTCAAGCAGCACGGCATGTCCGTGGACCAGGTGTCGACCTCGGAAACCAGTGTCACGGTGTCGCTCGACCCGGCGGCCAACAACCTCGAGCAGGCGGCGCTCGACGCGCTGGTCGCCGACCTGGGCCAGTTGTGCCGCGTGCAGGTGATCGGTCCGTGCGCGCAGGTGAGCCTGGTCGGGCGCAACATCCGCGGCATCCTGCATCAGCTTGGCGCCGCGTTCGAGCTGTTCGCCGAGCAGCGCATCTACATGGTGAGCCAGGCGGCGAACGATCTGAACTTCACCTTCGTGGTCGACGAGGCGCAGGGCGACCGCCTGGTGCAGGGCCTGCACGACCTGCTGATCCGGCCGGTGCCGGGCGACACGGTGCTGGGGCCGACCTGGGCCGAGCTCTATGGCCTCACGCGCCGGAGCGCCGCGGTGCCACAGCCGTGGTGGCATACGCGCCGCGCCGAGCTGCTCGCCGTGGCCGCGCGGCACGACTGCGCCTACGTCTACGACGGCGGCGTGGTGCGCGGCGCGGCGCAGGACCTGCGCGCGTTGCAATCCTTCGCGCAGATCTACTACGCGATGAAGGCCAATCCGAACGCTGAACTGCTGCGCATCATCGGCGACACCGGCGTCGGCTTCGAGTGCGTCTCGCGCGGCGAGCTCGAGCACGCGTTTGCGTCGGTGCCGGGCCTGGATCCGCGGCGCATCCTGTTCACGCCGAATTTCGCCGCGCGCGAGGAATATGCCTGGGCGCTCGGGCGCGGCGTGAGGCTGACCATCGACAACCTCTACGTGCTGCAGGCCTGGCCGCAGCTGTTCGCCGGCCGCGAGGTGCTGCTGCGCGTGGACACCGGTACCGGGCGCGGCCACCACCATCACGTGCGCACCGCCGGCGTGAACTCCAAGTTCGGCGTGCCGCTGGCCGAGCTCGCCGCGGTCGCGCAGCTGGCGGCTGCCGCAGGGTGCAGCATCATCGGGCTGCACGCGCACACCGGCAGCGGCGTGTTCGACATCGCGAGCTGGACCGAGACCGCGGAAATCCTCTGCACGGTCGCGCGGCGCTTTCCGCAGGTGCGCATCGTCAATGTCGGAGGCGGCCTGGCGGTGCCGGAGCGGCGCGAACAGGCGGCGCTCGACCTGGCGAGCTTCGATGCGGCCCTGGGCGCGGTACGGGCGCGCTCGCCGGGCCTGGAATTCTGGCTCGAGCCAGGCCGCTACGTGGTCGCGGCGGGCGGCGTGCTGCTGGCGCGTGTCACGCAGACCAAGACCAAGGAGGACACGCACTACGTCGGCGTGGCGACTGGCATGAACTCGCTGATCCGCCCCGCCCTGTACGGCGCCTGGCACGAGATCGTGAACCTGACGCGCCTCGACCAGCCGGCCACCGAACTGGTCAACGTCGTCGGTCCGATCTGCGAATCGGCGGACGTCCTGGGCCACGACCGGTTGCTGCCGCCGACCGGCGAAGGTGACGTGCTGCTCATCGCCAATGCCGGCGCCTACGGCCGTGCGATGAGTTCCAGCTACAACCTGCGCGATCCGGCGGTGGAACTGGTCCTGTAGAAAAGTGCGGTTGGGTCGGCAGATTGACGCCGGACTTGAGCGCGCTTTGCGCCAGGTGAGAACCCGGTCACGTCCATAACGTGTCCGATAGCAAGAATTCCACTCCGCAGCGGGTCCTCGATGGCCCCGCGGCTATCGGACTCATCCCGGCAACCGGGTTCTTTTCTCAAGGAGTGCTCATGCGCAAGATTCTCACTGCGACGCTGGCCGCCTCGGCCCTGGCCGCTGCCGGCACCGCCAGTGCCGCCACGGCGACCACGACCTTCGGTGTCTCGGCCACGGTCCTCAAGACCTGTTCGGTCGCGGCCAATCCGCTGGGTTTCGGCAACTACACGCCGGGCGCCGGCGCCCTGGCCGCCAACACCACCGTCAACGTCAAGTGCACGAAGGGCACTCCCTTCACGGTCGCGCTCAACGGCGGCACCACCACCGGTGGCGCGATCACGCAGCGCCTGATGACCAACGGTACCGATACGCTGCAGTACAACCTCTACACCACGGCGGCCTTCGCCACGCTGTTCGGTGATGGCACCACCGGCAGCACGATGCCGGGCACCGGCACGGGCCTCGCGGCCGCGGTGGCCGTGACCGTATACGGGAGCCTGCCGGACAATGCGACCAACCAGGGCGTGTCGACGGGCGCCTACACCGACACGATCAACGTGACCGTCACGTACTGATCGACAGTTGGCTCCTGCCGTGAGCCTCGGTAGCGACCAGCGGCCAGCGATGGCCGTGACCGTCACTGCGTGGATGCTGGTGCTCGCGGCGGCCGGTCCGGCCGCCGCGGGCACATTCAGCATTGCGCCCGTGCGGGTGGAATTGCAGGGCGGCCAGCGCACGGCCGTGCTGACCGTGCACAACGACGATGCGGCTCCGCTGGTCGTGCAGCTGACGGCACTGAGCTGGACCCAAGCCGCCGGCGAGGAAAGCTACGCCGCCACTCGCGATCTGCTGGCGACACCGCCGGTGTTCACGCTGCCTCCCAACGGCGAGCAGATCGTGCGCGTGGCGCTGCGCCGCGACCCGGATGCCACGCGCGAGCTCGACTATCGCCTGCTGCTCGCCGAGGTTCCGCAGCCGACCGACAGCAATTTCACCGGCCTGCGCGTGGCGCTGCGCCTGAGCATTCCGGTGTTCGTGAAATCGGCCAGTCCGGCGCCCGCCTTGCTGGCCTGGCGGGCCCAATGGCAGGCGGACGGCCAGCTGGTGGTGAGCGCCACCAATGGCGGCCTCACGCACCAGCAGGTGAGCGATTTCACGCTGCATTTCGCCGGTTCCGCCGCCATGGCACGCGGCGTCGTCACCCGCTACGTGCTGCCGGGCAGCACCGTGACCTGGAAGATCGCGCCGCCCGCGGGCGTCGCGCGCGGCACGGCGATGAGCATCCACGGCGCCAGCGACCAGGGGGATTTCCAGGCCGACGTCGCGCTTGCCGGCCCCTGAAGCGGGGCGCGTGCGATGGGCCCCGCCCCCGGATTCTCGCTGCTGCGGTTTAACCTAGTCTGCCTTCTGTGCCTGCTGGGTGCCGCCGCGCGCGCCAATGAGGAGCCAATCCCGGGCGACGAGGGTTACGTGGAGGCCGTCGTCAACGTCACCGTCAACAGCCAGCCGCAAGGCGAGACGCTGATCGTGCTGCGCGATGAATCCGGCGCGCTGTGGTTCGATGCCGCGGATTTCCCGCGGCTGCGACTGCTGGCGCCGCCCGGCAGCGGGCACATCCACCTGGGCCGGCGCTACCTGCCGCTGTCGGCGGTGCCGGGCGTGAGCTTCCAGCTGGACGAGGCGGCGCAGGCGGTCGTGGTGACGGCGCCGCCGGCCGCCTTCGCCGCCACGCACGTCAGCAAGCCGCGGGCCCTCGCACCGGTCCTGGGCAGCGCCAGCCCGGGTGCATTCCTCAATTACCAGCTCTCGGCGCAGCGCGTTGCCGGCATCGATCTCACGGGTGCCTATGCGGAACTCGGGTTGTTCGCGGCGCCCGGCGTGCTGCTCAATTCCGGCGTGCTGCGCACGCTCGACAGCCACACCGAATCGGTGCGCCTCGATTCGAGCTACACCATGGATTTCCCCGCGCGCATCGAGCGCCTCACGTTCGGCGATGCGATCAGCGACGGCAGCACCTGGGGGAGCGCCGTGCGTTTTGGCGGCATCGGGTGGGGGCGCAATTTCTCGCTGCGACCAGACCTGATCACCGCGCCGCTCCTCAGCGCCACCGGCACCGCCCTGGTGCCTTCCACTGTCGATGTCTACGTGAACAACCAGAAAGTCTCGAGCGCGACGCTGCCGCCCGGGCCATTCGTGATCGATCAGCTGCCGGCCGTGACCGGCGCCGGCCAGGTGAGCGTGGTGGTGCGCGATGCGCTCGGCCGCGAGCAGCAGGTGACGCAGCCGTTCTATTCGAGCCTGCAGCTGCTCGCCGGGGGGCTCAGCCAGTACGAAGTCGACTTCGGCAAGGTGCGGCGCGACTACACCACCGCCAGCGATCATTATGGCCCGTTGATGGGCAGCGCGAGCTACCGGCTGGGAGTCAGCAACGCACTTACACTCGAGGCGCACGGCGAATACCTGGAAGGACGCGCCCGCGCAGCCGGCGTGGCCGGCGCGGCGGCGCTCGGCCACGTCGGGGTGGTCAATTTCACCGCCGCGGCCGGTGGCGGTCCGGGAACGTCCGGCGCGCTCTACGGCCTGGGCTTCGAACGCCAGGGGCGGCGCGTCAACTTCGCACTCAACACCAGCATCGCGGGCGATGGCTATCGCCAGATTTCCTCGGCCGAGGTCGCCGCGCTCCAGTTCCGCCGGCGCGATCTCGTGCAGGTCGGCCTGAACCTGCATGGCTGGGGATCGCTGGCCGCGGTCGTGGTACGTCAGGAATTCACGGCGCTCCCGACCGTTCAGACCGCGAGCCTGAGCTACAGCCGGAATCTCACCGATCGGGGCGCCCTGAACCTGACGGCCACGCGCAGCAGTCAGGGCGGCATGGTCGCGCGCAGCATTTTCCTCAGTTTCACGCTGGCGCTGGCGGAGCGTCGCGCCGCAGTCTTCACGGCCAACGGCGGCAGCGGGCCGGGATCTCCCGACGACGAATTGTACGCCACGTACATCGAGAACCCGCCGCGCGGGCCTGGACAGGGCTGGCGCCTCGGCGGTTCGAGCCGCGGTAACTACGATGGCGAGCTGCGCGAGCAGTGGCAACCGGGCGACCTGCTGCTGCAGGGGGCGCGCAATCACGGCGTCAGCGGCGCCAGCGTGTTCTGGAGCGGCGCGGCCACGCTGCTCGGCGGGGAGCTGCGCGCTGCACGGCAGGTGACCGGCAGCTTCGCGCTGGTCGATGTCGCCGGTCTGCCCGATGTGCCCGTCTACCTCGACAACCAGCTGGTCGCCTACACCAACAGTCAGGGCCGTGCGTTGCTGCCGGACCTGCTCCCGTACGAGGCCAATCGCGTCAACGTCGAGCCGACGGAATTGCCGCTCGACACCAGCATTGCCGCACGCACGCTGACCGTGACGCCGCGCTATCGGAGCGGTGTGTTGGTGCGCTTTCCGGTCGAGCGCGTGCGTGGCGGCACCTTCAGGCTGGTGAACCCCGATGGCGTGCCGCTGCCCGCCGGCGCACTGGTGCGCTTCATGGGCCAGGAGTTTCCGGTAACCTACGAGGGCGTGACCTACGTAACTGGCTTCGATCACGGCACCGCGGGCAGTGCGCAATGGGGCGGAAGGCGCTGCAGCTTCCGCCTCGAGCCCCCGCCGATGGATGATCCGCTGCCGGACATGGGCACGGTCACCTGCCACCCGCTGCCTGCCGCGGAGCGCAAGCCGTGATCCGGCAGCGCAAGTTCGTTGCGCTGTTCCTGGCTGGCGGCGCACTGGTGCCGGTCATCGCGGGTGCGGCCGTGAGCTGTTCGGTGAGCGCCACGGGCCCGGCCTTCGGCGTGTACAACCCGCTCAGCGCCACGCCCGCCTATGCGAACAGCGCGGTGCACGTCAGCTGTACCCTGCTCAGCGGCGGCGCAACGACCGTCAACCTCGTCTCGAGCTACAGCACCGGGAACAGCGGCAGCTACGCCTCGCGCTCGATGCTCTCGGGCGCCAGCGTTCTGAGATACAACCTCTACTACGATGCGGCCTACACGCTGATCCGCGGCAACGGCACCGGCGGATCGCAGATGGGTGGCGCGACGCTGAACCTGACGCCGGGCACGCCAACGCAGACGGCCTCGGGCACCATCTACGGACGCATTCCGGCCGGGCAGGATGTCGCGGCCGGCAGCTATGCCGATACGATCGTGGTGACGATCACTTACTAGCGGAGTCGGTCAGGGGAGCGGTCGGGCACGCAGCTGCAGTGGCCAGGCATACAGACCGGGCAGGAGGCCCGGCGCGAGCTTGAAGCACATGCGCAGGCCCAGCGCGCGTGAGTTTGCGCCATGCCAGCGCTGCACGATCGTGCCGCCTTCGACGCCGAGCGTAACGGGGCTGTCGAGTCCATCGATCGTCACCGCTGTGAACCATGGGCTCTGCGCCGCGACATCCAGCACGAAACCCGCGCGGCTGTTGCTGTATACCTGCACGCGCAACGCGCGCGGCATATCGACGAAGCCGCGCGCCAGATCGGCGCCGCTGATCAGCAGCTGAGCCGGCAGCGCGGCTTCGAGATGCGCAACCGGGCGGACATTGGCGCTTACCGGCAGCAGCGTGCCCGAGTCGGCGGCGCCCAGGCTGGCGAATCCGGCGGAAAGCGCGGTCCAGGCCAGCGCACGCAGGGCGGGCAGGCGCCAGCGGCGACGCGGATTCGGTCTCTGGGCACGCTCCGGTTCCATGCCACCGGGTTAACGGCGCGGCCGATGGCCGCTTGAGTTGACAGAATCCGTGCGCTACCGGGAGTCGGCGGCGTGCCGCTCGCGGTCGGCATGCCGCGCGCGCAGTTCGGCCGCCACGGCGCCGATGCCCATACCCCGGCCGCGCAGCAGCACGAGCAGGTGGAAGAGCAGGTCGGCCGACTCGGCGATCAGCCGATCGTCGGGCTCGCACACCGCGGCCAGAGCCACTTCCAGCGCTTCCTCGCCCACCTTCTGCGCCACGTGCCGCACGCCCCGTGCGTGGAGCCGCGCCGTATAACTGCCCTCCGGACTGTGCGCGAGCCGGCTATCGATGATCTGCTCGAGTTCCCCGAAGAAAGCGCTTGGCCAGGAATCGCCGGCCGGCTCCGTGCCGAAACAGGTCGGCGTGCCCAGGTGGCAGGCCGGCCCCGCGGGCAGCGCTCTCACCAGCAGGGTATCGCCATCGCAGTCGGCGTGGATAGAACTTACCTGGAGCGTGTGCCCGGAACCCTGGCCCTTCTCCCACAATTGCCGGCGTGAGCGGCTGTAGAACACCGCGCGGCCGCGCGCGAAGGTGGCGCGCAGCGCCTCGCGGTCCATGTACGCGAGCATCAGTACGGCGCCGCTGCGCGCGTGCTGCACGATCGCCGGCAGCAGCCCGTCCTGCTTGTCCCAGGCGAGCGAGTCGATGGCGGATTCCTGCAGGATCATGGACGCACCTCGATGTGCCGCGCGCGCAGCCAGGCCTTGAGCGCAGCGACTTCCAGTTCGCCGCTGTGGAACACGCTGGCGGCCAGCGCTGCATCCACGGCGGCCTCGGTGAACACCGCCGCGAAATGCGCGGCCTGGCCGGCGCCACCCGAAGCCACCAGCGGCACCGTGCAATGGCTGCGCACCAGGCGCAACTGCGCGATGTCGTAGCCATTGCGCACGCCGTCGGAGGACATGCAGTTGAGGACGATCTCGCCGGCGCCGCGCTGCTGTGCCTCGCGCACCCAGTCGGTCGTGGCGCGGCCGGTATCGCGGGTGCGGGTCGCGTCGCCCGCGTGCAGCTGGACGCGGTATCCATCCGGGGTGGCCAGGCTGTCGATGCCCACCACCACGCACTGTGAACCGAAGCGCCGCGCCAGCTCATCGACCAGTTGCGGGCGTTGCAGGGCGGGCGAGTTCACCGAGATCTTGTCTGCGCCCGCGACCAGCACGGCCTCGGCATCCGCTACGCTGCCAATGCCACCCGCGACGCAAAAAGGAATGTCGAGCATTGCCGCCACCGCGCCGACCCAGCTACGGTCGACGGAGCGGCCCTGCGGGCTGGCGGTGATGTCATAGAGCACCAGCTCATCGGCGCCGGCATCGCGGTAGCGTGCGGCCAGCTCGAGGATGCCGCCCACCACGCGGTGCCCGCGGAAGCGTACGCCCTTGACGACGCGCCCCGCGTCGACATCGAGGCAGGGGATTATGCGACGCGCAAGTATGGCTGCAAATCCCCGCTTGCCATGCGGCCCTCGAGCAGCGCGGTGCCGCTGATCGCGGCGGCGGCGCCGCTGGCCGCGAGTGAGCGCAGGTCCGCGACGTCCGTCACGCCGCCGGAAGCCTGCCAGCGCAGCCGCGGATACCGCTGCGCGGCGCAGCGATAGAGCGCCAGGTTCGGTCCTGCGGGAAGCCCGTCGCGTTCGATATCGGTGCACAGCACGTGCTCGAGCCCGCAATCGCGGTACCGGTCGATGCAGTCCCACAGCGAGCAGCGGCCCGCGTCCTGCCAGCCACGGGTGCGCAGCTGCGGCACGCCCGCGGCATCGTGGCGCACATCGAGGGCGAGGCAGATGCGATGCGCGCCGAATTCCCGGATCCAGCCGGCGACCTCGTCCGGCCGTTCGACCGCAGCGCTGCCGATCACGACGCGTTGCGCCCCGAGCGCGAGCAGTTCCAGCACGGCCGCACGCGTGCGTACGCCGCCGCCGACCTGCAGCGCTACGCCGGGCTCGGCGGCAAGCGCGACGATGATGTGTTGGTTGCGGCGCGCGCCGTCGCGGGCGCCATCGAGGTCCACCAGGTGCAGCCAGGGCGCGCCAAGCGCGCGATAGCGCTGCAGCAGCTGCAGCGGTGTGTGCGGGTAGCGCGTTTCCGCGCGGAAATCGCCTTGCCGCAGGCGTACGCATTGGCCGGCGCGCAGGTCGATGGCCGGGATGAGCAGCATCAGGATTCCAGGAAGTTGCGCAGCAGCCGCGCGCCGGCGCGGCCGGAGCGCTCCGGGTGGAACTGCACGCCGCAGTAATTGTCGCGCCGCGCCACCGCGCACCAAGCCTCGCCGTAGTCGACCGAGGCGCGGCAGCAGTCCGTCACGGCGGCCGCGTAGCTGTGCACGAAATAGAAGTAGTCCGCCGCGCCGATGCCGTTGAACAGGGGATCGCCCTGCAGCGGGCGGCAGGTGTTCCAGCCCATGTGCGGGACCGGTCGGCCCGGTGCCGGCGGGATGCGCCGCACTTCGCCCGCGAGCAGGCCGAGTCCCGGCGTATCGCCTTCCTCGGAGTGCTCGTACAGCAACTGCATGCCGAGGCAGATGCCGAGCAGCGGCTGGCGCAGCGTGCGGATCAGGTCGGCCAGGCCATGCCCGCGCAACCGCGACATCGCGTCGGCCGCCGCGCCCACGCCCGGCAGCAACAGCCGCGGCGCAGCGGCGATCACCGCCGGATCCGCGCTCACCCGGCTGCGGGCGCCCAGTCGCAGCAGCGCGTGGTGGAGCGAGGCGAGGTTGGCTCCGCCGCTCTCGATGATCACGACATCCGCGTCGCTCACAGCACGCCCTTGGTGCTGGGCAGCTCGTCGCCGGTGCGGCGCAGCGCCGGTCGCAGCGCCCGGCCGACGCCCTTGAAGCAGGCTTCGATCTGGTGGTGCGTGTTCTCGCCGCGCACGGCCAGATGCAGCGCGCAGCCGAGCGCGTCGGCGAGCGAGCGGAAGAAATGCGGCACCAGCTCGGTGGGCAGCGCGCCCACCTGGGCGCGTCCGAACGAACCCGTGAAAGCAAAGTAGGGGCGGCCGGCGAGGTCGATTGCCACCTGCGCCTGCGCCTCGTCCATCGCCAGCAGGAAACCGTAGCGTCCGATGCCCGTCTTGTCGCCTAGCGCGCGCCGCAGGGATTCGCCGAGCGCGAGCGCGCAGTCCTCGACCGTATGGTGTTCATCGACGTGCAGGTCGCCCTGGCACTGGAGCCGTAGTCCGAAGCCGCCGTGGCGCGCCAGCTGCTCGAGCATGTGGTCGAAGAACCCGATGCCGGTGCTGACCTGGATGTCGCTCCGGCCGTCGAGCTCGACCTCGACGGCGATCGCCGTCTCGCGCGTGCGCCGCTCGACCCGCGCGCGACGCGCCAGCAGCGCCAGCGCCACCTCCGGCCAGGTCTCCCCGGCCTCGCCGCCGGAGCACACGTGCAGGCCGCGCACGCCCAGGTTGACGGCGAACTGCAGGTCCGTGTCGCGAGCGCCGATCAGGGTGCTGCGGGCAGGATCATAGGCATGGCGCGCCAGCCATTCGCGCAGCAATCCGGGCTGCGGCTCGCCGCACCCGCAGTCCATGCCGATGGGGTGCGGGCAGATGCACACGACCTCGAACTCGATGCCCTGCGACGCGAAGCTGCGCAGGATGAAGTCCTGGCAGCGTTGGAAATCAGCTTGCGGCATGCCGACCGTGCCCAGCCCGTGCTGGTTGCTCACCATGACCAGGCGGAAGCCAGCCCGGCGCAGGCGCGCGAGCGCGGCGAATACGCCGGGCATGAAGCGGATCTTGTCGAGGGCGTCGATCTGCCGGTCGGCGGGCTCCTCCACCAGCGTGCCGTCGCGAACCACGAACAGCGTCGGCTGCGCCGCGTGCGGTCGTGCGCTCATCGCAGGCTCGAGAGCAGGCGCTCATTCTCGTCGGGCGTGCCGACGCTGATCCGCAGCGCCTGCCCGAGCGCCGGCGCATGGCGCAGGTCGCGCACCAGGAGCCCCGCGGCGCGGCAGCGCGCGAGCGCGGCATCCGGATCCGCAAACTCGACCAGCAGGAAATTGGCCGCGCTCGGCCAGATGCGCAGCGCCCCTGCGCACGCGGCGAGACCGCTCGCCAGGCGCTCTCGTCCGGAGATGACCGCGGCGATGTGCGCCCGCGTCTCAGCCAGCGCCGCGGGCGCGAGTGCGCGGAATGCGGCCTCGATCGTCAGTTGCGTCACGGCGTACGGTTGGATCACCCGGCGCAGCAGCTCGATGACGTCCGGATGCGCGAGCACCGCGCCGCACCTCGCGCCGGCCAGGCCGTGCGCCTTGGAAAGCGTGCGCAGCAACACGAGTCCGGGGTGCGCCGCGACCTGCCCGGCCAGGGAGGGGGCGCCGGAGAATTCCACGTAGGCCTCGTCCACCACCAGCAGTGCCCGGCCGGCGAGCGCCGCCGCCAGCTCGAGGATCTGCTCGCGCGCGATCAGGTTGCCGGTGGGATTGTTCGGCGAACACAGGTAGACGAGCTTCGTCGCGGGCGTCAGCGTCGCGAGCAGCAGCGGCAGGTCGAGTCCGTAGCCCGCAGCGCGCCGCAGCGGCGCTTCGAGCACCGCCGCACCCTGCACGCGCGCACAGAGCGCATACATCCCGAAGGTGGGAGGCGTGACCAGTACGGCGTCGCGCCCGTGCTGCGCGTAACAGCGCGTCAGCAGGTCGATCGCCTCATCGCTCCCGCGGCAGGCGAGCACGCACCCGGCGGGCACGTCGTAGAGCGCGGCCAGGCGGGCCGCCAGCGCCAGCGGATGCGGTTCGGGATAGCGGTTCAACCCGGCGTCGCTGGCATCCGCTGGCGTCCGCCAGGGCAGCTCATTGGCGTGCAACCGCGTCAGCCCGGGCTCCCAGGTTGCGTGCCGGTACGGTTGCAGCGCGCGGATATCCGCTCGCGCGATGGCGCTCATCCAGCTCATGCGGCCGGTTCC
>JAGWPD010000089.1 GCA_028870705.1 Gammaproteobacteria bacterium
GCCATGAGGAATATGCCCATGCGCACTGCCAGCTCATCCGCGTGTAGTCCACGGGTTCGGAACTTCTTTGCCTGCCCGGTGCTCGCTCTGCTGGGCCTTGGCGCGCAAGCGCAAACACCCGATCTGCGGAAGCTTGCCCCCTACAAGCCGGACATTCGGGTGGTGGGAGGCTTGCGGATTGCCGGCAGTGAACTGAAAGGCAATGTGGAACTGCTGGTGGCCGGATTCAGGAAGTTTCACCCGGATGCGGTCGTTTCCACCAACTTCATGACCAGCAGCGAGGGCGCTCTCGGCATGATGTATGCGGGCGCCTCCGATATCGCGCCGATGGGTGACGATGCCAAGATCACCGATCAGATGCCTTTCTACAATACCTATCGATACGTGCCGACTGAAATTTCGGTGGCCACCGGCGGGTATGATCAGCGTGGGACATTGTTTGCCTGGGCGATCGTGGTCAACAAGGACAACCCGATCGCCAGCTTGTCGATGGAGCAATTGGACGGCATTTTCGGCTCCGAGCGCACTGGCGGCTGGGAGATCGGCCAGGATGCGAATCACAACCTGCTGTATACGGCCAAGTACGCCCGGGGAGCGGAACGCGATATCCGCAAATGGGGTCAGCTCGGCCTCGCTGGCGCTTGGGCGAACAAGGAGATCCGGACCTACGGGTACGTAGCGCCGGGATTCGAGGTGAATTTCCAACGCAAGGTCCTGCACTGGTCCGACAAGTGGAATCCCAACTACCGGGAATACGTCGAAGAGAAGGAAGCCACCGGCGATGCCAACGGCCGAGCGGTCGTCAGCGAACGCATGATGGAAGCCATCAGCGCTGACAAATATGCCATTGGCTGGGGGGCGCTGATGCACGTGAACGGGAGCTGCGTGACACCGGTGGATGGCAGCAGGTGCCGGAGCTTTGCTGGCGTCAAGGTCATCGCACTGTCCGCCACGCGCGGAAGTCCGGCCGTTGCGCTGACCCCTGACAATGTCAAGAACCGCAGCTACCCGCTGGTGCGCGACGCCTACATCTACGTGAATCGCGCGCCGGGCCGGCCGCTCGATCCCAAAGTGCGCGAATTCCTGCGCTTCGTATTGAGTCGTGAGGGGCAGGAAATCATTGACAAGGCGGGCGTCTATGCGCCGCTGCCGGCCGATTACATCCGCGAACAGCTCGCGAAACTGGATTGAGGGCGACTGCCGCGGCCTTGAGGCAATGAATCGACGGCAATTCGCTTACGCCGCGGCTTGCGCTGCGCTGCAAGCGGGCGCGCCCGGGATGGTGCGCGCCGCTGCGGCATGCAGGTTCGGCCTGCCGGTGTACGGACCGCGCACGGTCGAGCGCCCCCGGAGCGCGGGATATCTGACGGCCGAAGGCAAAATTCGCATCGTCGGCTACAACGACATGGCGCAGATGCTGGCGAGTCTGTGCGCGTTGTTCTCGGTTTACCACCCAGACATTGCTTTCGATCTCGTTCTGAAGGGCACGAAAACCGCCCCGGACGCCCTATTGGCAGGGCGCTCGCTACTCGCGCCGATGGGGGCCGAGTTCCTGCCGGCCGAGCAGGCGGCGTATCGAACGGCGCGCGGCGGCGATCCGCTCATGATACGCGTGGCGCACGATTCGCTGAATCCACTGGCGAAGTCATCGCCCACGGGCATTTACGTGCATCGGGGCAACCCGTTAGCCGCACTGAGCCTGGAGATGGCGCGCCGTGTGTTCGCAGCGGTACCCGATCCGGTAACCGAATGGGGCGCGCTCGGACTCCACGCGCGCTGGACTCACGCGCCGATCCGTCCGCACGGCCTGGGGGAGGGCACGGCCATCGGCACGCTGCTGCGCCTGCACAAATTCGGCGGCGCACCTTTTGCAGACAATTTCATCGGCCATCGACAATCCCGCGAGGTTATCGCGGCCTTGCAGCAGGAGCCCTTCGGCATCGCCTTCGCCAATCTCAACCATGCCACGGCGCAGGTGCGCGCATTGCCCTTGTCGGAACACGTGGGTGGGCCGGCCTTCGCGGGTACGGTGGCGAACCTGCGCGCCGAGCGCTACCCCCTGGACCGCGCGCTGCTGATCTACCTCGCGCGGGACGGCGCCGGGCGCCTCGATCCCCTTGCTCAGGAGCTGACACGTTTCATCCTTTCCTGCGAAGGACAGCAGGCTATCGCCGCCGGGACGCTGGGCTACATCCCGCTCAGCGCCGCCGCCGCCACGCGCGAACTCGCCAAGCTGGATCGGCAGCGCACGCCCGCCTCGATCCGTTCGTAAACCGTCATGGCCCGGGACCAGTGCTGCGTGTCTTATGAGGCAGCCAGGAGCCAAGCGGCCAGGCTTCAGGTTCGTTTCAGCTTGCACGCGCAAAGTGACCCGGCACTCTGGGGAGTGGCTCGGTTTCGGCCGACGACAGAAGCGGGGGGATTCGATGCGGCGCAGGCCGTTGGCAGCGGCGAGGGTGTGGCCACGAGTAGGACTTGCCTGCCTGGGGCTCGTTGCGCAGGGCGCCGTCGCCGAGGCGTTCGATCTGTCAGCGCTGCCACATTATCAGCCGACCCATCAGGTGACAGGAACCATCCGCAACTTCGGCTACTCGCTCGGCGGCATGATGGACACCTGGGAGCAGGGCTTTCGCAGCTTCCAACCGGGCGTCAGCTTCGATGACAAATATCCGAGCGGCGACGCTGCGATTGCCGGTCTGGTCAGCGGCGTCTCCGACCTGGGCCCTCAGGGCCGAGAGCAAACGTTGATCGAGCATCTGATGTTCTTCGAGACCTTCGGCTACGCTGCAAGCGCGGTCACCGTGGCGACCGGCGCTTTTGACGTCGAAGGCATGGCAGACGGCCTGGTCGTGTTCGTCAACAAGGACAATCCGCTTTCCAGGCTCACGGTGCAACAGCTCGATGGCATCTTCGGTGCCGAGCGCACGGGTAGCTTCGATGGCTTCAAATGGACGCTGCCGAACGCGCGCGGCGTCGAGCAGAATCTGCGCACCTGGGGTCAGCTCGGCCTGGTCGGCGAATGGGCCGGGCAGGAGATCCACACCTACGGTCACGCGCCCTCGGGCACCGCCAATTACTTTCAGCTGCGGGTGCTCAAAGGCAGCGACAAATGGAATCCGAATTACCGTCAGTACGTCGAGACCGGCTCGAAGATGATCGGCGCTGATGACAAGACGATGCGGGGCGGACTGCACCACATGCTCGCTGATGAGCTCGCGCATGATCGCTACGGCATTGCCTGGAGCGTCCTGCCGCAGGCGCGTGGAGCCACCGGGATCAAAGCCCTGGCGCTGGCGGCCAATGCCGCCGGTCCGTACGTGGTGCCGAGCCCGCAGAGCTTCCAGGATCACAGCTATCCGCTGTCGCGCAGCATCTACATCTATTTCAATCGTGCGCCGGGCAAGGCACTCGACCCGAAGCTGCAGGAATTCCTGCGCTATATCCTGAGTCAGGAGGGCCAGGCCGCGCTGCAGCGGGCCGGCAAGTACTTGCCGTTGACGGCCGAACTCGCGCGTGAGCAGCTGAGGCAACTGGATTGATGCGGCTGCGGAGCGCGCCCATTGAGCGCTCGCGGTCGTGAGTGGGTGCGAACAGGGAGGGGGCGAGACGATGAGCAGGACAAAGATTCTGATAGCGATTGCGGTGGCCGCGGCTCTGGTGCACGGTGGCGCACTGCAGGCGCAGACGCCGCCCGGGAAAGCAGCGGCAGATACGGTCGAAGAGGTGGTGATCACCGCAGCTTTCAAGGAGCAAGGCGCGAATGACTCCATGAAGATGGGCATTCCGGTGCGTGATACGCCGCTCTCGATCGAGAGCTACACGGGAAGCTTCATGAAGTCGATCGAGACGCTGGAGGTCGCCGACCTCTATCGCTACATGACCGGTCTCCAAAAAGGCGGCATCACGGGCTATGACCTGACCATTCGCGGGTTCTCGACCATCGATTCGGATCGCAACACGTTCCTGACCGACGGCCTGCCGGGCCTGTCGGTGCGCTTTGGTTCGCCGCCGACCATCGGCACCGAGCACATCGAACTCGTGAAGGGCGCCGCTTCATTGCTCTACGGCCAGGCGCAGCCTGGCGGCTTCGTCAACGTCATCACCAAGAAGCCACAGGCAACGCCCTTCAACGAACTGGAAGTGCGTGGCACGGAAAACGCCAGCGACCTCTCCCGCGTGCACGGCGCTGATGTCTCTCTCGATTCGACCGGGCCGCTGGGCAGCAGCGGTCGCGTGCTGTATCGCGTGGTCGGGCAGCTCAGCGATGATGACCGGTTCCATGAGTTTTCCTATGAACGCGGCCAGTATCTGGCGCCGAGCCTGACGGTGAAACTTGGCGAGGCCACGACGGCGACGGCGCAGTTCGAGTACCGTTCATCGCGCGCCGACTATGAGAATGTTGCGCTACTCGCGCCCTGGACCAAGCCGCCAGCGCCGGGCGCGACGGTCGCCCAGCTTCCGCCGATACAGACCAGCTATGCGCCGCGGGGCAGCACCCGCGACGAGCGCGGCACCAGCGCAAGTCTCTTTCTCAAGCACGCCTTCGGCGGCGGCGTGGTCTGGAACGGCAGCGTGCGCAGTGTGGATCACCATGACTACGCCTACGCGTTCGATGTCACGCGGTTCGACACCAAGGTTCCGACGCTCCTCGATCTGCGGGCCCGCGGTCAGTCGAACCAGCGCACGTACAACTTCGCCGACACCAATCTGGTGCTGCCGTTCAACACCGGCGGCGTCAGCCATCGCATGATCGTGGGCCTGAACTACGGCAAGGAGATCGATGATTTCCGGCGCACGAAGTTCTGTGCCATCAACTCCCCGGGACAGCCGAAGGCCAACGCGTCGTGCAACATCGGCACCAATCAGTACACGATCGCGGTCATCAACCCGGATTTCAGTGCCATCCCGCCGGTCAGTGCGTTCGGGCCCGGCTCGCTGGCCAACAACTACATCGTCTCGGAGACCCAGGGAGCGTACCTCTCGGATCTCGCGACGTTGACGAAGAGCTGGAAGCTGATGGCGGGTCTGCGCTACTCGCGTGACAAACTCACCGCTTACAACAATCGGTACGTGTCCGCGCCCCCGTCCGCGCAGACCCTCAGCACGGTCATGCCCCAGGTCGGCCTGATCTTCCAGCCGAGCAAGCAGTGGTCGTACTATGCGAGCTACAGCACTTCCTACACGCCGGTCGATCCGAGCACCCAGGGCCTGAGCACTTCGCCGACGTTCGAACCGACAAAAGGCGTGGGCGGCGAAGTGGGCGCCAAGGCCAATTTCCTGAACGGCCGGATCGATCTCACGGCGGCTCTGTTCACGATCAACCAGAAGAACGTTCTGGCTCCCTATCCCGGCGGTACCGACGCACTGTGCCCGAGCGGCGGCTGCAGTATCCAGGTCGGTGCAGCGCGCTCCAAAGGCGCCGAGCTCGAGCTGGACGCGAAGCCGATCGATCAGTGGACCTTGATCGCCGGCTACGCCTACACCGATGCGCGCGTCACCGAGAGCACCTCGACTGGTCCGTTGGTCGGCAACCTGCTGCCAAATTCGCCGTTCAACGCCGCGCACCTGTGGTCGCGGTATGACTTCCTCGATGGCACGCTGCAGGGCTATGGCGCCGGCCTCGGGTATTCCTACGTGAGTTCCCGGGTGGCGATGACCGGCACCGCGACGCAGCCGAGCGAGTTCAACCTGCCGGCCTACCAGGTGTTCGATCTGGCTTTCTACAAGAACTTTGGGGCTCATTTCGACCTGACGTTGAAGGTCAACAACCTGTTCGACAACCGCTACTACCAGGACGGCAAGATCGTCTCCGGCATGGTGAGCGTGGATGCGGGCTTGCCGCGCACTGCCGAGCTGTATCTGCGCGCCAGACTCTGAGGCCAGGCGCTCTGGAAGGCTGCCGGTTCATGGGTGCGGCTGTTCTCACGCTCGTCCTGCTGAGCGCCGCACTCATGCCGCAGCCGTGCGCCGGGTTCGACCTGCGGTCGCTGCCGCACTACCAGGCGGTCCGGCAGCTGACGGGGACGCTGCGCATTTTTGGCTCCGACCTCAATGGCATGCTGCCGATCTGGGAGCGGGGCTTTCGTGCCCATCAGCCCGCGCTGCAGTTCGACAACCGCTACGTGAGCAGCGACGCGGGCATTGCGGGGTTGGTCAGCGGCGCGGCTGATCTGGCGCCGCAGGCGCGCGAGCCGACCTGGCTGGAGCAGCAGTGGTTCGCCGCCGCTTTTGGCCATCCACCCGAGGCCGTCACGGTCGCGGGCGGCGCCTATGACAAGGAGGGCATGGCCGACGGGCTCGTGATCTTCGTTCACAGGGACAATCCGCTCGCGGGGCTCACGCTCCCGCAGCTGGCCGGCATATTTGGCGCAGCACGCACGGGCGCGTTCGACCGCGCGGCGTGGAATGTCAGCCTGGCCGTCGCGCCCGGCGCAGAGATTCGTCGCTGGGGACAACTCGGCCTCGAGGGTGATTGGGCCGATAAGCCAATTCAGACCTATGGTTACGCGCCATCGGGCATGAGCAACTTCTTCCAGCTCCAGGTGCTGGCCGGGAGCGATAAGTGGAACTCCAACTATCGTGAGTATGTCGAGAGTGGCACCAAGATGCTGGCCACCGATGACGCGGCCATGCGCGGCGGGCTGCACTCGATGCTCGCCACCGAGCTGTCGCGGGATCGTTATGGCATTGCGATCGGCGTGCTGCCGCAGGCGCACGGGTTGGCTGGAATCCGCGCACTGCCGCTGTCGCGCAGCAACGATGCCCCGTTCGTTGCGCCGAGCCCGCAGAGCTTCCAGGATCGGCGCTATCCCCTGTCGCGCAGCATCTATATCTATTTGAATCGCGCTCCAGGGGCGCCGCTCGACCCGAAGCTCAAAGAGTTCCTGCTCTATGTGCTGAGCCAGGAGGGCCAGGCGGCCGTCGAGGCCGCCGGCAATTACCTGCCTTTGAACGCTGCCACTGTGCGCGAGCAACGACGCCGGCTTGGGCTTCAGGCGCTACGGCCGTGAAACGCTGGTTGGCGGGTTGTTGAAGATGACGACGCGGAGATTGGCGCAGGTCTGCTCTCTCTGCCTGTGGTGCGCAACGATTCCCGCAAGCCCGACCGGGATCGGGCCACCAGCGCTTCGCACGCCAGCGACTCCCGGGCGGCAGGCTTCGATCCTCTTCGTGGACTCATTGCCCCTGTATGCGCCCCGGCAGCAGGTCGCGGGCACCATCCGTCTTTGGGGGCATGGCAGTCCGAAGCACAATTTCATGGGGGCTCTGGTAGGCCAGTGGAGCCGGGCCTTCAGCCGCAATCAACCCGCGGTGCATATCGACAATCGGCTGCATGGCACGGCTTCGGCCATCGGTGCGCTTTATACGGGCGCCGGCGATCTCGCGATTCTCGGTGAGGAAATCGGCGCCGATGCAGCCGCCGCATTCACCCGCGCAAAACATTACTCGCCGACCTGTGTGCAAATAGCAACCGGCAGCCTCGAGGAGAACTATTTCGACTATGCCCACATGATTTTCGTCAACCGCGACAATCCGATCAATCGCCTGACCGTGGCGCAGCTGGAGGCCATCTTTGGCACCGAGCACACCCGCAGCTCCCACAACATCCGTGTCTGGGGCGAACTTGGCCTCGGCGGCGCATGGGCCGATCGGCGCATTCAGCCCTATGGCTGGAAGGTGGATGAGGACTTTGCGCTGTTCTTCCGGGCGGCGGTGCTGAACGGCAGCCACCGCTGGAATCCGGACATCATGGAGTTCGGGACTATCAACCGCACCGATGGCTCGGTCTATGACCGTGGGCAGCAGATTCTCGATGCGTTGGCTCAGGATCGCTACGGGATCGCCATATCGAACGTGCGATTTGCCAATCCGCATGTCAAGGCGCTCGCGCTGGCAAATGCGGAGGCTGGACCGTACTACGATGCCACGCCGGGGAATCTGATCGCGCAACGCTATCCACTGACGCGCATTGTTCCGGCCTGCATCGATCGCCCTCCCGGCCGAGCCATCGATCCCGGGCTGCGGGAGTTTCTCCGCTTCCTGCTCAGCCGTGAGGGACAACAGGCGCTCATGAATGCTAGCGGGTATCTGCCGCTCGGCGAGGATGCGATCCGCGCCCAGCTGGAGTTACTGAAGTGACTCGAGTGGCGAGTGCCCTGGCATGCGCAGTGCTGACGTCGTACGCAGCGTTGTGCGTTGCCGCTGAAGACCTGTCCGCGCTCCACTATCGACCGACTCAGTCGGTATCGGGAACCATCCGGGTCTGGGGCAATGCGCAGATGAGGGCGCTGGTGCAGCGATGGGGTGTGGCATTTCGGCGCTGGCAGCCGCAGGCAAAGTTGCAACTGCACATGACGGGCAGCGACATCGGCATGGCGGGGCTCTACACGGGCAGGGCGGATCTTGCCGTGCTCGGCCGCGCGAGTACGGACAGCGAAACCAAGGCCTTCGAATGGATCTACGGTTACCGCCCCTTGGCTCTGCAGATACTGTGCGGAAGCCTGGATCGGGCCGGAAGGTCGCCGGCTCTGGTCGTGTTCGTGCACCAGAGCAACCCGCTGGCGCAGCTCGCGCTGGCGCAACTCGCGGCGATATTCAACGATGATTCGCGCTCGCGCACGGCCGCCATCCGCCGCTGGGATCAACTGGGGCTGCGCGGCGAGTGGGCGAATCAGGCGATCCACATCTATTCAGTTGACACGGAAAGCGGCACCGGCAGATTCTTCCGCCACGAAGTCCTGGATGACGGCCGGCTGCTCAATTGGGATAACCTGACGGAATTCAAGGACCGCAGGAATTCAGACGGCTCAGTGGTCACGAGCCGTGCGCAGATACTTGGCGCGCTGGCGCGCGATCGCTACGGGATTGCGCTAACCAGCTTGCCGGCCAGTGAAGCGGGCGTGAGACCCATTGCCCTCGGCTCGAAGCCGGGCGGATCATATTACCAGGCCACTGCCCGCAGCCTCATCGCACGCCGATATCCACTGTCGCGTGCCATATTTGCCTACGTCAACCGCCGGGGGGCGGGGCCGATGGAGCCGAAGGTCCGGGAATTTCTCCGTTTTGTATTGAGCCGTGACGGCCAAAGCCAGGTACGTGCGCGCGATGGCTATCTGCCCCTATCCGCCGCGCTGGCGCGCGAGCAACTGCAGGACCTCGATGGGACTGCGGTGGCATTCAGACTAATTTCAGAATCGGAGTCTAAGCTGCAGGCCGCCGCCCATGAACTCCCGTTGCCGACACCATGATGGCAGTACCGCGCACGAACCAGCCGACGCGTGGCGATCCCCGGGCGCTGGCTGCAGCGCGTAGCGTCACGATGTCAGCGCAAATTCCGGCGCTTTGAGGAGACCACGACGATGCGCCAGGCGGTTATGGCTATTTCGTGGGGGATTGCGTGCGTGGCTGCGGTCGCGGCGCTGGCGGGCGAGCCAGTGGCGCCACCGATGGTCGACTGGCCGCAGCCGGCAGCCCGGACGAACCCACCGCAGAGCGACGCCGAGAAGGAGCGCGGCAAGCGCGTCGGGCGCGATCTGCCGACGGCGGAACTGCTGCAGCCGACGCTCGATCCGGCGCTGCCGAAATATGTGCCCCGGAGCGATGTCCGCATTGCTGGCCACTTCACGGCGGCGGCCTCCGATGTGCTTGCCGGGCTGGCGCGCAACTGGTGCCGGGAATTCTCCAGGATTTACCCACGAGTGACGATCGATGTGCCGCCCCCATACGCGGGCAGTCTCGGTGCAAAAGAGCTGGTCAAGGGCAGCATCGACTTCGTGTTCGTCTCGCGCGAGCTCAAGCCCGACGACATCACCGGGTTTCAGGCGCGCTTCGGCTATCCGCCGCTCAGCGTGCCGATTTCCGGCGGCACCTACCGGCACTTCGGCTTCCTCGATGCGATGGTGTTCATGGTCCACCCGGACAATCCGCTCACCGCTCTCACATTCGCGCAGCTCGACGCGATCTATTCGAGCACGCGACACCGCGGCGGCGCGCCGATAACCACGTGGGGCCAGCTGGGACTCGGGGGCGAGTGGGCCGACAAGCCGATCCACGCTTACGGAATCCGCCCGTGGAACGGCTTCGAGGAGTTCATTCGCCAGCGGATCCTCAGTCGCGATGGGTTGCGAGGCGAGTGGCGGCCAGACATCCGCTATTCGGAGATGGTTTACCCGCTCGCGGCACGGGTCGCGGGCGACCGCTACGGCATCGGCTACACGGGCGTCGCTTACCTCGACGCGCCGGTCCGCGTACTGGCGCTGCGCGCGCAGCCCGGCGCGGACTACCAGGCGCCCAGCTATGAGAACGTCGCGCGCGGCAGCTACCCGCTCTCCCGCCTCGCGTATTTCAACGTCAACCGTGCGCCCGACCGGCCGCTGAATCCTGCGATCGAAGAGCTGCTGCGCTTCATTCGCAGCCGCGACGGACAGCGCATCGTCGCCGAGCAGGGCATTTTCCTGCCGTTGCGCGCCGCCCAGCTCGGTGCAGATCCGACCGCTGCCACCAATTCCCCGGATTCCTCAACCCGATAGGTGCCCGATGAACCGTATCAACCAGCCGACGTGGCGCACTTCTGGCCTGTGGTCCTGCGCCGTTGCGACCGTCCTCCTGCTCGTTGCGAGCCCGCCCGCGCTCGCCCTGAAATACGCCGCTCCGGAGCACCATCTCAAGGTGGACCCGGGAATCCCGAGCTGGAAACCGGCCGCAGTCACGGTCGTGCCCGAGGAGCAGCTGACGGTGGTCGGCGCGGACGTGATGGATGAGATCACGCTCGGCTGGGCGAAGCTCATGCGCAAAGCCTATCCCAGGCTCAGTGTCACACTCGACCTGCGGGCTTCCGGAGCGGGCGCGCCGGGGCTCATCAATGGCGCGGACCTCGCGCCGATCGGCCGCGAGATGCTGCCCGCCGAGGAGCAGGCGTTCATCGACAAGTTCGGCTACCCGCCGTTCCGCGTTCGGGTCGCGACCGGGAGCCTCGGTTCGCTCGGCAAGACCGCGACCTCAGTGATCTTCGTGGACAAGGACAACCCGATCAAGGGCCTGACATTCCCCGAACTCGATGCCATCTACTCGAGCACGCGCAAGCTCGGCCATGCGGATGTGAAGACGTGGGGTGATCTCGGCCTCACGGGCGCGTGGGCGAACCGCCCCATTCACAAGTACGGGCTGAAGGCACCGAACGGCATCGAGTGGTTTTTCAGGATCCGCGTCATGCAGATGGGGGACTACAAGGGCGACATCGAGTTCGTGAAGGGCCGCGGGTTCACGCACGCCTTCAATGTCGCCGCGGAAGACATGGCGAAGCATCCGGGCGGCATCACCTACGCACTGCTCGCGAACCTCACGCCCAACGTGAGGGTGGTGCCGCTCGCCGAGAAGGCCGGCGAGCCGTTCGTCGCGCCGACGCTCCAGAACGTCTACACGCACCGCTATCCATTGAGCCGCTACGTTTATATCTACGTCAACCGCAAACCCGGTCAGCCGCTCACCCCTAAAGTGAGGGAGTTCCTCAAGGCGGTACTGAGCCGCGAGGGCCAGCAGGTCGTCGCGAACGAGCGGGTGTACATTCCCCTGACGCCCGAGGTGGTGCGCGAGGAGCTGGCGAAGCTTGATTAGGGGTTGGCGATGCGGCTCCCGTTCGCCTGGATCGCGGCGATGCTCGTCGCAACCGCCGCCGAGGCCGATGTCGCCGGAGTGGTGCGCTGTGCCGGCGGCGACACAATGCTGCCGTTGGTGCGCACCTGGGCGCAGGGCTTCAGCGGCCTGCACCCGGGCGCGAGCGTCGAGGCGCGCAGCGATGTCCGCCTCTCAGCGGATGGCTTTGCCGCACTCCTTGCGGGCGAAGCGGACGTTGCAACATTCGTACGCGAACCCTTTCCAGCGGAGTTCGCGGCCTTCCGCGGGCAGCACGGGTATGAACTGAGCCTGCTGCGTGTCGCTCGCGGCAGTTTTGCCACGCGCGGAGGCACCCACGCGCTCGCGGTCTTCGTAAACGCGGACAATCCGCTGCAGCAACTCACGCTCACGCAGCTGGACGCCCTCCTGTCCGCTGCGCCCCGGCGCGGCGCCGGCCCAACCCTGCGACATTGGGGGGAACTCGGCCTGCGCGGCCGCTGGCGGGACCGGCCGATTCATGTGTATGGCATGCTGCACGTGCGAAATACCGGCAATCCGCCCGGCATCGTGAACTTCCTGCAGCAGCGGGTGCTGCTCGGTGCGCCGTTTCGCGCGGACCTCGAGGAGCAGCGGGACGCTCCTGGCGAGAGCGCGCTCCAGGCGATCGTACGTCATGTCGCCTCGGACCAGCTGGGCATCGGCTATAGCGGATTTGCCTTTGCGCGCGCCGGCGTAAAGTCGCTCGCGCTCGCCGAGACCGCCGCCGGTCCGTTCGTCGCGGGCAGCGTGGAAGCGGTGGCCGCTGGGACCTATCCGCTCAGCCGCGACCTCTACCTCGGATTCGACCGCCGCCCCGGGCAACCGTTGCAACCGCTGCTGCGGGCGTTCCTGCGTTACGCATTGAGCCCGGCGGGACAGCAGGCGATCCGTAACACCCCCGCCCACTTCCTCCCGCTTTCGCCGCGGGAAGTCGCAGAGGCGCTGCGGGAGCTCGAGTGAAGCCAAATCGCGCCCCATGATGCAGGCGATCGTCACCACCGGGCACGGCGGCTACGACAAGCTCGAGCTGCGCGCAGTGCCGATCCCCCAGCCGGCGGCCGGCGAAGTGTTGTTGCGGGTGCTGGCGGCGGGTGTGAACAACACGGAAATCAATACGCGCCTGGGCTGGTATTCCAGCGAGGTCACGACGGGCACGGCGGAGGCCGCGAGCGCAGACGCTCAGGGCATCGCGGCGCGCAACGGCAGCGGCTGGAGCGGCGTGACGCGCTTTCCACTCATCCAGGGCACCGACTGTTGCGGACAGGTGGTCGCGCTCGGGGCCGGCGTCGATGCGGCATTGCTCGGGCGGCGTTCACTCGTGCGCCCGTGCATGCACGTGCCCGGCGCGAACCCGTTCGAGCGCGCCTGGCTGGGTTCAGATCTGGACGGCGGCTTCGCCCAGTTCGTGAAGGTGCCCGCGATCGAGGTCTTTCCGCTCGAATGCGGCTGGAGCGATGCGCAGCTCGCGACCGTGCCGTGCGCCTATGGCACTGCCGAGAACATGTTGCGCCGGGCGGAGCTCGCCCGCGGCGAGCGTGTGCTGGTCACCGGAGCCTCGGGCGGCGTGGGCTCCGCGGCCGTGCAGCTGGCGATGCGCCGTGCGGCGAGCGTGATCGCAATCGCCGCGGCCGCCAAGCACGAGCCGCTGCGGAGCCTTGGCGTCGAGCGGCTGATCGACCGCGACGCCGATCCGCTCGCCACCTTGGGCGAAGAGAGCATCGACGTGGTGATCGACTGCGTGGGCGGGCCGGCCTTGGCAAACCAGCTGCGAACGCTGCGGCGAGGCGGGCGTTACGTCGTCTCGGGTGCGATTGCCGGACCGCAGGTCAGCTTCGACCTGCGTACGCTGTACCTGCGAGACCGCCGGTTGATCGGTGCCACCACGTGGGACGAGGCCGTGTTCCCCGACCTGGTCAGCTATATCGAGCGCGGCGAATTCAAACCGCTGCTGGCCGGAACCTTCGCGCTGGAGCGCATTGCGGAAGCGCAGCGGCAGTTTCTCGAGAAGCGGCATGTGGGAAATCTCGTGCTCATCCCGCCAGCGCCCGCTGTGTAGTGAGCTTCAGCGCGCGGGCGCCAGTTCCACCCAGACCGGGTCGGTGTAGGCCCGGTGCCCCTGCGTATCCTCGACCACCAGCGCATACCAGCCGGCACGGTCGGCGCGCAGCCTGAAGTCGGCCCGCGTTCGCTGCGGGCCGTTGCCGGGACCGCGCCCGTAGTCGCGTCGCGCCACGTCCTCGCCATTGCCGATCAGGTCGACGCTTTTTACGCCCGGCAGCGATTCGAGCGCAAAGCCGAGGTGGAACTCCCGGCCGGCGGGAACGGTCAGGGTATCGCCAAAGCAGACGTCGGGATAGATGAGCGGTCCGTAGCTCACGTACGCGTGGCCCGCGCGCAACGCCGCGACGTAGCTGGCCGTCGTCAGTGCGCCGGCCGGGTGCGCATAGGTGCGCAAGCGGCCCGAGCGCAGGTTCCAGACGTCGTGCGTGTCCGTACCGCCGGCAAGGTAGTAGCGTTGCCCCTCGTTCCAGAATTGCCACATGCGTTCGAACACCGCGCGGTCGGTTGCCGATTCGGTGGCATTGATCTCGACCAGGTCGAAGGCCGGGTTGAATCCGCCCGGCGCCTGTCCGGCCGCCAGGCTGGTGAAATACCCGTAGCTGATCAGGGGGTGATTGACCTGCACGACCGAGGCGCCAAGGCGGCGCGCCTCGGCAAAGAGCGCATCGACCGTTGCGGTGCCGGGATCGATCGCCAGGCTCTTGCCCGCATCGATCGGGTAAGCATTGAAATGACCCCACGAGGGCGACAGTTCGATGCCCGGGATGAAGGCGATACCGCGTTGCTCCGCGATGCGCTGGAGCGGTGGCAGGTTGACCAGTGAATCATGGTCGCTGACAAACAACAGGTCGAGGCCGGCCGCCAGTTGCGAGCGCGCGAGGTCGGCCGGCGGCGTCACCGCTTCCGCCTGGTCGGCGTGATGATGGAGGTCGGCCGCATACCAGCCGAGCCTCGCCGGATCGAAACGGCGTCGCAGCGCGACCCGAACCCGGCGCGTCTTTCCGGGTTCGACCCGCAACGCCACTGTTGACGCGGGAGTCGTGAAGCCGCCACCGGAGCTGACTTCGAACGCGTAGGCGCCCGGTGCGATGTCGAGATCGAGTCGGCCGCGCGGCTCGAGTTCGGTGAAGAACGTGCGCCGGCCGAGGAATTCCACCAGTGGCTGCTGTCCGCGGCTGATCGCAATGCGCGCATCGAGTGGCTGGCCATCGGCGGCACCACGCACGTCGAAGCGCAGGTGGCCCGGCGCATCCAGGCCGACAAAGTCGCGCGTCTGTTCGCTGCCAGCCGCAACCGCGAGCGCAACGGCCGCAGACTGCGAATGGCTCCGGGCAGTGGCGTACAGCGTGTAATTGCCGGCCGGCAGACGGATCGAGTAGCGGCCGTTGGCGCCCAGCACCCATGCGTACGGTTGGCCGGCTTTCTCGACCACGACAACGGGTTGTCCGATGGCCCGCCCGTCACGCCCGGCAACGCTGCCGCGCACCAGGCCCGCGGGCAGACGCTGGCGCAAAATTTCCGCGGCCACCACCGGCGCCAGGTCGCCGCTCGCACCGACCTGCAGCCAGGCGTCGAAGCTGCGGCTTGCACCGGGCGCCAGGTCGTGCCGTTGGTACAGATCGAGCGAGGCGTGCGCCAGGTCCGTAAGATAGGGCGCGTGCAGCGCAATCATCCAGTCGGCGTCGTAGGCGACGGTCCGATCGGCCAGCGCGCCGGTGGCCGGCCCGTGCTCCAGCGAGGACAGGCCCGGAACGCCGAAGCGATAGCCGCTGTTCGGCCACAGCGTGAAGCCCGAGAGCAGGTTGGCGAGGGTTTGCGCGCCGCCATTGCGCATCGTGGTGCTGAGCACGATGTGATCGGCCCCGGCTTCGAGCGTGTAGGTCGTCGTGATGGTCACGGCTCCCCAGTCGCGCACGCTGCGGATCACCGCCCGATCCGGGCCCCGCTCGAGGATGTCGACCTGCTGGTAGGTGTTCGGCCATGCGGACCAGTCGTTCGGTATGAAGTCTGCATACACGACGCGATCGCGCTGGATCGTGCCGTTGCTCACCGGAGCCAGGTCGACCAGCGCACCGCGCGGCACTCCGTAGGGCACCACGGACTGCACGGCAATGGCGAACGCCAGCTTCTCGTTGACCACAGTGATATCGCCCGCGGCGCGGGCCGCACCCAGCGGGATCGGCGTGGGCCCTGTAATCACGCTGACGGCAGCCACCGCCGGATGGACCGCCGCGGCCGCGACCAGCGCTGCGGCGACCAGGCACGGGGACAGGATCGAGGAGCGCATGTATCGGCCTGATTCTACGCCCGCAGCCGGGGCTGACCAGCCTCAGCGCGGCGGCGATACGTCGAAGACCAGTACGCTCTGCGGACCTGCAACGACGGTGGCCATGCCCCCGGCATCCGCGGTCACATTGGCGACGCCGGTGGCGGGGTACAGCGCATGCAGCGTGGCCGTGGCCGCCAGCCCGCTGACCGTGGTGCTGGCGGAGATCGTGCCGTAATTGATCATCACGAGCGTAGTCTCGCCCGCGCTTTGCCGCTGGTAGCTCATGACGCTGCCGGCGACCTGGGGCAGCACGTATGACCCATCGCGGATCGAATGACGGGTATTGCGCAGCGCCAGCATCGCGCGGTAGAAATTGAGGAGCGAGGCCGGATCCGCCTCTTCCGCGGCGACGTTCTGCGTCGCGACGTTCGCCGACGGCGCGCGATAGGGCGTGCCGGTCGTGAAGCCGGCCGTGCGCGCATCGCCCGTCCAGCTCATCGGCGTGCGCAGCCTGGCGTCGCCGCTGAGCGAGGCGGCATCGGCCATGCCGACTTCCTCACCGTAGTAGATGAACGGCGTGCCAGGCGCCAGCAGGTAGCTGGCGGCCGCGAGTTCGTATTCCGGGATATTGCCGTTGAGCTGGCTCCAGATGCGATCGCCTGCAAAAGAATCGTGATTGGCCAGGATCGGCGCCATGCCCGCCGGGGCACTGAGGAAGTAGCCCGCCACCGTGGCGATGCTCGCCGGATCATTGCGCGCCGCGCCAAGCAGCGCATCCCTGAGATCGAAGGCAAAGGCCGCGCCGCAGGCGCCGCTGGCGCCAAAGCCCTGCGGATCGCCAGGGGCTTCGCAGACCATGTAGCGCTGGCTGTAGGTGTCGAGCAGCGCGCGCATCTGCCCCATCAGCGCGTAGTCCTGCGGCACGTCGCTCCAGTGACCGGCATCGAGCTCGAACAGGTTGCCGACGGCGTCGAAGCGGATGCCATCCACGCCGCGGTTGAGCCAGAAGCGCAGGTTGGACAGGTGGTAGCCGACCACTGCGGCGTTGTTCAGGTTCCAGTCCGGCATGGTCGCGCCGAACACGCCGAAGTAGGCGCCGTTTGCCGTCATGTGCCAGGGGTCGGTGCCGAAGATGTTCCAGCCGACCGGCGCGCTCGCCTGCCAGACATACCAATCACGGTAGGCGTTGGTGGGTGCATAGGCTGAATTCACGAAGATCGGGTTCAGGTTCGAGCTGTGGTTCATCACGTAATCGATCACCACGCCGATGCCTGCCGCGTGCGCCTGCCGCACCAGCTGGTCCAGGTCAGCCAGCGAACCGTAGTCCGGCTCGATTTCGCGGTAGTTGGCGACCGCGTAGCCGTGATCATGGTCGGAACTGGCGGTCACCGGCATCAGCCACAGGCCCTTGACGCCGAGCGCTTGCAGGTACGGCAGCTCGGAAATCAGCCCCTGCAGGTCGCCGTTGCCATCGCCATTGCTGTCCCGGTAACTGCGGACGAAGATTTCCATGAACGCGCCATGCTGCCAGCCGGCGGGCAGCGAGCTGCCGGGGTCATTTGCGGCCACGTCACTGACATCGACCGCCGGCGGTGGCCGGAGCGGCGGCGGACCATCCGTGGCGCCGCCGCCCCCGCAGGCGGTCAGAAGCAAGAGCCAGCCGATCGCCACGGATACTCGCGGCAGGGGTATCCGGCCAGCGTGTGGACACGTTCCGGGAAGCCAATATTTCATGAAAATCCGTCAGGGAGCGTACACTTGGCCCGCGCCCCTGCCGGTCAGGTCGGGGCGCGTTGGGATCTAGATCACCAAGAACAATTGATACCCTCTCGCAAAAAGGAGAACAAGAAGTGAGCGTACTGAAAATCGTCTATGCCGTAGGCCTGCTGCTGGCGGTGGTGGCCGCATTCGTGAACGTGCCATACGCCCCGGTCATATTGGCGCTGTGCGGCGTGGTCGCGTCCTTCGCAGTGCTGCCGGAGCACCACGTGCGCGTGATCGTCACCGCCCTGGCGCTGCATTTCCTGGGCAATACGCTGGATGGCGTTCCGGCGGTCGGCGGCCATGTGAGCACGATCCTGGCCAACCTGGGCACGCTGGTCGCCGGCGCCTCACTCCAGATCATCGTACGAAACATCATCATGCGCCTGAAGAACTGGGCCTAGACGCTGGGGCTTCCGGCCGGCAGGGCCTTCGGGCCTTGCCGGCCGGGGGCGTCCACCAGTTGAATTCTGGGACCCCAAAGCACTAGAATCCGCCCCCGGTGGCCGGAGCGGGCTTGAGAAGCGGTTCCGTGCAGTCGCAGATTGTGCGGCCAAGAGCTTGATTTTAAAGCCCCACTTGGGGCTTTTTGCGTTTTGGTGGGCCGCTGGCCCTTTTTTTTGGCTTGTGCATCGGGCCCTGGCAGTCGGAGTGCGGAATGGCGGCGCCCATGCGCGAAAAGCTGATCGGGCTGGTGGAACCGCTGCTGGGGACCCTGGGCTATGAGCTCGTCGACCTGGAGCAGTCGGCCGGCCACGGTTCGGGGCTGCTGCGGATCTACATTGACCGGCCCGAAGGCGTCGGCATCGAGGATTGCGAGCAGGTCAGCCGGGAGGTCTCGGCGCTGCTTGACGTGCACGATCCGATCCCGGGTGCCTACCGGCTCGAGGTGTCGACGCCGGGGCTGGACCGGGTGCTGCGGACGCCGGCGCACTTCGCGCGCTTCGCCGGAGCGCGCGCCGAGGTCGAGCTGGCGGCGCCGCGCGACGGGCGGCGGCGGTTTACGGGCCGGTTGGCGCAGGTGGGTGCGACCGGCATTGAGTTGAGCGTCGACGGCGCGCCGCTGCCGTTGGCATATGCGGACATATTTCGCGCGCGGCTGGTTCCGGAATGGCCGGATGCTTCGGGCAAAGGTAGGAAGCGATGAACAAGGAAATCCTCCTGGTCGTGGATGCCGTCTCCAATGAGAAGGGCGTCGACAAGGAAATCATCTTCGAGGCACTCGAAGCCGCGCTCGCGGCCGCAGCGCGCCGCAAGCACAGCGAGCTGTGGGACGTGCGCGTCGCGATCGACCGCAAGAGCGGCGAGTACGAGACGTTCCGCCGCTGGAAGGTATTCGCCGACGATTCGCGCGAGATCGAGAACCCTGAAGCGGAACTGCGCTTCGAAGACGGCGTGGACATCGATGCCGACGCCAAGGTGGGCGGCTATGTCGAGCAGCCGATGGAATCGGCGGCCTTCGGGCGCATCGCCGCGCAGCAGGCCAAGCAGGTGATCGTGCAGAAGGTGCGCGAGGCCGAGCGTGCGCAGGTGGTCGAGCAGTACACCGATCGCGTCGGCACGCTGGTGAGCGGCGTGGTCAAGCGCATCGACCGCAATGGCGTGTACGTGGACCTCGGCAACAACGCCGAGGGTTTCGTGCCGCGCAGCGACATGATCGTGCGCGAGCAGCTGAAGCCGCAGGACCGGGTCAAGGCGTTCCTGCGCGAGGTGCGGGCCGAGCCACGCGGTCCGCAGCTGTTCCTGACGCGCACCGCGCCGGAATTCCTGATCGAGCTGTTCAAGCTGGAAGTGCCGGAGGTGGGCCAGGGTATGATCCAGATCCTCGGCGCCGCCCGCGATCCGGGCATCAGGGCGAAAATCGCGGTCAAGAGCAACGATCCGCGCATCGATCCGGTCGGCGCCTGCGTCGGCATGCGCGGTTCGCGCGTGCAGGCGGTCTCGAACGAGATCGCCGGCGAGCGCGTCGACATCATTCCCTACGACGAGAACCCCGCGCAGTTCGTGATCAACGCGATGTCGCCGGCCGAAGTCCAGTCGATCGTGGTCGACGAGGAGAAGCACGGCATGGATATTGCGGTCGCGGAAGACAAGCTCTCGCAGGCCATCGGCCGCGGCGGCCAGAACATCCGCCTTGCCAGCCAGCTGACCGGCTGGGAACTGAACGTCATGACCGAGTCCGATGCCGAGACCAAGAGCGAGGCGGAGTCGAAGGCGCTGATCGCGCTGTTCATGAAGCAGCTCGACGTCGACGAGAACGTCGCCAGCATCCTGGTGCAGGAAGGCTTCTCGACCATCGAGGAAGTGGCCTACGTGCCGGCCGCGGAACTTGCGGGCATCGAGGAGTTCGACGAGGACATCATCAAGGAGCTGCGCAACCGCGCCCGCGACGTGCTGCTGACACAGGCGATTGCCAGCGAGGAATCGCTCGATGCGGCGATGCCGACCGACGACCTGCTGACGCTCGAGGGTATGAGCCCGGACCTGGCGCTGGCGCTGGCCCGGCGCGGCGTGCGCTCGCGCGAGGACCTGGCCGACCAGGCGGTCGACGACCTGGCCGATATCGAAGGGTTGTCGGCCGAGGAAGCCGGCAGCCTGATCATGAAGGCGCGTGCGCCGCTGTTCGGGGCCCAGAACCATGGCTGAGGTCACCGTCAGCCAATTCGCCGAGGCCCTCAAGGTGCCGGTCGACAAGCTGCTGGCGCAGCTCGACCAGGCCGGCATCGCGGTCGCGGGCGCCGATGGCCCGATCAGCGAGGATGCGAAGCTCGAGCTGCTCACTTACCTGCGCCGCAGCCACGGGAGCGGTGCCGCGGCGGAAGGTTCGGCGCCGGCGCGCATCACGCTCAAGCGCAAGACGCAGAGCGAACTGAAGCTGGCGAGCACGCAGGGGCGGGCACGCACCGTCAATGTCGAAGTGCGCGTCAAGCGCACGTACGTCAAGCGCGACGTGATCGAGGAACAGAACCGCGCCGCGCTGGAACAGGCCGACGCCAGGCGCCGCGAAGTCGAGGCCGCGCAGCAGGCGGTGGCCGCGAAAGCCGAGGCGGAGCGGCGCGAGCGCGAGTCGCTGGAATCGGCGAACCGCCGCCTGATCGAGGAAGAACAGGCCCGGGCGCGCGCACAGGAAGAGGCGCGGCGCCAGGCGGAGCTGCGCGCGCAGGAGGAAGCCGAGCGCGCGCGGCGCGCGACGGCCGAGCCCAGGCGCGAGGAGCCGGCGCGGCCGGCGACCACGCCGCCACGCGACAAGTCCGAAGGCCGCGCCACCGAAGAGGATCGCGCCCGCGCCGGACGACGCCAGGAATTGCACATCGCGGGCGATGTCAGCGCCCGCCACAAGAAAAAGAAGCGACTGAAGGCACGCACGGCGGTGGCCGACGCCGAGCCGCGCCACGGCTTCGAGAAACCGACCGCCCCGATCAAGCGCGAGGTCGCGATCGGCGAGACGATCACCGTCGCGGACCTGGCGCAGAAGCTGGCGATCAAGGCCAATGAGGTCATCAAGGTGCTGATGAACATGGGCGTGATGGCCACCATCAACCAGCCGATCGACCAGGATACGGCGATCCTGGTCTCCGAGGAGCTCGGCCACAGCGCCACTGCGGTCAAGGAAGAGCAGATCGAGGCCGACCTGCAGGTTTCCGGCGAGGAACTGCAGCTCGAGACGCGCGCGCCGGTGGTGACCGTGATGGGTCACGTCGACCACGGCAAGACTTCGCTGCTCGATTTCATCCGCGCCACCAAGGTGGCCTCGGGCGAAGCCGGCGGCATCACCCAGCACGTCGGCGCCTACCACGTGCAGACGCCGCGCGGCA
>JAGWPD010000090.1 GCA_028870705.1 Gammaproteobacteria bacterium
AACAACTTGCCGTCGAAGGCACAGCCTGACGCTGGCGCAGCGCTTCATAAAGGAGCATCCCGGTGGCCACCGAGACGTTCAGGCTCTCGACCGAACCCAGGCTCGGCAGCGACACCAGCCAGTCGCAGTGCCGACGGGTCAACTCCCGCAGCCCCGCACCCTCCGCGCCCAGCACCAGGCAGCGCCCGCCGGTCAGGTCCACCTGGTCGGCGCGCTGCGCGGCGAGCGCGTCGGCGCCGACGATCCACAGTCCCGCCTCGCGGATCAATTTCAGCGCGCGCGCGAGGTTGGTGACGGTCACCACCGGCGTGGTCTCGGCCGCGCCCGCCGCGACCTTGCGCGCGGTGGCGTTGAGCGTGGCCGCCCGATCGCGCGGCACGATGAGGGCCAGCACACCGCAGGCATCGGCGGTGCGCAGGCAGGCGCCGAGGTTGTGCGGGTCCTGTACGCCATCGAGCGCCAGGACCAGCGGCTCGTGTGCCGCGCCCAGCAGGGTGTAGAACTCGTCCTCGGACAGCGGCGGGAGCGGGTCGACTTCGGCCACCACGCCCTGGTGGGCGACCTCGCCCACGAAGCCGCGCAGGCGCCCCGCCTCGACGCGCTCAATGGCGAGGCCCGCCTCGCGCGCCAGGATCTCGATGGCCGCGGCGCGCTGGTCGGTGCGGCCCTGCTGGAGGTACAGGCGCCGCACGCGCCGGGGCGTGCGCGCCAGCAGCGCGCGCACCGTGTGCAGGCCGTAGATCTTCTCGCTCGCCATCAGCCCCGCACCGTCACTCGGCCGCCAGCTCCAGGTCGATCATGCCCTCGACCGGATTCACCGCCGTGACCATGACCCGCACGCGCATGCCGGGGCCGAACTTGCGCCCGCTGCGCCGCCCCTGCCACTGGCCGCCATCGCGCGTCATCGCATAGTCGTCATCGCGCAGCGCGGTCAGGTGCAGCAGCCCGTCGGCGCCGACGCCGAGCAACTGCACGAAGCAGCCGAACTCGACCACGGTGGTGATCAGCCCTTCGAAGCTCTGGCCGACGCGATCGCGCAGGTACACGCACTTGAGGAAGGATTCGACATAGCGATCGGCCTCGTCCGCGCGCTTCTCGAGCCGCGAAAGATCGGCGCCGATGGGTTCGAGCGCGGTTTGGTCGGCGCTGGATTCGCGCGGCGCCAGAGCGAGGCCCGCGCGCAGCGCGCGGTGCACGAGCAGGTCCGGGTAGCGGCGGATCGGCGAGGTGAAATGCGCGTAGTCCGGCAGCGCCAGGCCGAAATGGCCGATGTTGCCGGGCTGGTAGACGGCCTGCGAGAGCGAGCGCACCACCAGCGTCTCGACGAAGGGCCGCAGCTCGCCATCACGCACGCGCGGGGCGATGCCGGCCAGATCGCGCGTGCGGATCTCCTCGGGCAGCTGCAATTCGATGCCGAGCACGTGGAGCGTGGCCTTGAGGTTATCGAGCTTGCGCTGCTCGGGCGGCTGGTGCACGCGATACAGCGCCGGCATGTGCAGGCGCTTCAACTCCTTGGCCACCGCCACGTTGGCCAGCACCATGCACTCCTCGATCAGCTTGTGCGCCTCGTTGCGCGACTTGAACTCGATCGCACGCACCTGTTGCTCTTTGCTGAAGACGAAGCCCGCCTCCGGCGCGTCGAACTCGAGCGCGCCACGGCGCGCGCGCGCCTTCAGGAGCGCCTGGTACACCTCGACCAGCGGCTCGAGCTTCCCGACCAGCGCGCCGAGCGCGGCGCGCGCGGCCGCATCGCGCGTGAACAGCAGCGCGTAGGCCGCATCGTAGGTGAGCCGCGCCGCCGAGCGCATCACGGCCGGGTAGACGCGCCAGCCCTTGAGCGCACCGCGCTCGCTGACGCGCATGTCCGCGACCATGCACAGGCGGTCGACCTCCGGTTCGAGCGAGCACAGGTGGTTCGAGAGCGCGGTCGGCAGCATCGGCAGCACGCGCTCGGGGAAATAGACCGAGGTGCCGCGCGCGCGCGCTTCGGTATCGAGCATGGTGCCCGGCCGCACGTAGTGGCTGACATCCGCGATCGCCACCAGCAGCCGGAAATCCTCGCCGTCGCGCTCCGCGTACACGGCATCATCGAAGTCGCGCGCATCGGCGCCATCGATGGTCACCAGCGGCACGTTTCTGAGATCCACGCGCCGCGCCGCCTCGTCCGGATCGACGTGGCTGCCAAAACGCTTCGCTTCCTGCAACGCCGCGGGGCTGAATTCCTGGCCGAGGTCGAAACGCGCGATCGCCGCCTCGGTCGCCAGCTCGAGCGGCCGTTCCGGATCGAGGCGCTTGCGCACCCAGGCCTCGCCGGTCACGCCTTCGGCCGGATAGCGCTTGATGTCGGCGATCACCCAGTCGCCCGGTTGCGCGCCCTGCGTGCCCGTGTGCGGGATGGTGCACACGATCGCCAGCCGCCGGTCCGCGGCGCGTACGCGCAGTTCGTGGCCCTGGCGTTCGATCACGCCCAGAAAAGCGCTCAGGCCCCGCTCCAGCACGCTCTTGACCGTGCCGACCCAGCGGTTCTGCGCGTCCTTGTGGAGGCTGAGACTGACGCGATCGCCCTGCACCAGGCCCGACATCTCGCGCGGCGGCAGGAACACGCCGCCCTCGATGCCTTCGACGCGGGCAAAACCAAAGCCCGCGCGGTTGGGCGAGACGATGCCTTCGGCCGCGGTCGGTTCACCCTTGCCGGGTTTGTGCACCTGGTGACGTGAACCGCGGCGGGCGGGGTGGCGGGTCGTGCGGCTTGGTTTTCGGCTACGGGTCAATTGACAGCTCCGGGCCCCTTGCATAGATTGCGCCGCCGCTTGTGGATCCCGGCCGGCGGCGGCGGCGTGAGCCTAACAGTTTTGCCTTATGAATTCCGCATTGAGCTCGCTCGTTGCCATTTACCTGTACGCGGCCGCATGCGTGTTCGTCGCCGCCGTGGTGCGCGGCTACAGCGGTTTTGGTTTCTCGCTCCTGTCGATCACCGCGATCTCGCTGGTCATGCCGCCGGCGACCGCCGTGCCGTCGATCTTCCTGCTCGAGGTGCTGGCCGGTCTCCCGTTGCTGCCCGGCCTGTGGCGACTGATCCACTGGCGCGAGCTGTTCGCGCTGTTCTGCGGTGCGCTGGTGGGCACGCCCTTTGGCGTCTACGCCCTGGCCCACGCGCCGGCGGTGCCGATGACGCTCGCGCTGGCGGCATTCGTGTTCGTCTCGGCGGTGCTGCTGGCGCGCGGCTTGCGCTGGCAGCGCATGCCGGGGCCGGCCGTCACGTTCGCCACCGGCACGGCTTCGGGCCTGGCCAACGGCGCCTTCGGCATGGGCGGGCCGCCGGTCATCCTCTTCTTCTTCAGCTCGCCGGCCGGCGTCGAGGCGGGCCGGGCTTCGTTGATCGCCTACTTTCTGCTCTCCGACCTCATCGGCCTCGCCTGGCAGGGCTGGAACGGCCTGATCGCCACAGCGACGCTGACGCGCGCCGCCTTGTTCCTGCCGCCGCTGGCCGCGGGAGTCTGGCTCGGCAACCACCGCTTCAAGCGCACCGATTCCGCTGCCGCGCGGCGCTGGGCGCTGCGCCTCTTGATGCTGCTGGCGCTGCTCACCGGCGCGCGCGCGCTGTCGCAGCTGTACTGAGCGGACTGGGAGTCAACGGCGCTCCACCAAGCGCAGCGAGACGGTTTCCGTGGATGGTTTGAGCCTGGCCAACCGCATGCGTCTGGCCGCGGACCAGTCCACGTACGCCGTGCTGTCATGGCTGGCCCAGAAGGCTCGTTCTGCCGCCTCTGAGGTGAATTTAGGCGGGGTCTTCAGTTTGCGTTTCATAAATGGCACTTTCTCTGCGGTTCATGGCACGAGCAGACTTTTCTTTCATATCAACAGTTTAACGAATATTGCGGGCCTCAGGCGCATGTATTACATTAGTGGCAAATGAGTAATACACTGACCATTCGGCTCACCAAGGATCTGGCATCCTGGCTCGACCAGGCCTCGAAGCAATCCGGAATCCCCAAAGGACGCATTGTCCGCGAGCAGCTCGAGCGAGCGCGCCAGCGCGGCAAGGCTCCTTCATTCATGAGGCTCGCCGGTTCCGTGCGGGGAGCGCGCAATCTCTCGGCGCGCAGGGGGTTCGCTCGTTCGTGAAGGGAATCGCCGACACGGGATTTCTGGTGGCATTTGCGAATGCCAACGACCGACACCACAGGTGGGCTGCCCAGATCGCAGCCGGACTCACCGAACCGCTGCTGACGTGCGAGTCTGTCATCGCGGAGACCGCCTTTCACCTCGCGAGTTCCGCGGTAGCTCTGGCGATGATCAATGAGGGCCTGATCACGCTCGCGTTTGACGGCCGCGAACATCTCATTCAGCTCGAACGCCTGGCCACTCGATATGCGAACCAGAAGCCGGATTTTGCCGCCTTGTGCCTGGTGAGGATGAGCGAATTGTTTCCAAGACACTCCGTCATCACCACTGATCGCGCTGATTTTCAGGTCTTTCGACGCAATAAACGCGAGACAATTCCGATACTCAGCCCGCCGGAGCGATGACTGATGCCGCTCCGATCCGTGACATAGGCGGCTACTCGGTACGTCTGACGGTAGTAGATTTCTCACGCTGGTCGCGCTCGAGAAACTTATCGCGGAGATAAGCGAAAAACCGCGGCGGCAAGGCGCCATATGCAATTGTCGACGCATCCCGCCCGGGAATCGGCCGCAGATCCGGGCCTGGCCAGACGAACTCATTCGCTTCAGTGATCACGATCCAGGATCGCTCGGAGTCGAGGCCGAGCCTATGTTTCGTTACTGTTGGAATCTCGATTGCGTCGGCGGCGTTGAGCGGCGCACTGTGCGTGATGGGAAGGACCCAAACTTGCTTGTCGCCGTCCTCGTCGACTATGGTCATGACCACCGCGCACGGTCGATCCTTCTCGCCTTCATCACGCCCTGCGTCAGACTCCCGCTTCCAGAGGTAGGCGTATCGAATCACCAGACCGACATGCGGATCTGGGAAGTTCACGGCTTCCAGTTTTGGAGTTCGCGATCCAGCTCAGTGTGCTGATCGGGAACCTTCGCCTCTCGCAACGCTGCAATCTGCCGATCGGTCAATTCGCCCGCCGCGACTACTCGACGGTCCCGCCGCTTAAGCCGCGCGTATTCCTCCGCGGAGATCAGGACGGTCCGCTCCCGGCCGTTCTTGGTGATGGCAACGGTTTTTGTCAAAGCGATGTCCTGGTACGTGCCGATATTGCGATGGAATTCCGCGGACGTCACGGTAACGGTGTTTTGTGTACGCATAATATGTAATTCCAAGGACATGCGTATTATATTGTTGATCCTGATTCTATGCAACTGGTCTCGGACAATCGTGTCACCGCAACGGTTGTCCCGGAAAGGCTCCAGCGCGCGAATCCCGCTCAAGATTTTGCGGCGCCGAAGCGCCGCCGCACGAAGTAGCCGCCCAGCATCGCGCCCGCGCTCACCACGCCGAACAGCAGCGGCAGGCGCTGATCCTTGATGAACGCCATCGCCGCGACGATCGCCAACATCGTGACGATCGCCACGAGGGTCAGCGCCGGATAAGCCCACATGCGCACGCGCAGCCGCTCGGGCGCTTCGCGCTCCAGGCGGCGGCGCAGCCGCAGTTCGGCGAACGCGATCAGCAGGTAGACGAAGATCGCGACCGTGCCGTAGGAATCGACCAGGAACGCGAACACGTGCTCGGGCGAGACGTAGTTCATGATCACCGCCGCATAGCCGAACGCGGTGCTGAGCAGGATCGCCGGCACCGGCACCCCGCGCCGGTTGAGCCTGGCCAGGCCGTGGGGCGCATCGGCGCGGCGCGCGAGCGCCATCAGCATGCGCGAGGAGGCAAACAGGCCGCTGTTGAGCGCCGAGAGCACGGCGGTCAGGATCACCGCATTCATGATCTGCCCCGCACCCGGCACGTGCACCGACTCGAGCGCCGTGACGTAGGGTTGGATGATGCCCGGCGCGTTCCAGGGCACCAGCGTGACCACCACCAGGATCGAGCCGACGTAGAACACCAGCACGCGCGACACCACCGACTGCGTCGCGCGCGCGACCGCCTGCTCGGGCTCGGCCGATTCGGCCGCGGCCACCGTGACGATCTCCGAGCCGAAGTAAAAGCCGGTCGCCGCGACCGCGCCGGTGAGCACCGGCGTGATGCCCTTCGGGAAGAAACCGCCGTAGGCCGTGAGGTTCGCAAAGCCCGCATGGTTGCCCGGCCACAGGCCGCAGACCACCGCGACGCCGATGGCGAGGAACAGCGTGATCGCCACCACCTTGATCGAGGCGAACCAGTATTCGGCCTCGCCCCAGGAGCGCACCGACAGCAGGTTCAGCAGCGTGAACACCGTCATCAGCGCGAGCGTGAAGCACCACGGCGCCACGCCCGGGAGCCAGCCGTGCAGGATGCGCGCTCCGGCCACGGCCTCGAGCGCGACGACGATGATCCAGAAATACCAGTACATCCACCCGGTCATGAAGCCGGCGAGCTCGCCGAGCGCGATGCGGTTGTACTCATAGAAGCCGCCGACCGCGGGATGGGCCGAGGCCATCTCGCCCAGCATGCGCATCACCAGCACCACCAGCGTGCCGGTCAGCGCGAACGACAGCACGGCGGCCGGGCCAGTGGCCTGGATCACCACGCCACTGCCGACGAACAGGCCGGCGCCGATCACGCCGCCGAGCGCGATCATGCGCATGTGCCGCGTCTTGAGCGTGCGGCGGAGCCCCGCGGAGTCGGCTGCGGCTGCGGAAGCGTCGGCTGCGGCGGAGTCGTGGCTCATGCGGAAACTCCTTGTAGCAAAAGCCGGGTTCAGCGCGCCAGCAGCGCGATGCCGCGGTTGACCGCGGCGCCGCCGGCGACCAGCCAGGCGAACAGCACGCAGGCCAGCAGCAGGGCCCGGCCGCCGGTGCGCCGCAGGGTATCGATGTGCGTCGACAACCCCAGTGCCGCCATCGCCGTGGCCAGCAGCCAGGTGTCGACACCCGAGATCCACGCGACGGCAGCGGGCGGCAGCAGGTGCAGCGAATTGAACAGCACCGTACCGATGAACACCAGCGCGAACACCGGCACGCGCACCGGGCAATCGACGCCCTCGCCCGCCTCGCCCGGCGCGCCCGCCTCGCCCGCAGCGCTGCAGCGGCGCGCGCGTGCGCGGATCCAGGCGGCCAGCAGCGGCAGGAACGGCGCCAGCATCATGACGCGCACCATCTTGGTGATCACCGCCGTGCCAGTCGCGTCGGGGCTGATCTGGCGGCCGGCCGCGACCACCTGCGCGACCTCGTGCACGGTCGAGCCGATGTAGATGCCGAAGGTGGCGGCGCTCCCCGGGATCACGCGCCACAAGAGGTTCAGGTCGTAGAGGAACGGGTACAGGAACATCGCCACGGTGCCGAGGATCACGACGCCGGCGACCGCGACGCTCGCCTGCTCGGGCTTGCCGCGCACCACCGGCTCGGTCGCCAGCACCGCGGCCGCGCCGCAGATCGCGCTGCCCGCGCCGACCAGCATCGCGACGGTGCGATCGAGCCCCAGCAGCCGCGTGCCCACCTGGTAGCTGAGCGCGAAGGTCGAGGCCACCATCAGCGCATCGATCAGCAGGCCCTGCCAGCCGACATGGCCGACGTCCTGCAGCGTGAGCCGGAAACCATATAGCACAACACCGAGGCGCAACAGGCCCTGGCGGGCGAAGCTGACGCCCGGCTCCGCCCGCATCGCGATGACTGGATAGACCGTATTGCCCGCCAGCATGCCGATGATGATCGCCAGCGTGAGCGGGCTGATGGCGTGCGCCTGCAGGCCCGGCACCGCGGCCAGCAGCACCGCCATGAGGCCGAGCCCGGCGCTGATCGGCAGTCCGGGCCAGGACTTCGCGAACTTCGCCGCGCTAAGCATGGGACGCTCGCAGCGCCGCGTGCACGTGGCGCGCGATCACGCGTTCTTCGTCGGCTTCGACGATGAGGATCGGGCAGCGCGAACCGGCACTGGCCAGCTCCGCCTCGTTGCGCTCATTGCGCGCGGCGTCGATCTCGAGGCCGAGCCAGGCGAGGTGCGCCACGATCTGCGCCCGCACGCGCGCGCTGCCGGCGCCGATGCCGCCGGTGAACGCGATCGCATCGAGCCCGCCGAGCGCGACGAGCAGCGATCCCGCCTGCCGTGCCGCCCAGTAGCTGAAATGTTCGACGGCGAAGCGGCAGGCCTCCTCGTCGCTGCGCGTCAGCTCGCGCATGTCCGGGCTGCGCCCGGAGACGCCGAGCAGGCCCGAGCGCCGGTACAGCAGTTCCTCGAGCGCGTCCGCGTCCAGGCCGCGATCGCGTTGCAGCGCCAGCAGCACGCCAGGATCGATCGCGCCGCAGCGCGTGCCCATCACCAGGCCGTCGAGCGTCGAATAGCCCATCGTCGTGCCGACACTGCGCCCGTCGCGCACGGCCGCGATGCTGCAGCCGTTGCCCAGGTGGAAGATGAGCAGGCGCGCGGGTGGCGTGCCGCCGCCGCGTTCGGCCAGCGCGGCGGTGACATGCTCGAAATTCAGGCCGTGGAAGCCGTAGCGACGATAGCCCGCCTCGTGCAGTTCGGCCGGCAACGCATAGCGGCTCGCGACCTCCGGCACCGTGGCGTGGAAGGCCGTATCGAAGCATGCGACCTGCGGCAGCCCGCTCGCAATGCGCACCAGCGCGTCGATGGCTTCGAGCCCGAACCGGTTGTGGAGCGGCGCGAGCGCGCGCAGGGCGTGCAGATCATCGAGCTCGCCGCCAGCGAGCCGCAGCGGAGCGACGAAGCGCGCACCGCCATGGACGATCCGGTGGCCGCAGGCCGCGATGCCGGACAGCCCGATGCCGCGCGCCGCCAGCGCGGCGAGGATCACCTCGAGCGCCGCGGCGTGGCCGGTCGATGCGGGCAATGCGAGCGCCTGCGCCGCCTCGCCCCCCGGCAGGAACCGGGGGCGGGTGCCGATGCCTTCGACCTGGCCGTGCCAGACGCGCGCCAGCCCCGCGAACAGCGCGAACTTCAGCGACGACGAACCGGCGTTGAGCACCAGCACGCGTTGGCCGGACCCGGCCTTCATGCGGGCGTTTGCGGCCGCATGTCCTCGCGCCTGATGCCCGCGACCACGACCGGCTTCTTCATCGCATCACGCCGGAACGGCTCGCCGAGCTCTTGGTTCAACAGCACTTCGATGAACGTGGTGACGCCCCGCGCCTGCTGCGCGCAGGCCTCGCGCAAGGCGGCGGTGAGTTCGGCCGGCTCGCGCACCGTCACGCCGCGATGGCCGCAGCCCTCGGCCACGCGCGCGTAGCTCACGCCCGGGTCGAGTTCGGTGCCGACGAAATTGTTGTCGTACCAGAGGATCGAGTTGCGCTTCTCCGCGCCCCACTGGTAGTTGCGGAAGATCAGCATCGTGACCGCCGGCCAGGGGTCGCGGCCGATCGAGGTCATCTCGTTCATCGAGATGCCGAAGGCGCCGTCGCCCGCGAAGCCGACCACGGGCGTGGCGGGGTTGCCGATCTTGGCGCCGATGATCGAGGGGAAGCCGTAGCCGCAGGGGCCGAACAGGCCGGGCGCGAGGTACTTGCGCCCCTGCTCGAAGGCCGGATAGGCATTGCCGATCGCGCAGTTGTTGCCGATGTCGCTCGAGATGATCGCATCGGCCGGGAGTCCCGCGACGATCGCGCGCCACGCCGCGCGCGGCGACATGGCCTGCGGCTCGCGGCTGCGGCACTCGGCATTCCAGCTCGTGCCCGGATCGTCATCCTCGTGATCCATCGTGGCCAGCGCCGCGGCCCAGCTGCGCTTGTGCTCGGCGATCGTGGCGCGCCGCTCCGCGCGCCCGGCATCGCCTGCGCCCTCGGCGAGCTGCGCGAGCAGTTGCACGGCGACCTGCCTGGCGTCGCCGCAGATCGCGACCGCAACCGGCTTGGTCAGGCCGATGCGGTCCGCATTGATGTCGACCTGGATGATCGCCGCCGACTTCGGCCAGTAGTCGAGCCCGTAGCAGGGCAGCGTCGAGAAGGGATTGAGGCGCGTGCCGAGCGCCAGCACCACATCGGCCCTGGCGATCAGTTCCATCGCGGCGCGTGAGCCGTTGTAGCCGAGCGGCCCGACGCTGAGCCGATGGCTGCCGGGGAAGGAATCGTTGTGCTGGTAGTTGCTGCAGACCGCGGCATCGAGCCGCTCGGCCAGCGCGGCGCATGCGCCGATCGCATTGCCGAGCACCACGCCCGCGCCCGACAGGATCACCGGAAAGCGCGCCGCCGACAGCAGGCGCGCGGCCTCGGCGATCGCGCGCGCACCGCCGGCCGGACGCTCGAACTCGATCGCCTCGGGGAGCGGCACGTCGATGACCTGCGTCCAGTAGTCGCGCGGGATGTTGATCTGCGCGGGCGCCGACAGGCGTTTCGCCTTGCAGATCACGCGATTGAGCACCTCGGGAATGCGCGCGGCATCGCGCACCTCTTCCTGGTAGGCCACCATGTCGCGGAACACCGCGAGCTGCTCGACTTCCTGGAAGCCGCCCTGCCCGATCGTGCGGTTGGCGGCCTGCGGCGTGACCAGCAGCATCGGCGTGTGGTTCCAGTACGCGGTCTTGATCGCGGTGACGAAGCCGGTGATGCCCGGGCCGTTCTGCGCGATCGCCATCGCGAGCTTGCCGGTCGAGCGGGTGTAGCCGTCGCAGATCAGCCCGCCGTTGGTCTCGTGGGCGACATCCCAGAAAGTG
>JAGWPD010000091.1 GCA_028870705.1 Gammaproteobacteria bacterium
ACGAGGCGTGCACGGTTTTGGCGAGCAGGATGCAGCCAAGCGGCGTGCACGGCACCAGCGCCGGGAACCCGGTCGACAGCCGACCGACATTGAGCGGATGGAAGCCATCGACGTCCTTCGCGGGATCGATCGCCTCGATCACCGACCGCGAGCGGATCTGCTTCGGCAGCGGCAGCTGCACCAGGATGCCGTCGATGGCGCTGTCGGCGTTGAGCAGGGCGACCAGCTCGAGCAGTTCCCGCTCGCTGGTGCTCGCCGGCAGGTCATGCGCGCTGGAGACGATGCCGGCCTGATCGCAGGAGCGGCGCTTGTTGCGCACGTACACCTGTGAGGCCGCCGAATCGCCCACCATGATCACCGCGAGCCCGGGGCGCCGTTTGCCGGCCGCAGCCAGGGTGTCCGTGGCCTTGCGGATGTCCGATTTGATCTGCTCGGCCACGGCCTTGCCGTCGATGATCTTCGCGCTCATTTAACCTACCTGCAGCTGGGGAAGGCGCTATTGTCGCATGAGTGCGGGTTACGTATGATGCCCGGCCCGTTGGCAATGGGCAGGACCCGTATCGGGGCATGGCGCAGTCTGGTAGCGCATCTGCTTTGGGAGCAGAGGGTCGCAGGTTCAAATCCTGCTGCCCCGACCAATTCAGAAGGCTTGGGCGCCCGTAGCTCAGCTGGACAGAGCACCGGCCTTCTAAGCCGGTGGTCGCAGGTTCGAGTCCTGCCGGGCGCGCCAACGATGTGCTGGTTTGATGGTGGACGTAGCTCAGCTGGTAGAGTCCCGGATTGTGATTCCGGCTGTCGCGGGTTCGAATCCCGTCGTCCACCCCAATTTTGAATTGGGCCGTTAGCTCAGTTGGTAGAGCAGGAGACTCTTAATCTCTTGGTCGAAGGTTCGACTCCTTCACGGCCCACCATTCAGTCGCGCGGCATCTCCGGCTCGCCCAGGTGGAGCGGAATCGCCACGGTGACCAGGCTCGCGACGCCGTTGCGGCTGCCGAGCGTCACCGTGCCGCCGGCGGCGTCCACCCGCTCGAACAGCTGGATCAGCCCGAGGCCATGGCCGCCGCTGCGCGGGCGCACGTCGGCGCGCGAGAAGCCGATGCCGTCGTCGAACACCTCGATCACCACCCGTTCGCCGTCGAGGTGGCCATGCACGTGCACGCAGCTGCCGCGCGAGTGGCGGTAGGCATTGAAGATCAGTTCGCGCACCACGCGGAACAGCAGCCGCAACGTGTCCACCGGCACTTCGGCCGCAGGCGTGACCTCGACCAGCACCGGGAAGCGGTAGCGCTGTTCGAACTCGCGGCCGACCGATTCCATCAGTGCGCGCAGATTGGTGGAATCGAGTTCCATCGGGCTGAGGTCCGCAATCAGCTCGCGCACGTGCAGCTGCGCCTCGGCCGAGGCGGCCTCCGCGTTGGCCAGCAGCTCGAGCGCGGCCGGATCGGCGAGCCGCTGGCGCAGCGCGGCCAGCAGGAACGTCTGCCCGGTCAGCGTCTGCGCGATGCCATCGTGCAGGTCTTCCGCCGTGCGCTGGCGTGCCGCGTCCTCGGCATGGTCGAGTTCGGTGGCGTACCAGCGCAGGCGTGCGCGATCGCGTTCGAGGGTCGCGAGCAGGCGGCGCTGGTTGTGTTCGATGTTGCTGATGAACATGGCCGCGCCGAACACCGCCAGCATCGACAGCTGAGCATTGAACATCGGGTTCTGCCAGTCGGCCATCGCGGGCAGCGGCTGAAAGGAGCCGAAGCCACGCGCCGCCACGTAGCCCACCGCCACGCCGATGACAGGCACCGTCACGTAGACGGTGCGGCGGGGGAAGCGCAGCGCCAGCCACGAGATCGGGAACACCAGCAGCATCATCGAGGGCACGCGCGCCAGTTCCGGCGAACGCATGATGACGCGCCAGCCGAACACCATCACGATCATGGCGCCGATCGCCGCCGCTTCCCAGCCGCGGCCCGGGGCCACTTCCGGATGGTCGCGCGTCGTGCCGAAGATCAATGCCAGCGCCGGCGCGAACAGCACGATGCCCAGCGTCGCGCTGAACATCCAGATCGCCACGTCGGTCCCGGCGAGCGCTATGCCAGTGCGGCCCGCCAGCAGCCAATCGCCCAACAGCGCACCGGGCAGTGCGCCTGCCAGGATGGCCACCAGCCACACCGGCGAGGCGATCAGCTGCAGCCGGGGGCCGAGCAACGCGCGCCGCAGGCCGAGCGCAATGATGACCGGGCCGAGGTCCGTCAGCAGGTGGGCGAGCAGGTACCAGAGCACCGCGCGCAGCCCCGGAGCGCTGCCAAACAATTGGTGGCTGATCAGCGGCACGCATGCCAGTTCGACCACCGCGGCCGCCAGCCCCACGAACGGCCAGGAGCGGAGTGGCAGCACCAGGAAGGCGAGGAACAGGACCGCGTCCGCAGGCCAGATCGGCGCCGGTCCCGTGGCGGTCGGAATCAGCAGGTAGCCGGCGCCGATCAGCACGGGGTAGCAGAGCAGCAGCCCCAGCAGGAATCCGGGGGTTGGCGCGGGCAGTACAATCGCAGGCCCGTCCGCTCCGGGCGCGGCCGCGGTCGCGTACGACTGCGGCGGCAGCTTCACGCGGCGGCGCCAGCGGCGATCGACGGAAACATCGCTCACCCTAGTGTCACCGCCAGCGGGCTGTATGCCGGGAATTCTCCATCCGGCTATTCGAGTGTCGTCACTCCATGCTGGATTGCGAACTTGATCAGACCGGCGAGCTGGTTGACCTGGAGTTTCTGCATAAGGCGGCTCCGGTAGCTGTCGACGGTCTTCGGCGACAGGTGCAGCAGTTCGCCGATCCTGGCGCTCGAGCAGCCGTCGGCCACCAGCCGCAGCACCTCGCGCTCGCGCCGGCTCAGGCTGTCGAGCGCGCTGACCCCCTGGCGCTCGCTGATGCCCTGCGCGACGATCTCGGCGGCCTTGCGGCTGAGGTAGCGCTGGCCCCGGTCGACCGCGCGCACGGCATCGGCGATTTCGGCGCTCGCCGATTCCTTCAGCAGGTAGCCGCGCGCACCGGCTTCGAGTGCCTGGAACACGTATTGCGCGCCCGAATGCATCGACAGCATGACGACCAGCGTATCGGGCAAGGCAGTCGTGATCTGGCGCGCGACCTCGATGCCGCTCAATTCCGGCATCGAGATGTCGAGGATCAGCACGCGCGGCTTGCAGTGCAGCACCTTGGCCACCGCCTCGCTGCCATTGGTCGCGGTGCCAACGATTTCAATGCCGGGGTGCGCGCTTAGCAGGGCCACGAGGCCATCGCGCACGATGGCGTGGTCATCCGCCACGAAGACCGATATGGACATATCCGGCCCCGAACGCAAGATTTCCCTACAGGTTCAACCCGATGCTCCCGGCATCCCCGGGGAGCGGCCGTCCATAGAGTACCGGATATCTGACGCTGGAATGGGCCGGTGCTGCTCAGTGATAGGCAAGGCATTGAACGTGAAGCGCGACGTCTGGCTGGAAGCCGGCGTGGTCTGGGCCGCGCCCGAGGGCGCCTTGCCCGACAGCGTCCACCAGGATCTGACCCAGCGCGCCGTGGCCATGGCGGCCGGGGCGTCGCCCTGGCGCCTGCTGCTGGACTATCGGCGCGCGAACCTGACCCAGGACGTGCTGGCGCTGAGCCGTCATGCCGAACTGATGTCGCGGCTGGGGCTGCCCGAGGGCGCGCGCACCGCCATGCTGTGCCGGCAGCGCTCGACCAGCTTCGTGTTCTGGGAGCGAGTGCTGCGCGCCCGCGGCCACGAGGTCTCCGTGTTCACCGACGGCGAAGCCGCGTTGAGCTGGTTGCACCGGCCGGCTTCCTGCGACGCGCTGAGCGCTGGGCCGGGAGAGGATCCGGGCACCGTCACCGATGTGGACACCGTAAAGCGCATCCTGCAGAAGTTCACCACCGAGCGCCTGGGCGCCTCGCGCGGCCAGGTGACGGCGGAACTCACCGAACTGATCGAATGCCTGTTTGCGCAGGCCGATCACCTGGGCGTGGATCTCTCGCAGGGCACGGAAATCCAGGAGCGGCGCCGGCGCCGCGGCTTCGACAGCGCCGGCTGATCAGTAACCGCGCCCGCAGGCCCTAGCCGGCCCGCGAGCGCTTCGGGGGCGCGCCCCGCCGCAGAATCACGCGCGGCAGCCACGGCAGGCGCGAGCGTTCGAGGCGCGCGCGCTCCAGCGTCGAATCGGTGCGGAAGATGAGCTCCGGATACGCGCTGGCGTAGCGCCGGCGCAGCTCCGCCGCGAAATCCTGCACGGACAGCGCCAGGCGCAGTTCCGGAACGGCGCCCGCCGGGTCGAGCCCCAGCAGTTCGCACGCGCATTGCACGACCAGGCGGGCACGCCGTTCGGAGACGGGCTGCCGCGCCGGGCGGCGCTTGCCGCGCATCGCCACGCCCGCTGCGCGGGGGCTCGGCATGGTCGAGGCGAGTTCAGGTGCGTCCACAGCGATCCCCGCAGCCACGCCTGGCAGGCCCAGGCAGCGCCAGTTAAGCCGAGGCTAGCTGAACCTGTCCTGAACCCCTGGGAGGGGACAGGGCTAAGCTATAATCGGGGGCTGGCCAGACTAGGTCCCCAAAGGCGAAAGTGGCGGAACTGGTAGACGCGCTGGCCTTAGGAGCCAGTGGGGCAACCCGTAAGAGTTCGAGTCTCTTCTTTCGCACCAGCACTATTTCAGGAAAGATCAGCACATGCAGGTTTCTCTCGTATCGACCAACGGCCTGGAACGCCGCCTCGAGGTGAGCGTGCCCGGCGAGGTCGTCGCCAGCCGCGTTGACCAGCAGCTCAAGAGCCTGGCGCGCACCGCGCGCCTCAAGGGCTTCCGCCCCGGCAAGGTGCCCTTCGCCGTGGTGCGCAAGCAGTATGGGGGCCAGGTGCACTCCGAGGCCGTGACTGACCTGATGCAGCGCAGCTTCGCCGAAGCCGTGGCGCAGGCCAAGCTGCGTCCCGCGGGCGACCCGCGCATCGAACCGCTGCAGGTCGCGCCGGGCGCCGAGCTGCGTTATGCGGCCGTATTCGAGGTGCTGCCGGAGATCACGCTCCAGCCGCTCGACGGTGTCACGGTCGAGCGTCCGGCGGTGACCGTGACCGAGGTCGATCTCGACGCGATGCTCGAGAGCATGCGCAGGCAGAAGCCAGTGTTCACCGAGGTCGATCGCCCGGCCGCGGAAAGCGACCGCCTGACGATCGCCTTCGAAGGCCGCATCGACGGCGAGGTGTTCCCGGGCGGCAAGGGCGAGGAGCTGCACGTGGTGCTCGGCGCCGGCACCATCCTCGCCGAGCTCGACGCGGCTTTGCGGGGCATGCGGGTGGGCGAGGAAAAGACCGTGCCGGCGCGTTTCCCCGACGATTACGGGGCGCAGACGGTGGCCGGCAAGGATGCGGTGTTCACGGTGCGCGTGAAGCAGGTGCAGGCGCAGAGCCTGCCGGAGATCGACGCCGATTTCGTGCGTGGCTTCGGCCTGGCCGACGGTGGCGTCGCGGAATTCCGCGCGCAGGTGCGCGCCACGATGGAGCGCGAAGTGGCCGACAGCGCGCAGCAGCACGTGCGCGAGCAGCTGCTCGAGGCGCTGTATTCCCGCAATCCGCTCGAGCTGCCGCGCGTGATGATCGAAGAGCAGATCCGGGAACTGCAGGTGCAGATGCTGCGGCGGATGGGTATCCAGAAGGTCGAGCAGCTGCCGCCGCGCGAGCCTTACGAGGCGCCGGCGCGCAAGCGCGTGGCGCTCGGCCTGATCGTCGGCGAGATCGTGCGCGCCAACGGCATCCGCATCGACCGCACCCGCGTCGAGCAGCGCCTTACCGCCGTCGTCGCGTCCTATCCGGATCCCGACAGCGTGCGCCGCCAGTACCTGCAGAGCCGCGAGGCGATGGCGCAGCTGGAGTCGGCGGTCCTGGAGGACCAGGCGCTCGACTGGGTTCAGGGGCGCGTCCAGGTGGTCGACAAACCCACCAGCTTTGCCGAATTGACCGGCTTCGGCCGGCCCAAAGACGAGTCTTGAATATGAGGATGACCAATGATGAATGAGCGTGCCCTCGGGTTGGTGCCGATCGTCGTCGAACAGACCGCGCGCGGTGAACGTTCCTACGACATCTATTCCCGGCTGCTGAAGGAGCGGGTGATCTTCGTGGTCGGCGAGGTCGAGGACCACATGGCCAACCTGGTGGTCGCGCAGCTCCTGTTCCTCGAGTCCGACAACCCGGACAAGGACATCGCGCTGTACATCAACTCGCCCGGAGGCTCGGTGAGCGCCGGGCTGGCGATCTACGACACGATGCAGTTCATCAAGCCGGACGTGAGCACGATCTGCGTCGGGCTCGCCGCCTCGATGGGCGCCGTGCTGCTGGCGGGCGGCACCGCCGGCAAGCGCCACTCGCTGCCCAATTCCAAGATCATGATCCACCAGCCCTCGGGCGGTTTTCGCGGCCAGGCGAGCGACATCGACATCCAGGCGCGCGAGGTCATGGACACGAAGGAGCGACTGAACCGGATCCTCGCCAGGCATACCAGGCAGTCGGTCGAGCGCATCAAGGCCGACAGCGACCGCGACAACTTCATGAGCGCCGAGGCGGCCGTGGCTTACGGCATGATCGACCGCGTGCTGGAAAAGCGCCTCGAAGCCCCGCCCGCGCCCAGCCCCGAAAGGCCGGCTTGAGCGTAAAGATCAGGCATAACAAGGCCTTAGATGGAACGCAGTTCTTTGCGTGGAGCGGATTGGCCGTGTTATATAAAGCCCCGAATGGGCGGATTTTCCGCCGCTGCAGCCTGTCCAAGGGCTTGAGGTAGCTTCAAGTGAGCGATGACCCGCGTAGCCGGACAGACGATGGCAAGCTGCTGTACTGCTCTTTTTGCGGCAAAAGCCAGCATGAGGTCCGCAAGCTCATAGCCGGCCCGTCGGTGTTCGTCTGCGACGAGTGCGTCGAACTCTGTAATGACATAATCCGCGAGGAACTCGAGGATCGCGCCGACAAGGCCCGGGACAAGCTCCCCAAGCCCCACGAGATCAAGAAGGTCCTCGATGACTACGTCATCGGCCAGGAACGCGCCAAGAAAGTGCTCTCGGTGGCGGTCTACAACCACTACAAGCGGCTCCAGACCCGGGGCGCGGCCAAGGGCAAGGATGATGTCGAGCTCGCCAAGAGCAACATCCTGCTGATCGGCCCCACGGGTTGCGGCAAGACACTGCTGGCCGAGACGCTTGCGAGGCTGCTGAACGTTCCTTTCACCATTGCAGACGCGACTACCCTTACCGAAGCGGGCTACGTCGGCGAGGACGTCGAGAACATCATCCAGAAGCTGCTGCAGAAGTGCGATTACGACGTCGAGAAGGCGCAGACCGGCATCGTCTACATCGACGAGATCGACA
>JAGWPD010000092.1 GCA_028870705.1 Gammaproteobacteria bacterium
CCGCAACAGCGACGTGCCGCTTATTTCGGACGGCGGCATCCGCTTCTCCGGCGACATCGCCAAAGCGATCGCGGCCGGGGCTCATGCCGTCATGATCGGCAGCCTCTTCGCCGGCACCGAGGAGTCTCCGGGCGAGGTCGAGCTCTATCAGGGCGCTTCCTACAAGTCCTATCGCGGCATGGGCTCGCTCGGCGCCATGGCGGAGCGGCACGGCTCGGCGGATCGGTATTTCCAGGACGCCGCGACCGAGCTCGAGAAGCTCGTGCCCGAGGGCGTCGAGGGCCGCGTGCCCTACAAGGGAAGCCTCGTGTCGATCCTCTACCAGTTGGCCGGCGGTCTGCGCGCCGCGATGGGCTATACCGGGAGCGGCGATATCGAGCAGATGCGCACGCGGCCGGTGTTCGTGCGCATCACCAGCGCCGGCGTGCGCGAGAGCCACGTGCACGACGTGTCGATCACCAAGGAGGCGCCCAATTACCGCGTCTCCTGATATCCACAGCGACCGCGTCCTGATCCTCGATTTCGGGTCGCAGTACACGCAGCTGATCGCCCGCCGGGTGCGCGAACTCGGGGTCTACTGCGAAATCCTTCCCTGGGACAGCACCGACGCCGCGGTGCGCCAGTTCGGCGCGCGCGGCGCGATCCTCTCCGGCGGGCCCGAATCGGTCACCGCAGCCGGCGCGCCCGCTGCGCCGCGCGCGGTATTCGAGCTGGGCGTTCCGGTGCTGGGCATCTGCTACGGCATGCATACGATGGCCGCGCAGCTCGGCGGCAAGGTGGTGCCCGGCGAGGTGCGCGAATTCGGCTACGCCGAGATCCGTGCCCGCGGTCACTCCGCACTGCTGCGCGACATTGAGGACCGCGTCAATGCCGAGGGGCACGGGCTGCTGGACGTCTGGATGAGCCACGGCGATCGGGTCGAATCGCTCCCGCCCGGCTTCAAGCTGATGGCCGCGACCGCCGACGTGCCGGTGGCCGGCATGGCCGATGAGGCGCGCCGCTTCTACGCGCTGCAGTTCCATCCCGAGGTCACGCACACCACGCAGGGAGCGAGAATTTATGCCCGCTTCCTGCACGAGATCTGCGGCTGCGCCCGGTCATGGACGCCCGGCAACATCATCGAGGATGCAATCGCGCGCGCGCGCACACAGGTGGGCAAGGGTGGCGTGCTGCTGGGCCTGTCCGGCGGCGTTGATTCCTCGGTGGTGGCGGCGCTCCTGCACAAGGCGATCGGCGCGCAACTGACCTGTGTGTTCGTCGACCATGGATTGCTGCGCCATCGCGAGGGCGATGCGGTGATGGATGTGTTCGCGAAGAACCTGGGCGTACGCGTGATCCGCGTCAACGCCGGCGAGCGCTATTTCGCCGCGCTGCGCGGCGTGACCGATCCGGAAGCCAAGCGCAAGATCATCGGAGCGCTGTTCATCGAAATCTTCGACGAGCAGGCGGCGAAGCTCAGCGGCGTCGAGTTCCTGGCGCAGGGCACGATCTATCCGGACGTGATCGAGTCGGCAGGCGCCGGCGGCAAGGCGCACGTGATCAAGAGCCATCACAATGTCGGCGGACTGCCGGCGCACATGAAGCTCAGGCTCGTGGAGCCGCTGCGCGAACTGTTCAAGGACGAGGTGCGACGCATTGGCGTCGAACTCGGGCTGCCGGCCGAGATGGTGCAGCGACATCCGTTTCCGGGGCCAGGATTAGCCGTGCGCATACTCGGTGAGGTCTCAGCCACGGCGGCGGAAACGCTGCGCCTCGCCGATCACATCTTCATCGAAGAGCTGCGCCGCGCCGGCTGGTACGAGCGCACCAGCCAGGCCTTCGCGGTGTTCCTGCCGGTGCGCAGCGTCGGGGTCGCGGGCGACGGCCGCCGCTACGACCCGGTGGTCGCATTGCGCGCAGTCGAGACGGTTGATTTCATGACCGCGCGCTGGGCGCACCTGCCCTATGAACTGCTCGACAAATGCGCGCGCCGCGTCGTCAACGAGGTGCCGGGCATCTCGCGCGTGGTCTACGACATCTCCGGCAAGCCGCCGGCGACGATAGAGTGGGAGTGAACGGCTGCGGCCGTTGAATCGTTACACCTTGAAGCGCTGACTGGCTTCGAACCGCGACGCGGTTCCGGTTCACCTGGCAAGCACGCTGCTAGGATCGGGACGCCACAATTCCGGGAGCCCGATCATGCGCCGCATCCAGACCGTATTCGCCACGCTGTCATTGGCCACCTTCGCCGTCATCGCCGGCACCGCCAATGGCGCGGAACCGGCCGGTCCGCCGGCCGCAGCCAACGCGGCCACTCCGGTCGGGGACGGGACCAAGATCACCAAGTCCCGCTCCAACATCCAGAACAATCGCCAGGCCGCGCCGCCCACGAAGGCCGCTGACGCGGCGGCCGGCACCGAGAAGTCGGTTGTGAAGACCAAGACCAAGTCGAATCAGTCAAACGACTGACACCGCGATCCGGAGCGCCGCCGGGAACGGGGGCGGATCGCTACTGCAGGTCGCGCGGGATATCCTCGGTCCAGGTGTGCGTGCGAACCACGGTGCCATCGCGCAGCAGCTCGCGGGTGTAGCGGTAGTGCAACACGTGCGCGTCACCGCTCAGGCGCAGGCGACCGCGATACGTGAGTACCCGGCCGGCGAGCGTCTGGATGGTTTCGGCTTCGCCCTCGGCGTCCGCGCTCTCCGGGTGCGCGTCGTCGAGGTGGTAGATGATCTGTTCCGAGTGATCGGACCGTCCCCATGGATACGTGCTCGCCGTCGTTCCGCGCCACTTGACCGTGCTGCGCCCGCTGTTTTCATCGCGCGAAATCGACCACGTCCCCGGCCAGGCGTAGTCGCCGCCGGGCGTGGCGATGCCGGGCGCCTGCTCGATCGCTGCGGGTGGCGCAAACGGCGGCGGAGCCCGGCCGTGCACCGGCACGATCGGGAGCGTCAGCGACGAACCGGTCGCGCCACCGAGGCGCAGCGTGGTGGTCATCGGATACGGGGTCGGCCACAGCATTGGCCACTGCGCATTGGATACCGATACGCGGATGCGATGCCCGGGCTCCCAGGTCCACGAGCCCAGGTAGAGGTCGAACTGCAGCACGTATTCGCGGTTCGGAACCAGCGCTTCGGGATGCTCGAGCGAGTCTCGCCGCGCGCCGCTCTGGCCGGCGCCGGTGATCGCCGTGACCTCGCCATCGGGGGCGAGGTCCTGCAGCCGCACGAACCAGTTGGCCAGCGGCGCCGAAGCGGTCACGACCAGCCGCACGCGCGGTTGGCCCATCATCGCGACCGGTTCAGCGAGTACCGGGCTCTCGTAGACGAGCGCGTAGGTATCGCTGGGCCGCTGGTCGCCGAGCAGTTCGCCCCACCAGAATCCGGCCTCGGCGCCGCCGGAGGGCACGTAGCGCAGCGCGTTGGTTGCGGGCGCGAGTGGCATCGTGGCCAGGGCGTGCCGGTCGCCGAGAAACCAGGTGACCTGCCGCAGGCCTAGGGGCGGCCAGGACTCGGCGCGCCACTCGCCCGGGATCTCCTGCGCCTGGGCGCCCGGCCGATGGCTGTGCTGCTGGTAGAACACGACGCGCGGGTCGTCCTCGACGCCGTTGTCGACGCCCTTGAGCCAGTGATCGAACCAGCGCACGGCCTGATCGCGCCATTCGATGCGCGGTCCGTAGATGCTGGAATTCGGGTAATCGTGATTCCACGGTCCCACCAGCGCGTGGACGGGCGCGCGCACCTGCTCGAGCATGCGCACGATGCTGTTGCGGTAGCCATCCTGGAGGCCCGCGATCAGGAAGCAGGGGATGCGAATGCTCGCCAGCTCACGCACCGGACTGCGCCAGTAGGCGCCGTCGCGCTGGTGGCGGAAGTAGTCGAGCGACCAGGGAGGGGAGTCCATGCGACGGGCCAGCGTGTCCTCGTCGAGCGGGAAGTCCGGGGCGCCACTGATGCCCTGCAGCAGATCCATGGCCACTTCAAACTCGTCGACATGCATGATTCCATCCATGTAGTGCACGTCTTCAGTGAACAGCTTTTCGGTGCCCTCGATCGCCAGGATCGCCTTCAATGCGGGCGGGTGGCGCATCGCCATCTGAATCGAATTGAACGCCCCCCAGGAGATGCCAAGCATCCCGACGCTGCCGTTGCACCAGGGCTGGCGCGACAGCCAGCCGATGACCTGCTCGCCGTCTGCCTGCTCCACGGCCGAATACTCGCGCTCCGGCGGAGTGCCCGCGCTGTTGCCGAAGCCGCGGATGTCGACGCGCACGCCGACATAGCCATGGCGCGCAAAGTAGGCGTGGTGCCCATAGTCGCTCGAGGCCATGTCATCGTCCTTGCGATAGGGCAGGTATTCGAGCAGCGCCGGCAGGCGCTCGCCCGGCTCGAGCACGGCCGGCATGTACAGCGTCGCGGCAAGCTTGACGCCATCCGCCATCGGGATCGAGGTGTGCACCAATCGTATGCCGGAGTCCTTGGCGCGTGCCGGCAACGTGAACGTGACGAAGAGCAGGCAGGCGACCAGCGCAGCCAAACCGACCGCAGCCGTGCCAGGCGCTGCGCACGCGAGCGCCCGCGCGGGCTGTGCCGGTGACGCCGGTTGTGTCGCCAGCGCGGCAAACAAGCCACATGGCATTCCGAGCCGGAAATGCATCGTGTCCTCGACCTCGGACGATGCCGGAAGCATACAGGTTATGTGTTGGCGCTGATGCGCGCCGGCGCCCGGGCTTACGCGGTAGCATAGGCGCATGGACGGCGATCCCGGCGGCCCGCCGCACAACGAAACCAGAGCGGATATGAGGGCGCTGGCAGCCCACCCGATCCGGTGGCTGACCCGCGCGCGGTTGCTGCTGCTCGGCCGGGAGGAGCTGACCGGCCTGGTCTTCTGGGCCGCACTCACTGGCTTCGGCGGTGCTTTGGCCAGCGTCCTGTTCCGCGAGGGCATCCGGCTGTTCGAGCAACTGCTCACCGGAGGATCGGGCGGCCTGGTGCTCGCCGCGAGCGAACTGCAGGGCTGGCATCGCATGCTGACGCCGATGCTCGGCGGAATCGCTGCCGGACTGGTGCTGCAGCTCGGTGCACGCCTGGTGGGCCAGCGCAAATCGATCGACTACATGGAAGCGGTGGTGGTCGGCGACGGCGCCATCGCCGCGCGGCCGACCCTGCTGCGCAGCCTGTCGTCGCTGTTCACGATCGGCTCCGGCGGTTCCATCGGCCGCGAGGGACCGATGGTGCAGCTGGCGGCGCTGCTGGGTTCCAAACTCGGCGCGCTGTCGCATGCGCCGGTGCCGCGGCGGCGCCTGCTGGTCGCCTGCGGCGCGGCGGCGGGCATTGCCGCCGCGTACAACGCGCCGATCGCCGGCGCCATCTTCGTCGCCGAGATCGTCATGGGCTCCATCGCCATGGAAAGCCTCGGTCCGCTGGTGGTGGCGTCCGTCACGGCGAATGTCACGATCCATCGTTTCCTCGGCTTCGGCCCCGTGTTCTCCGTGCCGCACCTGCAGTTCGGTGCCAATTGGGAGATCGTCTTCTTCGGCATACTCGGCGTGGTCCTCGGCCATCTGGCGCCGCCGTTCCTGGCGCTGCTCGACTGGACGAAGGCGCGCTTCGCGGCCTTGCGCGTGGCGCCGTTCGTGCGACTGGGCCTGGGCGGCCTTATCGTCGGCGTGCTGTCGCTTGAATTTCCGCAGGTGTGGGGCAACGGCTACAGCGTGGTCGGCACCATCCTCACGGGGCAACTCGGCGGCGTGCTGCTGCTGGAGCTGTTCGTGGCGAAGTTCGTCAGCACCGCGGCGACGGTCGGCTCAGGTGCCGTTGGCGGTATTTTTACGCCGACGCTGTTCATCGGGGCCGCCGCGGGCGCGCTCGGCAGCACGCTGGTGCATGCCGCGCTGCCTGGCGCCGCGTTGTCATCGCCCGCGGCCTACGCCCTCGTGGGCATGGGCGGGCTGCTCGCGGCCACGACGCATGCTCCGTTGACTGCGATCCTGATGATCTTCGAGTTGACGCTCGACTACGACATGGTGCTGCCGCTGATGCTTGCCTGCGTCACGGCGCACTACACCGCCAAGGCCTATCGCGGTGGCCGCTCCGTGTACCAGGAAGCGCTGCAGCCCGAATGCGACGAGGCGGACGGGGAATGGCGCCTGCGCACGATCGAGCCGCTGATCAAGCCCGCCGCCGCAGTGGTTGCCAACACCGTCTCGGTGCGCGAGATGCTCGACGGGCTGCCGCGCCGGCCGGTGCAGACGGTGTACGTCGTCGATGAGAAGCGCGAGCTGCTGTCGTCACTGAATCCGCATGAGATCCTGGCGCAGGTCAAGGCCGGCAAGGTCGATCCGGATGAAATAGTCGGCCGAGTTGGCGTGCCGGTGGCCTACGTGCTGACGCCCGACATGTCGATTGCCGCCGCGCTGGACGGGTTCCTGCGCGAGCAGGCCAGGGTGCTGCCGGCTACCGCGGGGCAGTGGCATATGACCCTGCTCGGCGAGGTCTCGCGCCACGACCTGCTGCTCGTGGTGCAGGACCGGATTTCCAGCCGGCGCTAGCGGGCGCGGCCGATCACGCCGAATTCCGCCACCTGCCGTGAGTAGACGAGGCTGAGGTTCTCCCGGCGGAGGCTGTCGAGCAGCCGGTCCGCGAGCTCGTCGGTCAGGATGAACTCCACTTCGACGGTGACCTCGCCAGCCAGCTCGAAGAAATGCTGGGCGTGCAACACGCCGTGGCGGCCGAAGCCCTCGATCGCGCGGAATGCCGAGCCGCCGTGCACTCCCAGTCCGCGGGCGTGCTGCAACAGCCATTCGTAGGCAAGCTGCTGGCCGTGGCGCACGTTTTCGTGCATGTAGAATCGCAGGTAGGTTCCGTCCACGGCTGGATTATACGCCCGCCGGCAGGTGCAGGCCCCGGCTGCCGGCCGCTCGCCCCGCAGCCACAGCAGCTCGCCGATGTGAGTCACGGTGCGGAAAGAACAGCGCTTCCATGCGGGCCCCGGCAGTTTGTAACATGCGCGGATGACGGCGGTGATCAAGTGGGAACCGGCAGCGCCGCTGGCCTGAAATGCCCAGCGGGTACGATGTCGCTATCGTCGGCGGCGGCGCCATAGGCAGCTCGATCGCCTACGCGCTGACCGTCGAGCCCGGTTTCCGCGGCAGCGTGCTCGTCGTGGAACGGGATCCGACCTATCGGCAGGCCTCGTCGGCGCTCTCTGCGAGCGGCATCCGCCAGCAGTTCTCCGCGCCGGTGAACATCCGGATGTCACAGTACGGTATCGAATTCCTCCGGCGCGCCGGCGAGCTGCTCGCCTGCGGGGGCGAGCGGGCGCCGATCAGCATCACCGAGGCAGGCTACCTCGTGCTCGCCCGGCCGCAGGCCATGGACGCGCTGCGCCGCAACCACGCCCGGCAGCTCGGCCTTGGGGCCCGCATCGCGCTGTTGTCGCCCGCGGAACTGCAGGCGCGCTTCCCATGGTTGGCGGTTGACGACCTCGGCGGGGGTTGCCTCGGCCTGGAGGGAGAGGGCTGGCTGGATGGTTACCTGCTGGTGCAGGCGCTGCGCGCCAGAGCCCGCGCTGGCGGAGTCACCTACCTGCGGGACGAAGTGATCGGTATGGGCGGGACGGCCGGTCGCGTCGACTCGCTGCAATTGGCGAGCGGAGCCAGCGTGAACGCTGGCACGGTGGTCAATGCGGCCGGACCACATGCGCGCGCGATCGCGGCCATGGCCGGCGTGCAACTGCCGGTCGAGGCACGCAAGCGCAACGTGTTCGTGGTCGCCTGCGCCGAAACGCTGCCTGGCTGTCCGCTGGTGTGCGATGGTTCGGGCGTCTGGTTTCGGCCCGAAGGCGCGCACTACATCTGCGGGTGCGCGCCCGCGCAGGCCGATGACCAGGAGGATTTCTCGTTGCAACCGGACCACGCGTATTTCGAAGCGGTGGTCTGGCCGGCGCTGGCGGCCCGGGTGCCGGCCTTTGCGGCGCTGCGCCTCACCGGTGCCTGGGCGGGACACTACGAGTACAACTGTTTCGACCAGAATGGAATCGTGGGCTTGCACCCTGAGGTGCGCAACTTCGTGCTGGCGAATGGCTTCAGCGGCCACGGCTTGCAGCAATCGCCGGCGGTCGGCCGCGCGGTCGCGGAGTTGATCGCCCATGGAGAATACCGCACGCTGGATCTGTCCGAACTGGCCTACGGGCGCATGGCGGCGGGCCAGCCGGTGCACGAGAGTGGCATCTATTAATATCAGGTAAAACAACATGATAAGAGCGAAATCTCAATTCTTGCATCGAGTGGCGCACGTACTCGTTCTGGCCGCAATCCTGCTGCCCGCGGCATCGACGGCAATGGCCGCAAATGCGGGGCTGTCGCGCGAGGAGCGCCGCATCGTCGCGGCCGCGGCCGCGGAAAACGACCGCGCGATTGCCCTGCTCGAGCAGCTGGTGAACATCAACAGCGGCACGATGAATTTCGCGGGTGTCGAGCGCGTCGGCCGCGTCGTGATGGGGGAGCTCGAGCCGCTCGGCTTCAGGGTCCGCTGGAAACCGATGACCGCGGTGGGCCGCGCCGGGCTGGTCATCGCGGAACATCACGTTGTCGGGCGCGGCAAGCGCCTGCTGCTCATCGGGCACCTCGATACGGTGTTCGAGCAGGACAGTCCGTTCCAGCGCTTCGTGCGCCGCGGTCCGGTCGCCGAGGGGCCGGGCGTCAACGACATGAAGGACGGCCTGGTGATCATGATCGGCGCGCTGCGCGCACTGCATGCGACCGGCGCGCTGCGCGATGCCGATGTGACGATCGTGCTGAGCGGCGACGAGGAAGATTCCGGCACCCCGCACGCGCTGGCGCGCGCCGACATGATCGAGGCGGCCAGCCGGGCCGACGCCGCGCTCGAGTTCGAGGCGCTGGCCACCGTGGACGGGCATGACATGGGCACGATCGCGCGCCGCAGCGCCATCAGCTGGACGCTGCGTACCGCGGCGCCGTCCGGCCATTCCTCCGGAATCTTCTCCGCGGAAGCCGGGTTCGGCGCGAACTACGAGCTGGCGCGTATTCTCGATGCCTTCCGACGCGAACTGCGCGAGCCGGACGCCACCTACAATGTCGGCCTGCTGCTTGGCGGCGCGACGGCGACGATGAACGCCGATGGCTACAGCGGCACCGCCAGCGGCAAGACCAACGTCATCGCCGCGCAGGCGCTGGCCACTGGCGACCTGCGCACGCTCAGCAACGCGCAGACCGAGCGGCTCGAAGCGCGCATGCGCACAGTGGTTGCAGAGCACCTGCCCGGCGCCAGGGCCAGCATCGAATTCGACGAAGGCTATCCGGCGATGGCGCCCACGCCGGGCAATCGCGCGTTGCTGGCGCGACTCAACGAAATCAACGCCGCGCTCGGGTTGCCGCCAATGGCAGAGCTCGATCCGCTGCAGCGCGGGGCGGGCGATATCTCCTTCGTGGCCGACAAGCTCGATTGCCTGGTCGGGTTCGGCGCGGTCGGGCAGGGCAGCCACGCGCCGGGCGAGACCGTGGAGCTGGGCAGCATCGATCGCCAGCTCAAGCGCACCGCGCTGCTGATCGAAAGGCTGGCGCGCACGCCGCGCACGCCGCGCACGCCGCGCGCGCCCTGAGCGACCTCAGACGCGCGCTTCGCTGCTGCGATGCGTGGCCGCGGCCAGCCAGTCCGGGTTGATCTCCACGCCCCAGCCCGGCGCTGCGGGAATGCTCGCCCTGCCGTCGTGGATCGCAAACGGATCGCCGCGGAACAGGTTCCGCTGCCAGGGATAGTAGTCGTCGCCCTCGATCGAGAATTCCAGGTACTTGCCGGCATTCGAAATCGCGCCGAGCAGGTGCATCGTGCAGACGGTCACCAGTGACAGGTTGGCGCTGTGCGGCGTGCAGGGGATTCCCGCCTCGGCGGCCATGCGCGCCACCTCGAGCGTGCGCCACAGGCCGCCCATGTACATCACGTCCGGCTGCACCACGTCGACCGCGCGCATCTCGATCATCCGCGCCCAGGTCGCGAGGTCCCAGTCCTGCTCGCCACCGGTGACATCGACGGCGAGTGCCGCGGTGACGGCGCGCGTCTGCTCGAGCCGCCAGTATGGACAGGGCTCCTCGAAGTGGCCGATGCCCTCGGCCTCGAGCAGGCGTCCGACCTCGATCGCCCGCCGCGGCGAGTAACCGCTGTTGGCGTCGACGAGCTTGGCGATGCCGTCGCCGAGCGCGCGCGCCACGGTCGGGATAATCTCTTCGGTGCGGCCCGGCCATTCATCGACATCGCGGCCGCATTCGGCGGCGACGCGCCACTTGAAGGCGTCGAAGCCGTAGTCGTCACGCAGGCGGAGGAAGCGCGCGGCTTCGGCCTGTGGCGTGATGTTCCGCTTCATCGAGGAGGCATAGGCGCGCAGCGGGCGGGGCTTGCCGCCCAGCAGCTCGACCACGGGCTTGCCTGCGAGCTTGCCGCGCAGGTCCCACAACGCAGTGTCGAGCCCGGCCAGCGCGCGGCAACGATAGCTGCCCGGGAACTTGTGCTCGCGCCTTTCGATGAGGTCCACGAGCGCGGGAATGTCGAGCGCGTCGGCGCCCAGCGCCCAGGGCGCAATCTGGCGATGGAAGACAGTCGCGGTGATGTCGGCGTTGTAGGTCGAGGTCTGTCCCCAGCCAACGGCGCCCGCCTCGGTCGTCGCGCGCACGAAGCAGACGAATTCGTTGCTGAAAGTCTCGAGGCGCGCGATCCTGGGCATGCTATCGCCTATATTAGCGGTTCAGTTTCCCCAATGACTGCAGATACCGACTACATGACCCTCGCGCTGGCGCAGGCGCGCCGCGCCGGCGAAGCCGGCGAAGTGCCGGTCGGCGCCGTGCTGGTGCAGGGCGGGCAGGCGATCGCCAGCGGCTCGAACCGGCCGATCAGCGGCTGCGATCCGACTGCGCATGCCGAGATCGAGGCCTTGCGCGCCGGGGCGCGCGCGCTCGGCACTTACCGGCTCAATGACACCGTGCTTTACGTGACGCTCGAGCCCTGCCTGATGTGCGCGGCCGCGCTCGTGCATGCGCGCGTCCGGCGCGTGGTATTCGGGGCCTGGGATCCGCGCGCGGGCGCGGCCGGCAGCATGCTCGATGCATTCGCGCTGCCTGGGCTCAACCACCGCGTCGACGTGTTCGGCGGCGTTTTGCAGGATGAATGCGCGGCGCTGCTAACGGGCTTTTTCGAAGCGCGCCGTCGCTAGCGGCGCTGTGGCCGCGGGCGTCGGTTCCAGAGCCGCGGGAGCCTGGCCGCTCGGATGGCCGTCGCCGTACCACTCGAGCACCGCGAGATAGCCGCGCACCTGCTCGACGAAGCGCACCGGTTCCCAGCCGCGTGCGTAGCCGCGCCGCGCCTGGCTGTACCAACGCTCCTGCGCCAGCCAGGGCAGCACCTGGCTGACATCGGTCCACGAGTCGGGGTCCTTGCCCTGCGTCTGCGCCAGGATGCGCGCGTCCTCGAGGTGGCCGAAGCCGACATTGTAGGCCGCCAGCGCGAGCCAGGTGCGGTCGGGCTCGCCGATGCGGGCCGGGATCATCTGCAGCATCTGTGCGAGGTAGGCCGCCCCGCCAATGATGTTCTGCGCCGTGTTGCCGCGGTCGGCCACGCCCATCGCCTTGGCCGTGGACGCGGTGAGCATCATGATGCCGGCGGCGCCGTCAGCGGAAACCGCATGGTCGTCCCAGCGCGACTCCTGGTAGCCGACCGCGGCCAGCAACCGCCAATCGAGCGACTGGCTGCCGGCCGCCTGCGTGAACAGCGCGCGCAGCTCGGGCAGGCGCCGGGCGATGTCATCCTGGAAGCGGCGCGCTTCCTGGTACTGGAAATCGCCGGCCTCGGCGTCGGCATCGCTCGCCAGGTGCTGCAGCATGCCGGCGGCGCGCCAGTTGGCGAAGAAGCGATTCGCGGCATCGCGCAGGTCGAGCGCCGAGCGGCGCACGAGCCACTGTACCGGGCGCGGGTCGGGCAGCGTGAACGCGATCGACACGTCGGGATACAGGTGGCGCGCGAACGCGAATTCGCTGCGGTCGATGATCGCGTAGTCGGCATCGCCCGTGTTGACCCAGTCGAGCGGATCGGCCTGCTCGCGCGGCAGCTCGGTCCAGTTGAGGTAGGTCGCGCCGCTGCCGCGCAGGCCGCGCAGCAGCTCCAGCTGCGGGCTGTCCTGCCGGGCCACGATGCGCGCGCCATTCAGGCCGGCGATGTTGTGGACCGCGGCCATCCCGCGCCGCTGCACCACGAGCTGCTGGATATCGCGGTAACTCGCGGTCGCCAGCCCGGCGCGCTTCCAGCTCTCATCCGCAGTCAGTTCGGCCGCAACGATGTCGACCCGGCCTTCGGCCAGCATGTCGCGCAGGGTGTCGCGCTCGCGCACCGGAATGATCACGAGCTGCACCCCCAGGCTGTCCGCAAAGGCGTGCGCGAGGCGGTATTCGAAGCCCTGTGGGCCATGTGCGCCGAGGTAATAGCAGGTCGGTTCGTTGACGGTCGCGACGCGCAGTTCGCCGTGCGCGTGCACCCGGGCCAGTCCGTCAGGTGCGCTGTCGCAGCCGGCCAGCGCGAGGCTTGCAAGCAGCAGTATCGGACCCAGCCCGGCCATTCGTGGAGTCACAGGACACGCTCGTGAACCGGACAGTTCGGATAGAATAACAGCTCGCCACCGAGTCCCAGTCTGGAGAGGTACCGAAGTGGTCATAACGGCGCCGACTCGAAATCGGATGGTCGGGTAATTCCGGCACGTGGGTTCGAATCCCACCCTCTCCGCCACCTTCCTCAGTCTTCCTTCGGCCCGCTGCCGAGCTCGGCGTTGAAGCTGCGCGCCAGCGATTCGGCGAACAGGTGCGGCAGGCGGCCGTCGGGCGTTTCGGTGATGCTGCGGAAGCGCTCGGCCGCGGGGCTGCCCGGATTCTGCGGCGCCGGGTCGAGCCGTCGCGTGAATTCGCTCAGCGCCGGACGCAACGCGCGCATCAGTGCGGCGTCGTGCCGGCTGGCAAACGCGAACAGTTCGCGCAGCCACTGGACCGCATCGAGCTGGCGCTGGTCGTGGCCGAGCAGCAGCCTCGCCAGCAGCTCCTCCACCGGCAGGTTCTGCAGCGCGACGCGCTCCGGGTCGGCGGCGGCGACGTTCAGGCCCGCGTCCTGGCTGAGCTCGCGCTGCGTGCGCGCCAGCTCCTTGATGCCGACCAGCGCTTCGCGCAGCAACAGGCCCGCGAGGCGCAGCAGGCGATCCTGGGCCTCGCCGGGCAGCTGCCGGCCGTCCATGCCGGCGCCGCGACAGAATGTCTCGAGCGCCGTGCCGGCCGCTGCCGCGTCGGCCCTGGCTGCAACCCTGCGGCGCGCGGGCGCGGCAGCC
>JAGWPD010000009.1 GCA_028870705.1 Gammaproteobacteria bacterium
GCCAGCCTGCCGGCGGGAGTCGAGGCGGTCGATTCGCTGGCCGCGGCCATGGCCGCCTGTGCTGGCGAGGCGGAGCTGTGCGTGATCGGCGGCGCCGAGGTGTATCGGCAGGCGCTGCCGCTGGCGACGCGCCTCGAATTGACGCTGGTTGATGCCACGCTGGCCGGCGACGTGAATTTTCCGCCGCTCGATCCCGCGCAGTGGCGCGAGCTCGCGCGTGTCGGGCACGCGGCCGACGCCCGTCACGCGTGGCCGATGAGTTTCGTCTCGCTGGAGCGCGCTTAGGGCCTGTTCACACTCAGGACGTCGATGCGGCCGTGCTCAGGTTTGCACAGGGCAAGGCGCGACGACCGATAGGTACTGGATGTACATGAGGAAGGAGCAACGCCGCCCCGTGCAAACCTGAGCCGGCCCGGCTGCAACGATGCGTCGCCGAAGAATTGGGCATGGGCGCAGGCACAAGCGGAGGTTGCGCTCAAGAGGCTTTCACACGGCGTTGCTCGGCGCTGACGCGGAATGACCACGCGGCGCGCCTCGCGCCTGGTCTGAAAGCCCTTTTGAGCAGCAACGCATCGATGTCCTGAGTGTGAACAGGCCCTAGGGCGCGTATCCGGCCATCAGCCGTGCCGCCAGCGGCGAATCGGCCCCGGCCCCCGCGGCCAGCAGCGCGTCGAGCATGTCGTCCTGCAGCGCGCCACGCCGGCGCGCCTCGGCGTAGGGGATCTCGGCATGGAACATCACCATCGAATAGCGCGGGATGAAACGCCCGGGGAAACGCCGCTCGAGATCCAGCGCCAGCTGCTTGCGCAGCGGGAAATCGGGCGCCAGCACCGCGGCGCGCATGTCCTGGTAGTTCTCGATCGCCATCGCCGCGATGGCGTCGGTGTTGGGCCGCCGCTGCTGCTCGAAGCGCGCGCAGGCAGAGTGCGGATCGGGCTCGTCGGCCAGCAGCGCGGCGAGTTGCACGCAGTCCTCGAAGCCGCAGTTCAGGCCCTGGCCGTGGAACGGCACGATCGCATGCGCGGCATCGCCGATCAGCAGCACGCGCCGCACGTGCCAGGGCCAGCAGTGGAGCGTGCCGAGCTGGCCCTGCGGATGCGCGGCGAACTGCGCGTCGAAGTCCGCGATGCGCGCCAGCGCGTCGGGAAATTCGCGCGCGAAGAAGGTGCGCGCCGCCGCGGCCGTGCGCAGCGCGTCGAAACTGTCCGGGCCGGCTGCCGGCAGGAACAGCGTCGCCGTGAACGTGTGGTCGGGATTGGGCAGCGCGATCAGCATGTACTCGCCGCGCGGCCAGACGTGCAGCGCGTGCGGATCGAAGGCCCAGCCGCCATCAGGCAGCGCGGGGATGTGCAACTCCCGGTAGCCGTGGGCCAGCGGTTCCTCGCGCGCCTGCAGCGCGCCGCGTTCCTGCAGCGCCTGGCGCAGGGCGGATCCGGCGCCATCGGCCCCGATCACCAGCCGCGCCGGACCGTCCAGCTGCGTGGCCCCCGCGGGCCCGTTCCAGCGGACGCGGCCGTCGGCGGGATCGACATCCGTCACGCGCCGGCCGAATTCCATGGCGATCAGCGGGACGGCGGCCGCGGCCTCGATCAGCGCGGTGTTGAGCCGGGCGCGGCTGACCGCATAGATGAGTTCATCGGGGCGCTGGCCGTAGGGCAGGAGCGCTCCCCGTCCGTCGCGATCATGGAGCTGGCGACCGCGCATCGCGACCAGCTCCGCTCGCACGCGCTCGAGCACGCCGGCCTGCTCGAGTGCCGCGAGCCCGCGCGCCGCGAGCGCCAGGTTGATCGAGCGGCCGCGCTCGGCGGCCCCGACGCGCGGATCGCTGCGGCGCTCCAGCAGCCTGACGCGCCGTCCGTCGCGCGCGAGCAGCAGCGCGAGCAGCGTACCCACCGGGCCAGCGCCGGCGATGATCACCGGTGTGTCCGGCGCCGCGCTGCCGGCC
>JAGWPD010000093.1 GCA_028870705.1 Gammaproteobacteria bacterium
GATCACCCCGTTGGACCCCGGGCAAAGGCGCTTACCAGCCGAAACCGGCCGACAGCTTGAGGGTGAACGGCACGCCGAGGATCGGACCCGTGGTGTTGAACTTCGGCGGCGGGCTGGGCGCACCGTAAGTGAAATTCCACGATGTCCCGGCCGGGTCGTAGTAGGCCGTATTGAACACGTTCAGCACATCGAGCCTGAAGTAGGCCTTCATGTCATCCTTCAGCTCCCAGTTCTTCTGCGCCGCGATATCGACCGAGTGTTCCCCGAACAGGTCGCGAGGGCGATCGGAGATCGGGTAGACCCAGTTGCCATTGCAACCCGGCGATGCCAGCGTCGGACACCCGCTCGAGGTGTTGTACGGGACTGGCGTCGCCAGCGCGATCTTGCCGCTCCACACGATGCCCCATTTGCCATCCAGCGAGCCGGTGACCACCAGTCGATGCTTGGCGACCGCAGAACTTGGAACCAACGGAAATTGCTTCGGATTCGGATAGTCGAACTGGTACTGGTTGTTGCCGGAGTAGGCGTAGTAGTCCGACTGGTAGGCATTCGAGTACGTGTAGGCGAAGTGCGCCGACCAGCCCGATTCCCTGGTGTACGGCTTCTCGAGCGCCACCAGCACCGAGGTATTCCGGTCGCGGGCCCCGTTGTCCCACAGCACGAGATTGCCCGTGGCGATCGACGGTGCAGACTGCACGCACCAGGCCGGCGCCATTCCCGCCGTGCCCCAGCCGCAATTGGCCAGGAAGGAGCCATTGGCCAGGCGGTTGCCCAGGAAACCCACCAGGCGGTTGTAGCTGTTGATCTGCGAGATCGCAACGCTCGAATTCCACTCGCCGATCGTGTTGCGGATGCCGACCGTGAACTGGTCCGAGTACGGATTCTTGATCTTGTTGTTGATCAGGTCGATTTCGCCATACGGCGTGGTGGCGGTTCCCTGCAGGGCCGAAAGCGAGGTCAGGAAGGTCGGATCCCAGGCGACGCAGGTACCGGGTGATGCATTGGCCGCCGTGAGGCAGCCATTGCCGCCGTATGCCGCGCCCCCCGGCGTCGTCGTACCGTAAAAGTTCACCGACGGCTCCGAAAGCGCCGACTTGGTCAACTCCAGCGACAGCAGGTCGTAAATGTTGCGGTCGTAACTGCGGCCATAGCCGCCGAAGACCACATGCCGCTGGTCGCCGTTGATGTCGTAGGAAATGCCAAGGCGCGGCTGGAACTGGTCGCTCGGCGTCTTGCGGTTGTGGCCGTTGCCGATGAAATTGCCGATGTTGATCCCGCCGAGGGCGAGCGCGTTGGCGTACGTGATGCTGGTGTTGGTTGCCGAATAGGGCCCGTTGATCGAATCGACGATCGGCTGCGGCAGCGCGAAGTCCTCCCACGACGGCACTTTCTCGTAGTCCCAGCGTACGCCGATGTTCGCCGTCCAGTGCTGGTCGATCTTCCAGTCGTCCTGGAGGTAGATGCCGTACTGCTTGTCGCTCGAGGTCGCGACGTTGCTCTTGCCGGGGTTGGTGAGCGTGTAGGTCGCGCTGTAGGGCTGCGCAGAAGTACCGCTGCCATCCACGATGTAGTTGAACTGCATGCCCTGGCCGGCATCCTGGTACTTCAGGTCGATGCCGGTGTACTTGATGCCGGCCTTCACGGTGTGATCGCCCAGCCAATGCACCTTGTTCAGCGTGAAGGCTTCCTCGAAGGTCGTGCCTTTCTGCGAGTTCGCGAACTGCTGCCAGGCGGTGCCGCCGTTGACCGCGATGAGCGTCTGGGGGCCGGTGTTGGTCAGGTAGTTGTAGATGTACTGCGGCCTGGTCGACGACGCTTCAGGGGCGGAAGTCGCATCCTGGTAGGCGATCCGCGCCTCGTTCAGCCAGTTGTCGCCGAAATGCTGCCAGCGCAGCGTGATGCGATTGTTCTTGTTCGCGAACTTCGTGGCCGCCGAGGCGCCCGTCTGGCCGGATGCGCCCGACAGCTGGTTCTCGTCGCGGTACAGATTCCACAATTCAAGCCGGTCGGATTCGCTCGGCTCGTAGTCGAGCTTGCCGAAGAACAGATTCTCGGTGAACGGGTTGGTAGTCGGACCGAACTGAGAGCCGACACCCCCGGGCAATAACGCGGCGGCTTGCTGCGCAGTAAGTCCGCTCTGCGAGGAAGGGTAGACCACGTTCGGGAGCGACAGCGACTTGCGCTCGAAGGCGGCAAAGTAATGCATACGGTCCTGAATGATTGGACCACCAGCCGATACGCCCCACTCGTAGGTCTTGGCATCGGCCTTCGGGTTTCCAGCCGTCGTGGCCGCGACCTCCGCCGGCGTGTCTGCACGCAGGCCGGAGTTGGTGAAGGTGCCGAACACATCGCCCTTGAAGGTATTGGTGCCCGACTTCGTCTGCGCCGTGATCGCCGCGCTGGCCAGCTGGTCGTACTCGGCCTTGTAGTTGGAGTTGATGACCTTGTATTCATCGATGGCCGATTGCGGGAACGGATTGCCCGGATCGCCCTGGTTGGGGTTCTTGCCGGCGCCCGACTGGCCCGACAGGCCGCCCTGCACGAAATCCTTCATGCTCACGCCGTCGATGAAGACGTTGACGTTCGTGTCTTCCTGGGCGCCGCCACGGAATGATGTATTGCCGTTGCCATCCACGGTGAACTGGACGCCGGGCACCGAATCGGCGAATTCGAGGAAGTTGCGCGTGATCGCCGGTACGGTGTCGATCTCGCGCGAGGACACGATAGCGCCCACTTCGGAAGTGCGAGTCTCGATCAGGCGCCGGCCGCTGATCACGACCTCCTCGATCGCCTGGTTCAGGTTCAGCTGCGAAGTCGTCGCGACCGACAGCCTGACATCGACCGACTTGTTGCCGTTCGTAATGGTGTACAGACCCGGCGGCAGGCCGACGAGGATGTAAGTGCCATCCGCCTGTACCATGGTTTTGCGCGTGGCGCCGGTATCCTTGTTGCGTGCGACCAGCTCGGTGCTCGGCGTCGCGGATCCCTGCAACGTCGCGTCGGCGGACTGCGCCCAGACGACGCCCGGCGCCCCGATCGCGGCGGCGACCGCAGCGGCCACCGACATGTGCGCCATCGGGACATGCGAACTGAACACCCGATTACTGAAACGGATTCGCTTCTTGCTCATTGAACCCCCCGGTATGTACAAATGCCCCGCTGCCTAAGGTCGCGAGACCAGACTGAAACCATGATTCGCGCTGTTGGCGACACGCAACAGTTGATTGACTGGTGCTGCAGGAATGAACGATGTGCCGAACCGATGCGGTTGGATCGATCGTGATTCGCTGGCTGGAACCAGCCGATTCCCGCTGAATTGCCCCAATTTTCCGCCCCTCGCGCGACAATTCGCTGATACTGCCCCAATTGCCCGAATCCTTGGGGTGTAAACGTTTTCTGAGCGTATTATGCATTCGCCGGAAGCGATGTCAAATGGCCGGGGCCTTGAGTAAACGTTTACCACCCGTAAACTGCCGGTACCAGCCATGCGCATGCGGGCCTGCGCTGGCAGCGGCGGACACGCCGGGTTCGCGGCGTGCAATGCGGGCACGGTCACTCGGCGAAGCATGCCTGCCCGGGGACGCCGGCTTCCGCTTCGGGCCTCGGCCACGACCCGAATTGCTGTTGTATCCGGACGACGAAACGACGAGGAAGGTTGAGCACATGCGCTGCCCATCCAAATTAGCACCGCCCGCCGGGCCGCGGAGTTCGGCGTGAGCCCGATCGATCGCCGCCGCTTCCTGCAGGGCGCCACCGCCGCGGCCGCGGCCGGTCTCGCCGCCTGCGCCGGCCGCGGGAGCGGCGGCAGCGCGGCACCGGCCATTCTGCCGCCGCCACCGATAACGCCTGATGCGCTGCTCAGCGACACCCAGCGGCGCACGTTCAATTATTTCTGGCAGACGACCGAGGCGGCTCGCGGTCTGGCCCCGGACCTGACGCCGGAGGCCGCGCCCGCCAGCATCGCGGCGATGGGCTTCGCATTCACCGCGGTGCCCATCGGTGTCGAGCACGGCTGGGTCGCGCGCGCCGATGCCGCGCGGCGCGTGCGCGGCTGGCTGGAGTTCCTGCGCGATGCGCCGCAGGGTCCCGATGCCACCGGCATGGCCGGCTACAAGGGTTTCTTCTATCACTTCCTCGGCGCGTCGAGCGGCACGCGGCACGGGAATTCGGAACTGTCCACCATAGATACGGCGCTCCTGTTCATGGGCGTGCGCTGCTGCGGCCAGTACTTCAACGGTGCCGATTTGAACGAAACCGCGATCCGTACGATCTCGGACCTGGTGTGCGAACGCGCCGACTGGAACTGGATGCAGGCCAACGGCCCGGGGGTCTGCATGGGCTGGCGCCCGGAGACCGGCTTCCTCAGCGCGGACTGGGTCGGCTACAACGAGGCGATGCTGATGTACCTGCTGGCGCTCGGCTCTGCCTCGCATCCGGTCGGACCCGATTCCTGGGCCGTGTGGACCAGTGGCTATGCGAAGAGCTGGGGCACGATCCAGGGCGTCGAGCACCTGACTTTTGGCGCGCTATTCGCGCACCAGTTCACGCAGGTGTGGGTGAACCTGCAGGGCATCAACGATGCCTATATGAGCGCCAGGGGCTTCGACTATTTCGAGAACAGCCGCCGTGCCGTGCTGTCGCAACGCGCCTACGCGGTGGCCAATCCGCTCGGCTGGGAAGGCTACGGCGCCGACATCTGGGGCCTGAGCGCCTGCGACGGTCCCTACGATGGCGTGTTGAGCTATCGCGGCGTGCCGGCGCAATTCCACACCTACGCGGCGCGTGGCGTCTACCTGCTCGCCAGGGACCAGATCGATGACGGCACGCTCTCGGTGAGCGCCACGCTCGGCTGCCTGCCCTTCGCGCCGGAGCTGGTGGTGCCGGCGGTGGCCGCGATGTACCAGCGCTATGGCGCGGTGATCTACGGCGACTATGGTTTCCTCGACAGCTACAACCCGAGCTTCACGTACGAAGTTCCACTCGTCAGCGGACGGCGGGTCGGCGCGCTCGGCTGGGTTGACTCGCGCTATTATGGGCTCACGCAGGGACCCATCGTGGCGATGATCGAGAACTACCGCAGCGGGCTCATCTGGCGACTCATGCAAAACGATCTGGTGATCCGTCGCGGCCTGCAGCGCGCCGGCTTCACCGGCGGCTGGCTGGGCTGAGGTACGCCCCGGCGGCCGCGCTCGCGTTGCTGCTGTGCGCCTGCGGTCACCCGCGCCCGCCAACCGAAGTACTGCATTTCTGGGCGGTCGGCGTCGAAGCCGAGGCGCTGGCGCAACTGCTGCCTGAATTCGAGCGCAGCCACCCGAACGTGCGCATCGAGGTGCAGCAGCTCGCCTGGACCGCCGCGCATGAGAAGCTGCTGACCGCGGTGGCCGGTGATGCCACGCCGGACCTCTGCCAGCTGGGCAACACGTGGATCCCGGAGCTGGTGGCGCTGCGCGCGCTCGAGCCGCTGCAGGCCCGGGTTGCGGCATCGAGGCAGATCACGCGCGACGACTACTTCCCGGGCGTGTGGCAACCCAACGTACTCGACGGTGTGCTCTACGGCGTGCCGTGGTACGTGGATACGCGGCTCCTCTTCTATCGCAGCGACCTGCTGCGCCAGGCCGGCTTCGGCGCACCCGCAGGCAATTGGGCCGATTGGCTGAAGCAGATGCAGGCCATCAAGCGGCTGGTGGGAAAGGACCGCTACGCGGTGCTGCTGCCGCTCAACCAGTTCGAGCCGCTCCAGGTGCTGGCGCTCGAGCAGCCCGAGCCGATGCTGCGCGACGACAACCGCTATGGCAACTTCCGCAGCGCCTCATTCCGGCGCGCGCTGGCGTTCTACCACTCGCTGTTCGCGCAATCGCTGGCGCCGGTGTTGACGGAGACGCAGATCGCCAACGTGTGGAGTGAATTCGGGCGCGGCTATTTTTCGTTCTACGTATCCGGCCCGTGGAACATCGCCGAATTCAAGCGGCGCCTGCCGCCCGCACAACAGGGCAGTTGGATGACCGCGCCGATGCCCGGCCCCGACGGCCCAGGCGTCTCCAGCGCCGGCGGTTCGAGCCTGGTGATCTTCAGCCGCTCGCGCCACAAGGAGGCCGCCTTCGCGGTGATCGAATACCTGTCGCAACCCGAGGTGCAGCAGCGCTTCCATGCGCTCACCGGGGACCTGCCCCCGCGCCGCAGCAGCTGGCAATCGGGCGCGATCGCCAATGACCCCTACACGCGCGCCTTCCGCGCCCAGCTCGAACGCCTGCGGGCCTTTCCGCAGCTGCCGGAGTGGGAACAGATCATGCAGGCCATGCGGTTGATGGGCGAGCGCGTCGCGCGCGGCGAGGAGCGCGAGGACGAGGCCACGGCCAAGCTCGATGCCGAAGTGGACGCGATGCTCGCCAAACGCCGCTGGCTGCTCGCGCGCCGGAAGGCGCAATCATGAACCGCGCCGCCGCGGGCTGGTGGTTCTCGCTGCCCGCACTAACGCTGATCGGCGTATTCTTCCTGCTGCCGGTGGTCGCCGCCCTGCTGCTGAGCTTCACGGACTTCGACCTGTACGCGCTGGCCGATCCCGCCAACCTGCGCTTCGTCGGCTTCGAGAACTACCGCACGCTGCTGCTGACGCCGTTGTTCTGGAAGGCGCTCGCCAATACCGCGCTGTTCGTCGTGCTCGGCGTGCCGCTCTCGCTGTGCGCTTCGCTCGGCGCCGCGCTGCTGCTCGACTCGTCGCTGGCGCGCTGCAAGCCGTTCCTGCGCACCGCGCTGTTCGCGCCGGTGGTCACGACGCTGGTCGCCGTGGCGTTGATCTGGCGCTACCTGCTGCATACGCGCTACGGGGTGCTGAACTACCTGCTCGCGAAACTCGGCCTCGGCCCGGTGGATTGGCTTGGCGATCCGGACTGGTCGATGCCCTCGATCGTACTGCTCGCGGTGTGGAAGAACTTCGGCTACAACATGATCATCCTGATCGCAGCGCTCCAGGCAATACCTGCGGATCTTTACGAGGCCGCGCGGATCGAGGGCGCCGGCGCGTGGGGCCGGCTGCGGCACGTCACGCTGCCGCTGCTGGCGCCGACGCTCGCGCTGGTGGGCATCGTCACCGTGAGCGGATATTTCCAGCTGTTCGCCGAACCGTACGTGATGACCCAGGGCGGCCCGCTGCAGAGCACGGTCAGCGTGCTGTACTACATGTTCGATGAGGGCTTCACCTGGTGGAAGCTGGGTTACGCCTCGAGCGTCGCCTTCGTGCTGTTCGCGCTGATCCTGCTGTTCACGGCGCTGCAGCTGCGGCTCGCCCGGCGGCTGGGACAGGCATGAGCGCACCGGCATCGATCGATGGGTGGGCAAGGGGCATCGCACGACGGGCTCCGGGCTGGCTCGTCAACGGCGCGCTGTGGCTGGGCGCTGCCCTCACCCTGTTCCCGCTGCTGTGGATGCTGTCGGTGTCGCTGATGCCCACCGCCGCGGCCTCGAACTACCCACCGCCCATCCTGCCCGCGCGCATCACGCTGGGGCACTATCGCGAGCTGTTCGCGACCCAGCACCTGGGCCGCTACTTCCTCAACAGCCTGATCGTCGCCAGCAGCGCGACGCTGCTCGCGCTGGTATTCAACGGCATGGCCGGCTATGCGTTCGCGAAACTGCGCTTCCGCGGGCGCGAGGGCATCTACCGCCTGCTGCTCGCGGGCCTGCTGGTGCCGGCCCAGGTGACGATGATCCCGCTGTTCGGCTTGCTGAAGTTCATGGGCCTCGTCAACAGCTACGCCGGAGCGATCGTCCCGGGCGTGGCCAGCATCTTCGGCATCTTCCTGGTGCGGCAGTACGCACTGTCGATACCGGACGAGCTGCTGGATGCCGCGCGGCTCGACGGCGCGGGCGAGTGGCGGATCTTCCGCTCGGTGGTGGTGCCGGTGCTGGCGCCCATCCTCGTGACGCTCGGCATCTTCGTGTTCCTGGCGACCTGGAACGACTTCATGTGGCCGTTGATCGTGCTGAGCGACCGCGACATGCAGACGCTCCCGGTGGCGCTGGCCAGCCTGTCGCGCGAACACGTGCAGGACAGCGAACTGATGATGGCCGGCGCGACGGTCACGGTGCTGCCGGTGCTGCTGCTGTTCCTCGCGCTGCAGCGCTTCTACCTGCGCGGCATCATGGCCGGCAGCGTCAAGGGCTGAGCTTCATCTCGTCCAGGCAGGCGCCATTGGCCGCGATGACCTGGCGGTAGAACGCTGCGCTCGCCTTCGGTGTGCGGCGCTGCGTGGCGTAGTCGACGTGCACGATGCCAAAGCGCTTGGCGTAGCCGAGCGACCATTCGAAATTGTCGAGCAACGACCAGACGCAATAGCCGCGGATGTCGGCGCCCCGCGCCAGGGCGGTGCGCACCGCCTGCAGGTGCACGCGCAGGTACTCGACGCGCAGCGGATCCTCGAGCGTGCCTGCCGCGGCGACCGGCGGATCGGGGAACGCCGCGCCATTCTCGGTGATGTACACCGGCGGATTGCCATAGCGCTCCTTCACCCACAGCAGCGCGTCGACGAGGCCCTGTGGATAGACTTCCCAGTCCGTCTCCGTGTAAATGGCTCCCGCCTGCCGCACGCGCGCCGCACGCACGGGCTGGGCCGATTGATCGGCGCCCACGACACTGCGCGTGTAGTAGTTCACGCCGATGTAGTCGAGCCGCTGGCGGATCAGCGCGAAGTCGGCGGCCGGCCACTCGGGCCAGGCATCCTCGAATACCTCGCGCATCTCCGGCGGATAGTGGCCGAGCAGCGCCGGGTCGAGGTACTGCCGGTTCATGTAGGCATCGGCCTGCGCCGTCGCGACGCGGTCGGCGCCGCCGGACGTGGCCGGGTACTTCGGTTCGAGGTTGACCACCAGGCCGATCTCATGCCGCCCTTCGGCACGGTAGGCCTGCACGGCCGCGCCGTGCGCGCGCAGCAGGTGATGCGTCGCCACCGGCGCCTCGTAGCGATTGCGGTGGCCGGGCGCCAATGCACCGCGCAGGTAGCCGCCGTCGCTGACCACCCACGGTTCATTGAGCGTCGCCCATTTCCTCACGCGGCCATCCAGACTGCGATAGACGGTCGCGGCGTATTCCGCGAACCAGTGGGCCACGTCGGGGTTCAGCCAGCCGCCCTGCGCATCGAGCGCCGCGGGCAGGTCCCAGTGGTACAGGGTCACCATCGGCTCGATGTCCGCGCGCAGCAGTTCGTCCACGAGCCGGTCATAGAAGCCAAGCCCCGCGGCATTCACCGCGCCGCGCCCGGCAGGCAGCACCCGGCCCCAGGCGATGCTGAAGCGGTATGCGTTCAGGCCCAGCTCGCGCATCAGCGCGACGTCCTCGCGATATCGACGGTAGTGGTCGCAGGCAACGTCGCCGGAATCAGCGTTGTGCACCAGCCCGGGCGTGCGGCAGAAGCGCTGCCAGATCGACGGACCAGCGCCATCGGCGAGCGGGGAGCCCTCGATCTGGTAAGCGGAAGTGGCGGCACCCCACAGGAATCCGGCGGGGAAGCCACCGGCGCGATCGGCTCCGTGCATCTTGAGGTGCGGCCCCGTCCCCGATCCTTCGGGCATGGTAATCGTTTACATAGCCTTGTCGGGCGCGATTGTATACGATCCGCCCGGAACAATTCGCCTACAGGGAAGAGTCATGGCCGCCGTGCGGCTGCACCAGGTCCGCAAGGTCTACGACGACGGGCAGGCCGCCGTGGCCGGCGCCAGTTTCCAGATCGGTGATGGCGAGCTGGTCGCGCTGGTGGGTCCGTCGGGCTGCGGCAAGTCGACCCTGCTGCGGATGATCGCCGGCCTCGAGTCCATCACCAGCGGCACGCTGCACATCGGTGATCGGCTGGTCAACGACGTGGCGCCGCGCGATCGCGACGTCGCGATGGTGTTCCAGAGCTACGCGCTCTACCCGCACATGAGCGTGCGCGAGAACCTCGCCTTCGGCCTCAGGCTCCGCGGCACGGACGCGGCCAGCATCGACGCGCAGGTACGCGCGGCGGCGGCCACGCTGGAACTGGATGAACTGCTGGAGCGCAAGCCGCGCGCGCTGTCGGGTGGCCAGCGCCAGCGCGTCGCGCTCGGCCGGGCCCTGGTGCGCAATCCGCAGGTCTTCCTGCTGGACGAGCCGCTCTCGAACCTCGACGCCAAGCTGCGCCTGAGCATGCGCGCCGAGATCGGCAGGCTGCACCGGCGGCTGCGTGCCACCATGCTGTACGTCACGCACGATCAGATCGAGGCGATGACGCTCGGCGAGCGCATCGTGGTGCTCAACGCCGGCGAGATCCAGCAGATCGATACGCCGATGAACCTCTACAGCGAACCGGCCAACCTGTTCGTCGCGGGTTTCCTCGGGAGCCCGGCCATGAATTTCTTCCGCGGGCGATTGACGGCCGCTCCGCGCGCGCAGCTGCAGTGCGAAGGCGCGGCGCTGCCGCTGCCCGCGGCGCACATCGCCGTGCCTGCGCTGGCGTCGGTCGCCGGCGAGGTGATCGTGGGCCTCCGCCCGGAAGACCTGGCGGTCGCGCCGCCCGGCACAGCGGGCAGCGGGGAGTTCACCATCGATGCAACCGTGGAGAGCATCGAGCCGGTGGGCAACGAAATCTTCCTCGGGGTCCAGTTCGGGGGCGCGGCCCGCATCTGCCGCGTGCCGCCCCAGTCCTTGCCCGAACCCGGTCGCCCGGTGCGCTTGTGTTTCACGCCCGGGAAACTCAGGTACTTCGACGCCGCCAGCGGCGTGCGACTGCGCTGATCCCCGGCGAAGCGCCTGCCGTGCCCGGCGTTCAGCGGCCGGCGGCCACCGGCGCGCGCCCGACCAGTCCCTGGCGGATCGCATAGACCGTGACTGCGGCGGTGTTGTGCAGGCCGAGCTTGCGCATCAGGTTCGAACGGTGCTTTTCCACCGTCTTCACCGACAGGCGCAGCGCCTTGGCGATCCCCTTGTTGGGCTCGCCGGCGCCGATCAGCGCCAGCACTTCGCGCTCGCGCGGCGTGATGGGCGCGGCGGCCACGGCAAAGCGCGCGGCCACGCGTTCGGCGTACTGCGACAGGATGCGCGATTCGATCGAGTCGCTGAAGAAGCGGCGCCCAGACCCGACCACCCGCAGCGCTTCGAGCAGTTCCACATAGCCGTCGTCCTTCAGCAGGTAGGCGCGCGCCCCGGCCTGCATCGCCTGGCGCATCTGCTCCTCGCCCGCCTGGCTGGTGAGCACCAGCACGCGCGCATCGCACCCGAGCCGCGCCAGCCCGGCGACCAGGTCCGGGAGCGACTGGCCGCCGATCTGCAGATCGGCCACCACCAGTTGCGGCGCGGTCTGCGCGGCGAGCCGCAGCGCCTCGGGCACCGAACGCGCGGCGCCCACCACTTCGATGCCTGCTTCGGATCCGAGCGAGACTCGCAGGCCGTCGCGCAGCACCGCGATCTCGTCGACCAGCAGCACGCGCAGGATGCCCGTCGGTTGCAGATCGTGGCCGTTGAGCGCCGCGCGGCTCATTTCAGCAGCGGCCGGATCAGCGCCTCGAGTTCCGCCGTCTCGAAGGGCTTCGCCAGCACCGCATCGGCGCCGACGTTGGCGGCAGCGGCCAGGTAGGCGCGCGTGGTGACCGCGTCCGGACCGTAGCCGCTGAGTTCGAAGTTGCCGCCCCCGGAGATCGCGATGACCCGCAGCGCCGGAAACTCCGCGCGCAGCCGGCGCAGCAGTTCCACGCCGTCCATGCCCGGCATGATGATGTCCACGATCACCAGGTCATAGTGCTGCCGGTTGAGCTGGACCAGCGCGGTCTCCGCGTCGGCGGCCACATCGACCCGCAGTTCCTCCTCCTCGAGCACGCGCTTGAGCGCGTCGCGAACGAAGGGCTCGTCGTCGATCACCAGCAGGCGCTTCATGCGTTGGCCTGACTCAGCATGTGGTCGAGTTCCTGGCTGCTCACCAGCCGATGCTCCACGGCGAAACGCGTGACGCCCGCGGCGCTCCTCAGCCCCAGGCGCCGCATCAGCACGGTGCGGAATTTCTCGGTCGCCTTCACGCCGCGCCCGAGCTCGCGGGCGATCTGCCGCGTGGGCACCCCGAGCGCGATCAGCCGCAGCACGCGCGCGGCCGCCTCGTCGAGCCCGGCCGCGGCGGGCAGCCGCGAGGCGATGCCATCCTCGAGCCAGTCACCGACCACGGATTCCCATACGTTGCCGCAGACCGTGCGGCGCCCGCTGGCTGAACGCCGCACCGCGCGCAGCAGTTCGGAGCGCGAAGCGTCCTTGCAGACGAAGCCGATCGCGCCGGCGATGAAGGCCGCGCGCACGTATTCGAGCGAATCATGCGCGGTAAGCACCAGCAGCCTAACCCGGGGGAATTCGCGGTAGATCGCCTGCACCGCCTCGCCACCGGAGAGGCCCGGCAGGTTCAGGTCGCACAGCACCAGGTCGGGCCGTGCCGTCCGTATCAGCCCGATGCCCGCGGCAATATCGTCCGCGCAGCCCACGATCTCGAGGTCAGGTTCGAGCGCCAGCAGGGCCGCCAGGCCGTCGCGCACGACCGCATGGTCATCGATCAGCAGCACGCGGCAACGCCGCGGCTCGCGCTGCGCGCGCCACCCCGGCCAGATCGCCGCCCGCTCCCGCTTTCGAGCCGCCATGCGTTTATTATCCAACATAAGATGTCACTGCGCAGTGGGGAAAAGTACCCGAAAGGTACTACCCTTTCCCCGCTCGCTGCTGACCAGGATGCGTGCGCCGAAACTCTCCGCGATGCCATGCACCACCGACAACCCCAGGCCGGTGCCCTCGCCAACCGAACGGGTCGTGTAGAAAGGTTCGAAAATCCGCGCAATGGTCGCAGGGTCCATGCCGGCTCCGGTGTCGCTCACCGCCAGCTCGGCGTAGCGCCCCGGCGGCACACCGCCGGGCGCGGCATCGTCAAGGCGAAGATCCCGGATGTCGACGGTGACCGTACCAGGAGCGCCCGCGAGCGCCTGGTAGGCGTTCTTGCACAGGTTCACCACCAGCTGCACCACCAGCGAGCGGCTGGCCTGCACCGGAGGGCACTGCGCCTCCGACCGGATCACCACCTGGCAGTTCGGCAGGATCAGCGGGCGGAACAGCTTCATCGCTTCATCGACCGCCTCGCGCAGATCGACGGGCTCCATCACCAGCCCGCTGATGTCGTGGCTGAAGGCCAGGATCTGCTTGACCAGGTCGCGCGCCCGCCGTGCCGCCTCGAGCACCGAACTCACGTCCTGGCGCGATTCGCTGGTTTGCGGCAGGCGCTTGAGCACCAGCTCGCTCAGCAGGATGATCGGCACGAGGATGTTGTTGAACTCGTGCGCGATGCCGCCAGCCAGCGTACCAACCGTCTCGATCCGCTCGCGATGCTGCAGCTGCCGCTCGAGGCCGGCACGACGCAGCTCGAGCTGGTCCTTTTCCTGAATCTCGGCGCGCAAGCGCTCGTTCGCGCCGACCAGCTCGTTGCGCATGCGATCGAGGTCGAGAGCCAGCGCATGGAGCTCGCGTACCGGCGTACGCAGCTGCAGCCCCTGCCTGTATGCGCCATCGGCGATGGCGCGTGCCGCGCCCTGCAATCTGCGCACGGGCCGGGCGATTGCCACACCCACCGAGATCGCGGCCAGCGCCGACAGACCGAGGTAAGCGCTCAGGATCCAGAACATGCGCCGTTTGGCCTTGGCTATGGTAGCCGAGGTCGGCCGCTCGTCGAACCCGAGCCGCAGCTGCAGCGTCGTATCACCGCGCACCACCGGCATGACGATGAAGTAGATGTCGTCGCCATGCTGGCCGAAGGCAAAATCCTGCTCGCCGCGAAACGCGAGCCCGGCGCGATTGAATTCGCTGCGCACATTCATGGCGGGTCCGGCGAGTTCGGCGTACACGCCGTCGGCGTTGAGGATCACCGTGTCGAGCAGATCCGTGGTGGCTTTGCTCGACTCGAGCACGCCGCCGACCTCCAGCTGGTCGGTCATCAGGCGCGAGAACGTGCGCACTTTCTCGACGAACAGCGCTTCGTGGCTATGCTGCACCACCGCGCCCAGGCTGGCATAAAGGATTGCGAACAGCCCGGCGTAGCCGACCACGACCAGGCTGGCCATGGCCGCGGCAAGTCCAAATTTTACTCGTGCCATAGTTCACGCAGGATTCGTACCCGCGGATTACGCAGCGCGCCCGACTCCCAGGCGTAGCTGACCGCACCACTGTTGGCCGCCACGGCCGCCAGGAGCTGGGCAGCGTCGGTAAAGACCGGGGGCATCCGTCGGCCCTGTTCGAGGGCCAGCATCAGGAGCCGGCGCTGGTAGGCCGACTCCGACATCGACACCACGTACTGCAGAAAGACCAGCTTGAGCTGTTCGTCGGAATCGTTGCGCAGCGCGTACAGCGTGACCTCACCGCGTTCGATCGGGATGCCGAGGAACAGGCGTTTTATGTCGATGGCATCCAGCGCCGTGGCGGGACCGGCCGCGTTCACGATCAGCACCACCCGGTCGCCGCGGCCGGCTGCGGGCAGCGTACTGCCCAGCAGCAGCAGCAGCAGCAGCGCCA
>JAGWPD010000094.1 GCA_028870705.1 Gammaproteobacteria bacterium
CCGCTGCGCCAGGAAATCACGCCGAAGAACATCCTGATGATCGGCCCGACCGGCTGCGGCAAGACCGAGATCGCGCGGCGCCTGGCGCGGCTCGCGAACGCGCCATTCGTGAAGGTCGAGGCCACCAAGTTCACCGAGGTCGGCTACGTCGGCCGCGAGGTCGACTCGATCATCAAGGAGCTGGCCGAGGTCGCCGTCAAGATGACGCGCGAACAGGAAGTCGCGCGGGTGCGCGAGCCGGCGCGCGCCGCGGCGCAGGAGCGCGTGCTCGATGCGCTGCTGCCGCGGCCGAGGCTGAGCGGGTTTTCCACCGACGAGCCGGTGCAGCCGCGCGATGCCGAGACGCGCCAGAAGTTCCGCGAGCTGCTGCTGCGGGGCGAGCTCGACGAGCGCGAGATCGAGCTGGAGCTGCGCGCGCTCCCGGCCGGCGTCGAGATCATGGCGCCGCCCGGCATGGAGGAGATGCAACAGCAGCTGCAGTCGATGTTCCAGAATCTCGGTGCCGCGCGCACCAAGCCGCGCCGCGTCAGGGTGCGCGAGGCGCTGAAGCTGCTCGTCGACGAGGAAGCGGCCAAGCTCGTCAACGAGGAGGAGCTCAAGGCGCATGCGCTCGCGAATGCCGAGCAGAACGGCATCGTGTTCATCGACGAGCTCGACAAGATCTGTCGCCGCCAGGAGACCATCGGCGCCGACGTATCGCGCGAGGGTGTGCAGCGCGACCTGCTGCCGCTGGTGGAGGGCTGCACCGTGAGCACCAAGTACGGCCAGATCAAGACCGACCACGTGCTGTTCATCGCCTCGGGCGCGTTCCACATGGCCAAGCCCTCCGACCTGATCCCCGAGCTGCAGGGACGCTTCCCGATCCGCGTCGAGCTCGACTCGCTGAAGGTCGAGGACTTCGTGCGCATCCTGACCGAGCCCGATGCCTCGCTGACCACGCAGTACCGGGCGCTGCTCGGCACCGAGGATGTCAGGCTGGAATTCACGGCCGACGGCGTGCGCCGCATCGCCGAGCTGGCGCACCATGTGAACGAGCGCACCGAGAACATCGGCGCACGCCGCCTGCACACGGTGATGGAGCGCTTGCTGGAGGTGATCTCGTTTGCCGCCAGCGAGCAGCGCGGCAGCGAGCTGCGCATCGACGCCGCCTACGTCGACACGCACCTCGGCGAGCTCGCCGGGGACGAGGACCTGAGTCGCTACATACTCTGAGCGGCGATCGGCGGCTGCCGGATCGTGACGCGGCTCACAGTTTCGCATCGCGGCCGCGCGCGATGGTCCGACTTCATGCGCCAGGTTCTTAGGCGATTCTTAGCCGTGCGGTAATTTTCGGCGGGCGCGCGAGTGCGCGCCGCCGACATGCAACGCACAACCGACAAGCTGGTCGCCCTGCAGTTCCTGGCCGTGATCCTCCCGGTCACGCTGGTGCTGCTCGGCCAGTTCACCGCGGACGCGCGTCGCGCCGGGGCGCTCGAGCAGTCCCGTCCGCTGCGCAACCTGGCGAGCGAGGCGCGCAGCAACTATCGCACCTTCACCAACGGCGCGGCCGACGCAGTCGACACCGGCACGCTCGGCCGCCAGTCGGCCGAGGCGCTGCGCACGGCGGCCGCCCAGCTGGCCGAGCTGCGCGCGCAGCTGCAGCCGCGTGGCGGCGACGCGGTGCTCGGCGACACGCCGCAGCTGGTGGCCGCGCTGTCCGGGCGGATCAGGAACGGGGCGCAGCTGGCGACGCTGCTGCCGCTGCGCGCCGACATCCTGCGGGCCGACCAGCAGACCCGCGCGCTCGACGACTACTTCGTGCGCCGCGACCAGGCGGTGGTGCGCGACGCGATCGATTCCGCCGCGACCGAGAAGCGGCTGGTGATCGGCGCGCTGTTCGTCAGCGGCGCGCTGACCGTGTGCTTCGTGCTGGCGACGCGCCGGCGCCTGCGCCAGCAGCTCGAGGCCGAAGCCGCGATCGAACGCCGCCGGCGCGCCGAGCTCGAGACGATCTCGATCCGCTTCGGCGCCGCCAGCAAGGCCGCGCGCGCCGGGGTCTACGAACTGCAGCAGCAGGGCGGCCAGGTCTGGTGGAGCGAGACCATGCACGAGCTCTATGGCCAGCGCCCCGGCGAGTTCCGCCCGACGCTGCAGAGCTGGCTGCAGCTGATCCACCCCGATGACCGCGCGGCCGCCGCCCAGGCGATGAACACCGCGCTGGGCGAAGGCCGGCAGCTGCGCACCCAATACCGCGTGGCGCTCGCCGACGGTTCGACCCGGCACATCGAGTCGCTGGCCGCGATCGTGGTGGACTCGACCAATGCGTGCCCGCGCCTGGTCGGCATCGACCTCGACGTCACCGAGCGCATCGCCGCGCAGCAGCGCGAGGCGCAGCTGCAGCAGCAGCTGCGCGACGCCTCGCGCCACGCCGGCATGGCCGAAGTCGCCGCCAGCGTGCTGCACAACGTCGGCAACGTGCTCAACAGCGTCAACGTCTCGGCCAGCCTGGTGAGCGACCGGCTGCGCAAGTCGAAGGCGGCGGGCCTCAGCCGCGTGGTCGCGCTGCTGCAGGAACACCAGGCGGACCTGGCGGATTTCGTCGGGCGCGACGCGCGCGGCCGCCACCTGCCCGCCTACCTCGAGCAGCTGGCGGTGCAGCTGCTCGGCGAGCGCGACCTGACGCTGCAGGAACTCGACGCGCTGCGCGCCAACATCGAACACATCAAGGAAGTGGTGGCGATGCAGCAGAGCCACGCCAGGCTGGCCGGCGTGGCCGAGACGATCGACTTGCGCGCGCTGGTCGAGGAAGGCCTGCGCCTCGACGCCAGCGGCCTCGAGCGCCAGGCGATCGCGCTGCAGCGGCAGTTCAGCGAGGTGCCGCCGATCACCGTCGACAAGCATCGGGTGCTGCAGATCCTCGTGAACCTGCTGCGCAATGCCAAGCACGCCTGCCAGGCCGCCGGGCGGAGCGATTCGTGCATCAGCGTGCGCGTTGGCCGGCATGCCGCCGGCGTGCGGATCGCGGTGGCCGACAATGGCGTGGGCATAGCGCCCGAGAATCTCACCCGCATCTTCAGCCACGGCTTCACCACCAAGCGCAACGGCCACGGCTTCGGACTGCACAGCGGCGCGCTGGCCGCGCGCGAACTGGGCGGAGCGCTGCGCGTGGAGAGCGCCGGTCCCGGCCAGGGAGCCACCTTCTACCTCGACCTGCCACTGCAACCGCAGGGAGCCTGTGCATGAGCGCCACAGCCACCGGAACCAACCGCCGCGTGCTCGTCATCGACGACAACCGCGCGATCCACGAAGACTTCATCAAGATCCTCGGCCCCGAGAGCGGCGCCGAGGCCGCGCTGCTCGATGCCGAGCGCGCGCTGCTCGGCGACAGCGCCGCGCCCGCCACGCGCCAGGGTTTCGAGATCAACACCGCGCTGCAGGGCCAGCTCGGCGTCGAGCTGGCGCAGCGCGCCTGCCGCGACGGCCGGCCCTACGCGCTGGCCTTCATCGACATGCGCATGCCGCCGGGCTGGGACGGGCTCGAGACCATCGAACGCCTGTGGGCGGTGGATCCGCACGTGCAGGTGGTGATCTGCTCGGCGCATTCCGACTACGACTGGACCGACGTGGTCGCCCGGCTGGACCATTCCGACAAGCTGCTGGTCGTGAAGAAGCCCTTCGAGCCGATCGAAGTACTGCAATGCGCGAATGCGCTGACCCGTAAATGGCAGAACGAACTGACATTGCGCCGCCAGCTCGAGGAACTCGAGCGCCAGGTGGAGGATCGCACCCAGGGCCTCGAGGCCGCCAACCGCCAGCTGCGGCACCTGGCCACGCATGACGCGCTCACCGGCCTGCCCAACCGCGTGCTGCTGGAGGACCGCCTCACCCAGGCGATCGCGCACGCCGGCCGCGACGGCCACGGCTTCGCGGTCGCGGTATTCGACGTGGACCGCTTCAAGACCGTCAATGATTCCTTCGGCCACCGTGCCGGCGACGAGCTGCTCAAGCAGGTCGCGCAGCGCATCCAGGGCGTGGCGCGCAACATCGACACGGTGGTGCGCTTCGGCGGCGACGAATTCGTGCTGGTCATCGACCGGATCGCGCAGCGCGCCGACGCCGACGCGGTGGCGCAGCGCGCGCTCGAATCGCTCCGCCTGCCGGTGCGCACCGAGAGCGCCGATCTGCACGTGTCCGCCAGCGTCGGCGTCGCGCTGTACCCGCAGGATGGCGCCAGCGCCGAAGCGCTGCTGGCGAGCGCCGATGCCGCCATGTACTGCGTGAAGCAGCGCGGCCGCAATGGCGTGCAGTTCTACGCGCCCGGCATGGACGCCGTCACGCAGGAGCGCGGCAAGCTCGAGGCGGATCTGCACGAGGCGCTCGCGCGGGCGCAATTCGAGCTGCATTACCAACCGAAGGTCGACGCGCGCACCGGGCTGGTGCACGGCGCCGAGGCGCTGATCCGCTGGCGGCATCCCGAGCGCGGTCCGGTGCCGCCGGGCGAGTTCATTCCGCTGGCGGAGGAATGCGGCCTGATCGAGTCGATCGGCCAGTGGGTGATCCGCGAGGCCTGCCGCCAGGCGCGCGCCTGGCAGCTCGAAGGCCTGCCGCGCACGCGCGTCGCGGTCAATCTCTCCGCCTTCCAGTTCCGGCACGGCACGTTGCTGCAGACCATCAAGCAGGCGCTGCGGGATTTCAGCCTCGATCCCAGCTACCTGGAGGTCGAGATCACCGAGAGCGCGCTGATGAGCGACCCGGAGGAATCAGTGCAGATCCTCGAACAGCTCAGCCGCATGGGCGTGCTGGTCTCGGTGGACGATTTCGGCACCGGTTACTCGAGCATGAGCTACCTGCGGCGCTTCCCGATCGACAAGCTCAAGATCGACCGCACCTTCATCGACGAGCTGACCTCGCGGCCGGACGATGCCTCGATCGTGCGCGCGATCGTCTCGCTGGCGCACAGCCTGAAACTGAAGGTGGTGGCCGAAGGGGTCGAGACCCCGGAGCAGCTCGAATTCCTGCAGAGCCTGGGCTGCGACCAGTACCAGGGCTATCATTTCAGCCCCGCGGTGCCGGCCGCCGAGTTCGCCGGCATGATCCGCAACGGCCAGCGCGCCGGCGAACGCGCGGCTGGCCACGACATCGACCAGACCTGCAGCAAGCTCTCGTTGAACAGGCCCTAGGTTTGCGCGGGCGCGGCGGCGCGGCGCGCATGCCGCTCGCGGCGGAAATGCGCGATGGTCAGCGCCAGCGCCGCGGCCTGCAGCAGTGCGCACAGGTAGAACGGCGCGCCAAGCCGCCAGTCGCCGCGCGGCAGGTGCGCCACCAGCTGCAGCGGCGCGGCCGCGATCACCGGCGCCAGCACGGCCATCAGGCTGTTCAGGCCGCCGACCGCGCCGAGCGTCCGGCCCTGATTGTGCGCATCCGCGGCGCTGGAAATGATGCTCTGGATGGTCGCACCGACGGTCGCGCCCAGCAGGTTGACGAAGATGATCGCGAACATCATCCAGCTCTGCGTGGCCGCGCCCCACAGCGCATAGGCCAGCGTCGAGGACAGCAGGCCCAGCACCGCCAGCCGGCGCGGGCTGACGACCCGCAGGATGCGGCCGAGCAGCAGGCCCTGCATCACCGCGGCGACGATGCCGACCGCGGCGAGCGACAGCCCGTTCTCGCGCGTTCCCCAGCCGAACTTGAAGGTCGTGTAGAGCACCCAGGAGGTGTACAGCACGAACTGCGCGAGGCCCGCGCAGGCCACCACGCCGACCAGCGGCCCCGCGCCCTTGAGCTGCGCGAGTCCCACCAGCGAACGGAACGGATTGGCGTTGCGCCATTCGAAGGCGCGCCGCCGCTCGGGCGGGAGCGACTCGGGCAGCACGAAGAAACCGTACAGCAGGTTGAGCACGGCCATCGAGCCGGCGACCAGGAATGGCAGGCGCAGGTTGATCGTTCCCAGCAGGCCGCCGATGACCGGCCCGAGCACGAAGCCGACGCCGAACATCGCCCCCAGCATCCCGAAGCGCCGCGCCCGCTCTTCCGGCGGCGTGATGTCGGCCACGTAGGCATTGGCGACCGACAGGTTCGCCTGCATCGCGCCTGCCACCAGGCGGATGCCGATCAGCAGCTGCAGCGAAGTGGCCAGCGCGGTGGCGAAGAAACTGAACATCAGGCCGCAGAAGCCGATCAGCAGCACCGGCCGGCGGCCGAAGCTGTCGGACAGGGCGCCGAGGATCGGCGAACCGAAGAAATTCGCGATGCCGAACGTGAACGCGACCACCACGTACCAATGCGCCTGGTCGGCCTGCGATCCGGTGAAGCTGCCCACCAGCGCCGGCAGCACCGGGATGATCAGGCCGATCGAGATCATGTCGATCAGCGAGGCCAGCATGATGAAGGGCATCGCCGCGGCGCGGCTGCGGCGCCCCGCGAGCAGCCCTGGCCCGGGCGCGGTCACTTACGGGTCGGGTGCTTCGCCTTGGCGGGCGCGCTCTTCGAGTTGTGCCTGGCGGGATGCTTCGGCCGTGACTTGCCGAACGAGCCCGCGTAGATCTTGCCGCGACGAGTCTTGCGATCACCCTTGCCCACTGGCACTACTCCCGGAGGTTTGCGAAGGGGCGAGAGTCTAGTGATTCGGCGCCGGTGGCGCAAACCGGCCGTGCACAGATCCTGGCAGCGGACCGGCGGCGCGGGCCGCCGTCAGCGATAACGAGACAGGATCTTCGCCAGCGTCGCGGAACCCGGGTTGAGCGTCGCGAATGGCACCTGGTTCAGCGGCTGGTCGGGCGTCGCATTCTGCGCATGGAATTCGGGCTGGCTGGTGCTGATGTGCAACAGTCCGGTCAGGTATTCCTGCTCGCGCAGCCGCTCGCGGATCCGCGCCAACGCCGCGCCACGGTCGGTGGGGTCGTAGCCGGCATCCACCTTGCGCAGCACGATGCGGCTGCCGTCGTGCAGCGTGACCGGCAGCGACTCGCCCGCCCCGTACTGCACACGGATTTCGCCCGCCGGCGCCACGAAATCGGCATGCACCGCTTCCTCGTAGTGTTCGCGCGAGTAGGCGTAGCTGCGCGTCGAGCCCTCGTGGTCGTTGAAGGTGACGCAGGGCGAGAGCACGTCGATCAGCGCGAAGCCGTTGTGGTGCATCGCCGCCTGGATCAGCGGCACCAGTTGCGCCTTGTCGCCCGAGAAGCTGCGCGCCACGAACGAGGCGCCGAGCGTCAGCGCCAGCTGCACCGGGTCGATCGGCGCCTGGTTGTTGACCTCGCCCTTCTTGGCGGTGGTGCCGATGTCGGCCGAGGCCGAGAACTGCCCCTTGGTCAGGCCGTACACGCCGTTGTTCTCGATGATGTACACCATGTTCAGGTTGCGGCGGATCGCATGGATGAACTGGCCGAGCCCGATCGAGAGCGTGTCGCCATCGCCCGAGACGCCGATGTAGGTGAGCTGGCGGTTGGCGGCGTTCGCGCCGGTTGCCACCGAAGGCATCCGGCCATGCACGGAATTGAAACCGTGGGAACCACTGACAAAATACGCCGTGGTCTTCGACGAGCAGCCGATCCCCGAGAGCTTCACCAGCGTGCGTGGCTCGACCTCGTTGGCCCAGCAGGCCTCGACGATCGCCGCGGTGATCGAATCGTGGCCGCACCCGGCGCAGAGCGTGGAATTGCTGCCCTCGTAGGCGCGGCGCGTCAGCCCGCGCGCGTTCTTCGGCAGGTCCGGGTGCGCGACCTTCGGCTTGGGCATGAAGCTCATGGCCGCACCAGCTGCGCCGCCGGGCGCGCGCGATCCTGCACCGCCGCCATGACGCCATCGACCACGTAGCTGGCCGCGAGCGGCAGCCCGTTGTAGTGCAGGATCGAACGCATGCGGTTCTTGGCCACGCCGGTCTCCAGGGTCAGGAGCGAGCGCAGCTGCGCGTCGCGGTTCTGCTCGACGATGAAATTGAGCTGGTGCGCATCGAGGAACTGCTCGACCTCCTCGCCGAACGGGAAGCCGCGCACGCGCATGTAGTCGGCCTTGACGCCCTGCGCGCGGAGCCGCGCCACCGCCTCGAGCACCGGCGCCTCGCCGCTCCCGACCGTGACGATCGCCAGCTCCTCGCTGTGGCCCGCCTCGATCACGGCCTTGGGCACGAGCCGCGCTGCGGTCAGCCATTTCTTGCGCAGCCGGTCGACCACCACCTGGTATTCGCGCGAATCCTCGGTGTAGGCGCCGTACTGGTTGTGGCCCGAGCCGCGCGCGAAGTACGCGCCCTTCGAGCTCACGCCCGGGATCGTCCGCTGCGGGATGCCATCATCGTCGTGGTCGTAGTAGCGCCAGAACTTGTCGAGCTTGGCGAGCTCGGCCTCGTCCAGCACCTTGCCGCGGTCGGGCACGTAGCGGTCGTCCCACTTGAACTCGGGGCACATCCAGTCGTTCATGCCGATGTCGAGGTCCGACAGCACCAGGATCGGCGTCTGCAGCCGTTCCGCGAGGTCGAAGGCAAGCGGCGCGAACTGGAAGCATTCCTCCGGATTCGCCGGATACAGGCACACCTGACGCGTGTCGCCGTGCGAGGCGTAGGCCGCCGAGCGGATGTCGCCCTGCTGCGTCCGCGTGGGCATGCCGGTGGACGGCCCCACCCGCTGGACATCGAAGATCACGGTCGGCGTCTCGGTGTAGTACGCCAGCCCGATGAATTCCTGCATCAGCGAGATGCCGGGCCCGGATGTCGCGGTGAACGCCCGCGCCCCGTTCCAGGCGGCGCCGATCACCATGCCGACCGAGGCGAGTTCATCCTCGGCCTGGATCATGATGTAGTTCTTGCGCCCGGTGACTGGATCAGCGCGCAGTTTCTCGGCGAAGGACTTGAACGCGTCCATCAGCGAGGTCGAGGGCGTGATCGGGTACCAGGCGCCCACCGTCGCGCCCGCATACACGCAGCCGAGGCCGGCGGCGGTGTTGCCGTCGATGATGATGTGGCCGCGGGTCGCGTCCATCTTCTCGACCCGCAGCGGCAGCGGGCAGCTGAAGTGCTGCCGCGCATAATCGTAACCGAGCTGGATCGCCCGCATGTTGCTCTCGACCAGCTGCGGCTTCTTCGCGTAGGTCTCGCCGAGCAGGGCGCGGATGATTTCCAGGTCGAGGTCGTGGAGCGCCGCGAGCACGCCCGCGTAGCAGATGTTCTTCATCAGGATGCGCGTGCGCGCGCCATTGAAGTTCTCGTTGCACAGGCGCGCCAGCGGCGCGCCCAGCACCGTCACGTCATCGCGCAGCTGCAGCAGCGCGGGCCGCGGCCAGGTCGAGTCGTAGAGGAAGTAGCCGCCGGAGGTCACGTCCTGCAGGTCGCGCGCGTAGGTCTCGGGGTTCAGCGCCACCATCAGGTCGATCTGCCCGCTGCGCGCGCGATGGCCCTCGCGCGTCACGCGGATCTCGTACCAGGTCGGCAACCCCTGGATGTTCGAGGGGAAGTAGTTCTTGCCGACCACCGGCACGCCGCTGCGGAACACCGCCTTCATCAGCAGGCCGTTGGCGCTGGCCGAACCGGTGCCGTTGACGGTGCCGATCCTGATGACGAAGTCGTTTACGCGATTTGGCGCTGCGTATGGCATGCGGGTTCACCGTCTCCGGCGTGGGGCCAATGGATCGTGGATTTCTGCATGTCCCAGGCCGCCGTCGGGCAGCGCTCCGCGCACAATCCACAGTGCACGCACAGGTTCTCGTCCTTGACCATCACGCGGCCGGTCTGCTTCAGGGCCTTCGACACGTACAGCGGCTGCGCCAGCAGCTTCGCCGGCGCGCGCAGCCGCGCGCGCAGCTCCGCCTCGGGGCCGTCGGCGGTGATCGTCAGGCAGTCGACCGGGCAGACGTCGATGCAGGCGTCGCACTCGATGCACAGCTTCGCCTCGAACACGGTCTGCACGTCGCAGTTCAGGCAGCGCTGCGCTTCCTGCGCGCCCTGCTCGGGCCTGAAGCCGAGCTCCACCTCGATGTCGACCTTCTTGAAGCGCTCCTTGAGCGAGACGTGCGGCACCAGCCGCCGCTCGAGCGAGGCGTAGTCGTTCTTGTAGGCCCACTCGTGCATGCCCATCTTGACGCTGTTGAGTTTCACGGTCGCCGCCGGCCGCTCGCTCACCGCGCGCCCCTGCAGGAAGGCGTGCACGGATATCGCCGCCTGGTGGCCGTGCTCCACGGCCCAGATGATGTTCTTCGGACCGAAGGCCGAGTCACCGCCGAAAAACACTCCAGCGCGCGTGGACTGGAAGGTTTGCGGATTGACCTTCGGGACACTCCATTGGTCGAATTCGATGCCGAGGTCCCGCTCGATCCAGGGGAACGCGTTCTCCTGGCCGATCGCGAGGATCACGTCATCGCAGGGCACCAGCTCCTCGCCCACGACACGCTCGGCCGTGATGCGCCCGTCACTGAGCTGGTACTCCATCTGCTCGAACACCATGCCGGTGAGCCTGCCGTGCTCGATCACGAAACGCCTGGGCGCGCGGTTGATCACGATCCCGACGTTCTCGGCCTCGGCGTCCTCGAGTTCCCAGTCGGAAGCCTTGAAGAAACCGCGCGGCTTGCGCGCCATCACCTTGACGTTCCTGGCGCCGAGCCGGAGCGAGGTGCGGCAACAATCCATCGCGGTATTGCCGACGCCGATGATCAGCACGCGCTCGCCGATCCTGTCGATGTGGCCGAAGGCCACCGACTCGAGCCACTCGATGCCGATGTGGATGCGATCGGTATCGCGCCGTCCGGGCAGCTCGAGCTCCTTGCCCTTGGGCGCGCCGGAACCGACGAACACCGCGTCGAACCCCTGTTGTTCCAGCAGTTCGCGCATGCTCGCGACCGGGCTGTCGAGCTTCAGCCCGACGCCCTGGTCGAGAATGAGGCCGATCTCGTCGTCGATCACGCTCGCCGGCAGGCGGAACGAGGGGATATTGCTGCGCATCAGCCCACCGGGCGTCGCGAGCCGCTCGAAGATCACCACCTCGTAGCCGAGCGGCGCCAGGTCGTTCGCGAGCGTGAGCGAAGCGGGACCCGCACCGACGCAGGCCACGCGCTTGCCGTTGCGCTCATAGGGCCCGCGCGGCACTCGTCCGGTAAGCTCACCCTTCAGATCGGCAGCGACGCGTTTCAATCGGCAGATGGCCACCGGCTTCTCTTCGACGCGTCCGCGCCGGCAGGCCGGCTCGCAGGGACGGTCGCAGACGCGGCCCAGGATGCCGGGAAACACGTTTGATTCGCGGTTCAGCAGGTAGGCGTCGGTATAGCGCCCCTGCGAGATCAGGCGGATGTACTCGGGCACGTCCGTATGCGCGGGACAGGCCCACTGGCAATCTACAACACGATGATAATGTTCAGGATCTGTGGTATCGGTAGGGTTCATTGGCCGTCGTGATAGCTAAACATGCGAGTTTAGGCGAGAGTGGACGATGAGTGTACCCGCCCCGGTCGAGATTCGCCTGCGCACGCGTTCACGCCTGCTCGAGGTTTCCTTTGACGACGGTACGCGCTTCGAGTTGCCGGCCGAGTACCTGCGGGTGCATTCACCCTCCGCCGAAGTGCAGGGGCATGGCGTCGAAGCCGGCGTGCTGGTCACCGGCAAGGAGCGGGTGGGCATAAGTGCGGTGGAGCCGGTTGGACATTACGCGGTGCGCCTGGTGTTCGACGACGGGCACGACACGGGGCTGTACACCTGGAAATATCTGCACGAGCTCGGCACCCAGCAGGAATCGCGCTGGCATCGGTATATGCAACGGCTGGAGCAGGCCGGCGTCGCGCGTCGCGGTGACTAGAGGCCTCGCGGAAAAAGAAAGGCCGGGATACGCACCCGGCCAATTCCTGACAAGACCCCCACTGATTGGCCCCTTTGGGTTGCCAACCGGTTGGGGATTTTAAACAACTGACGCCAAAATGATACAGGCACGCGCAAATAGTTTTCTACTGCAGCGCATACTTTTATCGGGCACCCGCGACGCGGCTGCGCTCAATAGAATGGCGCCCTGCAATGGAGTGCCCGCTTGAGCCCAGGCGATCCACAGACCACCGATTTCGGCTTCGAACAGATACGGAAACAGGATAAAGCCGGCCGCGTACGCGCGGTATTCGATTCCGTCGCCAGCCGCTACGACCTGATGAACGATCTGATGTCCGCCGGCGCGCACCGGCTGTGGAAGCAGTTCGCGCTCTCGTTGACCGGGCTCCGTCCCGGCGCCCGCGTGCTGGATGTGGCGGGCGGCACCGGCGACATCGCTGTTGGGCTGGCGCGACAGGTTGGCCGCTCCGGGCTGGTGATGCTGGCGGACATCAACGCCGCGATGCTGCAGGCCGGCCGCGACCGCCTGATCGATGCGGGACTGGTCGGCAACGTCTGTTGCGTGCAGGCGGATGCCGAGCGCTTGCCGTTTGCCGACGGCAGCTTCGATTGCGTGACGATCGCCTTCGGCCTGCGCAACGTCACCGACAAGGCGCGCGCGCTGGCCTCGATGCGCCGCGTGCTGAAGGCCGGCGGCCAGCTGCTGGTGCTGGAATTCTCGAAACCTGCTACGCCTTCATTGCGGACCCTGTACGACGCCTATTCGTTGCGCGTGCTGCCATTGATGGGCCGCCTGGTGGCCGGCGACGCCGCCAGCTACCGCTACCTGGCCGAATCGATCCGCCGCCACCCGGACCAGGAAACCCTGCTGGCGATGCTGCGCGCGGCGGGTCTGGAGCAATGCCGCTATCACAACCTGATGGGCGGCATCGTCGCCGTGCATCGCGGCTACCAGCCCGGCTGATGCTGGAGGCGCAGATCAACGGCTACCTGGCGCGCGCGCTCGAGCGCTCGCCGCGCGCGCGCGAGCTGTGCCTCGCGCTCGAGGGCCGGCGCATCCGCTTCGAGATCGCCGGGCTCCCGGCGCCGCTGGCG